>NZ_CP085242.1:2700000-3000000 GCF_044810985.1 Marinospirillum sp.
GTGAGCGAATGCAGGGTGCCCTGGATCATGAGGCGGCAAGAATTTCCGGTGGCGATCTGGTGGTCTCCGGTCGTGAGCCAGCAGACACGGACTTGCAAAAGCATCTTTCTGAACAGGGTCTGCGCTGGTCGCAAAGGGTCAGCCTGACCAGCATGGCCGGGCTGGATGATGCCCTGCTGCTGATCAGTTTAACGGCAGTTGATGATGACTACCCACTGCTGGGTGAAGTGCGCCTGGAAACCCCAGACGGTGAGGTGACCACTGCGCGCGCGCCGGAAGAGGGGCATATCTGGTTGGAACGAGGACTGGCACTGCGCCTGGATGCCAGCCCTGGGGATCTGATTGAACTGGGTGACCAGCAGCTGGAGTTTTCTGCTTACCTGCTGGAGACACCGGATCAAAGCGGAGGCTTTGCCAGCTTTTCCCCCCGAGCTTTGGTTCACCTGGACAGTTTGCAGGGCAGCGCTCTGCTGGGGCCTCTGAGCCGCGCCCGCTGGAACCTGGGCATAACCGGTGCCGACGAGATTCTGGATCGATTGCGCCGGGAACTGCCGGATCGGTTGGACTCGAATCAACGCCTCAGGGATATGCAGGAGGATCGCCCCGGTGTTGCCCGAGCCCTGGAAGAAGGGCGTCGTTATCTGGGGATGGCGGGCCTGATTGCAGTGCTACTGGCCTCTCTGGCGGTGGCTCTGGCCTCACAACGCCAGGCCCGACGTCAGGCCAAGGAGGTGGCGTTATTGCGCTGCCTGGGGCAATCCCGAGCCAGGGTGCGCCGCCTGTTCCTGTTGCAGCTTTTCTGGCTGGGGCTGGCGGCTGGCTTGCTCGGTGGGTTGGTGGGTTATCTGGCCCATCTGGGCCTGGTGGAACTGCTTTCACCCCTGTTGCCCCTGACCTTGCCAGCCCCGAGTATCTGGCCACTGGTGGCAGCTGTCTTGCTGGCTCTCTGGCTGTTGCTGGGTTTTTCCCTGGCTCCTCTTTTGAGTCTGGCCCAGGTGAGTCCCCTGGCCGTGTTGCAGTCCAGGCCCTGGAAGCTGAGTGGTTCCGGTCTGCTGAGCTATGGCCTGGCCGGTGTTGCCACCCTGGGTCTGGGCTACTGGTTGTCAGGGGATCTCTTGTTGACCCTCTGGACACTGGCTGGTCTGGTCGCGGCAGGCTTTGTTGTGGCCGCGCTGGGCTGGGTGTTGATCCGTTTGTTGATGACCCGTCTGCAACAATTTCCCTGGCGGTGGCGTCAGGGATTGCGCCGTCTGGGTCGCAATCCCGGTGAAACCCTGTTGCAGTTGAGCACCTTTACCCTGGCTTTTACGGCTGTTTTGCTGGTGGCCCGGGGTGGAGACCAGTTGGTGGGTGATTGGCAGGAGCAGCTTCCCGAAGATATGCCCAGCCAGTTTGCTGTGGATATCCAGCCTCATGAGCGTGAGGACTTCATTGCTTTTCTGGACGATAGAGAGCTGGAGCACAGTCAGCTGTATCCCATTTTGCGTGGACGGCTGACCCTGATTAATGGTGAGGAGGCTGAAAGCCAGGTTCCGGCAGCCTCCCGTAATGACAATACTCTGCGTCGTGAGCTTAACCTGACCTGGAGCGCCGAACTGCCGGGTGACAATGCCGTCGTGGAAGGCCATTGGTGGCCGGAACTGGAGGAGCCTGACGAAGGATTACTCCCCATTTCGGTGGAAAGCGACATGGCTGCAAACCTGGGGCTGGAACTGGGTGACCGGGTGACCTTCAATCTGGCCGGTCGCGCCATTACCACAGAAGTAGCCAGTATCCGCACGGTGAACTGGGAAAGTTTCAATCCCAATTTTTATGTGATTTTCCCTCCCGAAGTGCTGGAGGATCAGCCGCATACCTTTTTGTCCAGTTTTGTCATGCCTGAGGATGAAGCCGGATTCATGCGTGCGATCAGTCAGGAGTTTCCCGGCGTGGCCTTCCTGGATGTCCGCGCCATTTTGGCGCAGGCAGAAGGCATTTTGCGTCAGTTGAGTCTGGGTGTGCAGTACCTGCTGGGCTTTGTGTTGCTGGCCGGTTTTCTGGTGACCTGGGCGCTGATGATGGCCAGCCTGGATGCCCGCCAACGTGAGCAGGCCCTGCTGAAGGTAATGGGTGCACAAAGAGCCAGTCTGGCAGGTCGGCAATTTGCTGAATTCCTGCTACTGGGCGGTCTGGCGGGCATTCTGGCCGCCATTCTGGGAGAAACTCTCTACAGCCTGCTGGCCCAGCAACTATTCAATCTTACCTGGGAACCGGCGCCGCTTTTCTGGATATTGCCACCTGTGATTGGTGCTTTGCTGTTGGCCGGTTTTGCACATCTGGCTCTGCGAGGCTCCCTCAATGAGGCGCCTCACAAACTCCTGCACCGGCTCAGTTGATGACTTGCGGTTCACCTTAAGGCATTGCATTATGAAGGAAACTCTTTGCCTTAAGGTTGAATCGTGTCTCAAGCCAACTCCCACCCTTCCGATTTATTGGCCGGGTTGCCACTGCGCATGCATCCGGATCGTGCCTCTCTTTATCAGGAGCTGCATGCCCGGCCTTTTCCGGTGATTGGCAGTCCGGTGAGAATTTCCCATCTGGCCTTGTTGCTGGATGAAAATGACAAACAAAAAGACTTTGATCACCTCTGTGACCTCTGCAGTCGCTATGGAGTCAACCCACCGGCGGCTCCGGACAATAGTTTTTATCAAAGTCTGGGCGGGCTGGAGGTGCGCTGGGAAAGGCACCTGGAATTTGTCACCTACACCTTTATCCGCCCCGGACGTAAAGCTGAACCCTTTGAACAGACGGCCTTGTCACTGCTGCCTGACGATTGGCTCCAGGCTATCCCCGGCGAACTGGTGGTTGCCCTGCATCTGGAAGTGGCCAGCCCCGAGGAAGACAGCTTTGATCGTGAAGATCTGGCCAGCTGCTTTGAAGGTCAGCGCCTGGTCAGTGGTCGGCTGATGGAGGGGGCCGCCACCCTCTGGAGTGCTTTCAGAATGCACGGCGATGGTTGTGGCCGGATACTCCTGCACAATCATGGCTTGAACGATAACCAGACAGGCCGCCTGATTCTGCGTGTTTTGGAGCTGGAAACCTATCGTCTCATGGCTTTGCTGGGTGCCCGGCCTTCCCGCGAACTGGCCCCGGTGTTACGTCAACTGGACAATCAGTTGGCAGCAATCATCACCCAGTTGTCCGACACCGAAGGCCTGGAAGAAGAGCGGGCCCTGTTGCGGCAATTGACCTCCATGGCTGCACAGATTGAACGTCATCGGGCGGATACCATCTCCCGCTTTTCAGCCACCAAGGCTTACTATCATCTGGTGATGAAGCGGTTGGAGGAGCTCAAGGAGATACAGCAGGGGCCCACTTTCACCCTGATTGCTTTTTTTGGCCGACGCCTGACCCCCGCTGCCAAAACCTGTGATTCAGTCAGTCAGCGCCTGGAAGATCTGGCGCGACGCATTGAACGCGCCGGTGATTTGATTCGTACCCGTGTTGACCTCAAACTGGAGGAACAAAACCGGCGTTTGCTGGCTTCCATGAACCGGCGCTCGCGTTTGCAGCTGCGAATGCAGGAAACGGTGGAAGGCCTTTCCATTGCAGCAATCAGCTATTATGGCATCAGCCTGTTGCGTTATCTGTTTGGAGCCATGGAGCCTTTGGGGGTTCCCTTGAATAAAGATCTGGCAACAGCCATAGCGGTGCCCTTTGTGGTGGGTGGTGTCTGGTGGGTCACGCATCGCATCAGAAAATTCATTGTGGAAGCCAGCGACCCGGGGCGAGAGAACTGAATTCAATTCCAGGATAATAGTGAGACAGATTATGGCAAAAGTAGAAGAAGGTATTCGCGACAAACTGACAACCGCCCTGCAGCCGCAATACCTGCAAATCGAAAATGAAAGCGATCAGCATTCAGGGCCACCGGGGC
Organism: Marinospirillum sp.; assembly: GCF_044810985.1. GTDB lineage: Bacteria > Pseudomonadota > Gammaproteobacteria > Pseudomonadales > Halomonadaceae > Marinospirillum. The sequence continues at coordinate 2,703,917 of NZ_CP085242.1, forward strand.
GGGAAAGTCACTTCAAGGTGACCCTGGTCAGTGGTGACTTCCAGTCTCTGATGCCGGTGAAGCGGCACCAGAAAATTTACGCCCTCTTGGCTGATGAACTGGCCGGGCCGGTGCATGCACTGGCACTGCATCTTTATACGCCCGATGAATGGGCGGCACGGGGTGAGGCACGACCTGACTCGCCACAATGTTCAGGAAGCGGTCAATAGTGGGGAGGTCTTTCATCCGCCATGTCAGGCTGCTTCTCATCCTGATGATTTTCTTTTAAGGTGACCAGTCTCTGGCCAAGAACTCTGACCTGCTCCTGCAGGCTGTGGATATCACGGTTCTGCAAAATCAGCTGTTGGTTGAGTTGTTCCAGAAGGTCATCCTGAAAGGCCAATTGGGTTTCCAGTGCAATAAGTCGTTTTTCATGGTCTTTCATAGATTTAAGTCGTTACCTGGGTTAAACATTTTCCTGCAGACATGGTTATAATAGATGTCAGCAGGTTCGGGTTAGTTTAGCCTGCCATTGCAATCCGGCAAATACCAGGCAAGGGCTTGGGGGTCGGTTGTTTTTTTGTCACTCCTTTACCAAGTTGGATTTAGAGAAACTTTATGCTTAATAATACCTTGATACGAAATATTCTGGTTAGTCTGGTTATTGCTGTTTTGGCACCTCTGGTTTTGCCTCTTTTGGCTGTTTCACCCGAAGCAGCGGCCAGTGGCAGTAGTGCCGTGAAAACCTACCTGTTGGTTTTTGTGCTTCTGATGCTGGCGGCAAGTGTTAATGAGTTTTTGCGTCTTAAAGCCCTGGGCATCCATGCCGATAGTGATGAGGTGGATGACGCTGATGAGGAAGCGGATGATGATCGCGAGGAAGGCGTTGTCAAATGGTTCAATGTCAACAAGGGTTTTGGTTTTATTATTCGTGATGTCGGTGGTGAGGTTTTTGTTCATTTTCGCTCGATTCGCGGCACCGGTCATCGTACTTTGCGTGAAGGTCAGCGAGTCAGATTTGCAGCGGCTGAAGGTGAAAAAGGCCTCCAGGCTGAAGATGTGTCCATCCTGAACCACTAGTTGTCAGCAGGCTGCCAGCCCAGATACTGGTTGGCAGCCCCTTTGGCAAAGGGAGCTTCTGTGAAACGCCTACCTGTTTTTGTTCTGGTTTTGTCGGGCCTGTATGCCCCTTCCCTGCTTGCTGAACCCATATCAACCTTGCGTTCGGATGAGGAAGCCACGCCGTCACCTGAAGCGGTTGAGCAGCCATCTGAAGAGACGTCTTCCCCTGAGTCCTACCGATCCCAGCAGAATTCGGATGGTACGGCCGTGTTTTTGACGCCTTCGGTGAGCTATAAGCAACTGGATCAGGAATCGGATGCAGCAGGATTTCAACTGGATTCCCATCTGTTTCAGCTCAATGTGGACTTTGAAGTCCTGGGCGGCAACTTTGCCTATCACCGTTTGAGCCTGGGCCACACCTTCAACAACACCAGCGAACAGACTTCGGCCACGGATCAAACGGCTGAGGTGACTTCCAGTCATTTTGGCTACCACGTGGGAGCCATGAACCTCTCAGCTTTTCCCGGTGATCTTGCGGTCTGGACCGGGCTGGCCTGGCAGGGTATTCAGGTTCGCGACAACCCCGAAGGCAAAAGCAGTATGCGCTATGTCTACCTGCCTTTTGGCCTGGATCTGGGTATGCGGTTTGATAACTCCAGCTTTCTGGTGGTGGGCGCCGAGTATCGTTTGCTGGTCAAAGGCTGGGAAAGATACGAGGGCGAGAGTTCAGTCAGCCCCACCCAGGCCAATGGCGGTGGCTATGCTGCCTGGGTGGGCATCGACTATCTGGCGGGCAATGGCCGCGCCATCACCACCCGACTTAAGCTTGAGCGCTGGACCATTGAGGAATCGATTGCCGATGAGCTGCCGGACAGCTCATCAAACAGCCTGAGTCTGGCTTTGGGCATGCGCTTTTAACTGAGCAGCTTGCTGATCAAGCGCTGGTAGACCTGGCTTAACAGGTTCAGGTCTTCAGCTCGGACTCGCTCATTGACCTGGTGAATGGTGGCGTTGATGGGTCCCAGTTCGACAACCTGGGCTCCGGAAGGGGCAATAAAACGCCCGTCGGAGGTGCCGCCAGCGGTGGACAACTGAGTCGGTTGACCCGTGACTTCCAGAATCGCCTGCTGGGCTGCTTCCACCAGCCTGCCTTCAGCCGTCAAAAAAGGCTGGCCACTTAGAGTCCAATCCAACTGATAGTCCAGAGCATGGCGATCCAAAAGCGCCTCGGTTCTTTTTTGCAACTCTTCAGCGGTGACTTCGGTGGAAAAACGGAAGTTGAAGATGACCTCCAGTTCTCCGGGGATGACATTGGTGGCTCCGGTGCCTGCCTGAATGTTGGAGATTTGCAGGCTGGTGGCCGGAAAAAAATCATTGCCTTCATCCCAGGTCGCAGCGGTCAATTCCGCCAGAGCCGGTGCCGCCAGGTGAATCGGGTTGGCGGCCAGGTGCGGATAGGCGACATGCCCCTGCTTGCCCTTGACCAGTAGCCGTGCCCCCAGGGAGCCACGACGGCCATTTTTGATAAAGTCACCCAGTCTTGCGGTACTGGAGGGCTCGCCCACCAGGCACCAGTCCATTTTTTCGCCACGCGCTTCCAGATGCTCCATGACCTTGACGGTTCCATTGACAGCAGGGCCTTCCTCGTCACTGGTCAGCAGCAGGGCAATACTGCCCTGATGGTCGGGATGCATCTCCAGAAAACCTTCAATGGCGGTCACCATGGCCGCCAGGCTGCCTTTCATATCGGCAGCGCCGCGCCCCCGTAACTCTCCCTGGGCATCAATCTGAGGTTCAAATGCGCCTGTGTCCCAGCGCTCTGCCGGGCCGGGAGGCACGACATCCGTATGACCGGCAAAACACAGCAAAGGCCCCTGGTCGCCTTTTCTGGCCCAGAGGTTATCCACTTCACCGAACTTCAGCCGTTCCAGCTTGAAGCCGAGTTTTTCCAGGCGTTCACCCAGAAGTTCCAGGCAGCCGGCATCCTCCGGGGTGACGGAAGGGCGGCGGATCAGATCAAAAGCAAGTTGCAGGGTCGGGGAGAGAGAAGTTGTCATAGATCGCTTCGTCAGGGCAGTCAGAGGTTTAAAAATGGCTTATAGTAGGCGCTTTCTGGTGAGCATAGCTTACCTGAATTTCCATCTTCTTGTGCAGGTTCTTGTTTTGAAACTATTAAAATCCATGCGTTTGTCCGCTTTGCAGCTGTGTCTTTTTCTGGTGTTCGTGTCTGGCCCCGGTGTGGCCGAAGAGCTGAAATCTTTTCAAACCAGTTTTGGGGTGACCCTCTACTTACCGGATGATTGGCAACTGCTCAGCAAAGATGACCTCTCCTCGGTGGAGGGCAATGGTAAGAAGGAACTGGATTTACCTCCCTTGATGCGTGAGCGCCTGGCCGAACGAATGCAGCAGGGCGATCTGGAATTGCTGTTCAATACCCGTGATTCTCACCAGGGGGTGTATGACAATCTCAGCCTCTTTGAAACCAATGATCAGGTGCCTGAAGCGGCCAGTCAGATCAAGGCAACCTGCAGTGCCCTGCCAGGCCTGCTGGGCCGCACTCTGGGCAAGGAAGTTGAGCTGGAGCGCTGTGAAGGCAAGGAAGTTCAGGGTTATCCGGCTTTCATTCTGGCTTATGCCGGCAGTGTTCCGGATACCCGGGTGCTTCAGTACATGCTGCAGATTGAACAGCGCAAAAGTCTGGTCATGACCCTGACTTATCATCAGGAGGATGCCATGGGGTCCCTGCAGGATTTTGAAACCCTGCTGGAGCACCTGGAGCTGGTGGCTCAGTAGTGGGGCTCATCCGGGTCCGGCAGTAGAATCTCACCCTGACTAACCTTGTCATCCAGGTGTTGAAAGAAGCCTGACAGGGCCGATTTCAGGGTGGCAATCTCGGGTGGCCTGGATTGCTGATAAACAGGTTCTTCTTCCAATTGGCGAAGACGGCGCTGGGAAAGGTTCTGCTTGAGGAGAACCTCGGTAGAGGTGCCCTTGAGCATCTTCAACAGACAGGCCAGGGCTTCCAGGCTGACATCCTGCAGCAGGCTCTGGCGCTCTCTGGCCGGCAGTTGCAGGAGGCTGCTGAGTTGGCGCTGATAATAGCTGCCCAGCAGGGTATAGCTTTCCTGGCCGGGCTTTTCCAGAAGCTCATCCATCTCGGCCAGAAGCATTAAGCCATCATGCAGGCTGATTTCCAGACTGAGAAACTGATCCTCAAGGGCCAGTTTCTGGTTGCTCAGGGTCACTTCAAGCATGGGTTTTGCTCCTGCTGCTGGCGTCCCGCAGACGCTTTAATTCCTTGCTGACCAAGGCCATCAGTTCACGCACTTCCTGCTCATCAAGTTTTGCCGGACTGGTTTTTGCTGTTTCCGGCAGCAGCTCGGGCTGGATTACCTGTTTGCACCGGGATTCAATTTCGGGAGTATCCAGTTGCCGCGAAACCTGCAGTAGTCGGGTCTGGGCTGCGGCGGGCAGTTTGTCGAGCAACTGGGCCAGGGCGGGTTTGGGAAGCTGCCCCAGACGTTGCAGGTATTCGCGTGCCTTGTGATTGATGCCGACATAAACCCCTTGCCTGGCCAGGGGTTGCTCCAGGGCAGCCAGGGCCGGTATCACCTGATGTAGCGGTGTCGGCCCCTTTTGTGCCAGTTCGTCGGAGAGCTGTTCTGCTGCACGACGTGAAAGCTGGGCGAAGATTTTTTCACTGATGCCGGGGCGCTCTGCTCTCAGAAAGCGCACCAACGCAGCCAGCTGTGGCTTGGGGTAGGCCTTGAGTACTTCCTGAAGCTGGATTTTCTCCAGAGAGGACAAGGCATCGGCCAGAGGCTGTAATTTAACCAGCTGCTTTCTGTTCTTGTCGGCTTCCGGCCGGGCATTCTGTAGATAGCCTGCCAGGCGTTCAGCCAGAATGTTTCTTAGCTCGGCGGCCTGTTTCCAGCTTAATTGCGCGCTACAGGGGCCCAGCTGTAAATTCAGCTGATCAGGTGTACTGGTTAAATTCGGCTTCATATTTTCCTTGTGTACAGAGTGGATGCTCAGGTATTGACCCAAGAATAACAGGCTGGTTCACCCTTGGTAAGGTGGAGTTGCGTCTCCGCCTTGGGTAGAATGCACGGTTTACTCTCTTTATTGAATTTTTCCAACTAGCTGGAGAAGCTAACCCCATGCTGGAAATCAACCCCTTGGTATCCCTGATCAAAGACATGCAAGAACGCACCCGTGTTCTTAGGGGGTATCTTTGACTACGCTGAAAAGAAAGACCGTCTCGAAGAAGTAACCCGCGAACTGGAGCAGCCGGATGTCTGGAATGAGCCGGATCGTGCCCAGGCTCTGGGCAAGGAGCGCTCGCAACTGGAAACCATCGTCACCACTCTGGAAGAACTTGAGCAGGGCCTGATCGATACCCTGGATATTCTGGAACTGGCCGCTGCCGAAGACGATGAAAGCACCCTGAACGAAGCTGAAGTCGACCTTAAAAGCCTGCAGAAACAGCTGGAAGGCCTGGAATTCCGGCGCATGTTCTCCGGCGAGATGGATGAAAACAACTGCTTTGTGGACATTCAGGCCGGTTCCGGTGGCACCGAAGCTCAGGACTGGTCGGAAATGCTCTTGCGCATGTATCTGCGCTGGTGTGACCAGCATGATTTCAAGGCCGAGCTGGTTGAGGTGTCTGCCGGTGATGTGGCGGGCATCAAGTCTGCCACTCTTCAGGTGGAAGGTAGCTATGCCTTTGGCTGGTTGCGCACGGAAACCGGCGTGCATCGCCTGGTGCGCAAAAGTCCCTTTGATTCCGGGGGGCGACGTCACACTTCCTTTGCCTCAGTGTTTGTTTCCCCTGAGGTGGATGACAGCTTTGAAATTGACATCAATCCGGCGGATCTGCGTATTGATGTTTATCGCGCTTCCGGTGCCGGGGGGCAGCACGTCAACCGCACCGAATCGGCGGTCCGGATCACCCACCTGCCGACGAATACCGTGGTGGCCTGCCAGTCCGGGCGCTCCCAGCACCAGAACAAGGACTTTGCCATGAAGCAGTTGAAGTCCCGTTTGTATGAGCTGGAAATGCAGAAGCGCAACGCCGAAAAACAAAAGCTGGAAGATTCCAAAGCCGATATTGGCTGGGGCAGCCAGATCCGCTCCTATGTGCTGGATGACTCGCGCATCAAGGATCTGCGTACCGGCATTGAAAACCGCAATACCCAGGCCGTTCTGGACGGTGATCTGGATAAATTCATTGAAGCCAGTCTTAAGCAGGGGCTATAGAAATGAGCGAAGAAGACAACAAGTTGATTGCTGAGCGCCGCGCCAAACTGGCTGCCAGACGTGAAGCCGGTAATGCCTTTCCCAACCATCTGCGCCGTGATGCCTATGCAGCGGATTTGCAGCAGGAACTGGGTGACAGGGAAAAGCCCGAACTGGAAACCCTGGATCGCAAGGCTAAAGTGGCGGGCCGGATTCTGCGTCAGCGTGGCCCTTTTATTGTCATTCAGGATGTCAGTGGTCAGATTCAGCTTTATGTGGACAAAAAGGGTCTGGATGAAGACCAGAAAGAAGACATCAAGAGCTGGGATCTGGGGGATCTGGTCTATGCCGAAGGCCCGGTGCACAAGTCCGGCAAGGGTGATCTTTATATTCATATCCAGCAGAGCTGCCTGCTGACCAAAAGCCTGCGCCCCCTGCCGGACAAGTTTCATGGTCTGGCCGATCAGGAGATGCGCTACCGCCAGCGTTATGTGGATCTGATTGTTAACCCCGAAGCCCGGGATGCCTTTGTGATTCGCTCAAAAGTGATCAGCGGTATTCGTCGTTTTATGGAAGAGCGCGGCTTTATGGAAGTGGAAACTCCCATGCTGCAAACCATCCCCGGTGGGGCCACAGCGCGGCCTTTTATTACGCATCACAATGCACTGGATCAGGACATGTACCTGCGCATTGCCCCGGAGCTGTATCTCAAGCGTCTGGTGGTGGGTGGCTTTGAACAGGTTTATGAAATCAACCGTAATTTCCGCAACGAAGGCTTGTCGACCCGGCATAACCCGGAATTCACCATGCTGGAGTTCTACTGGGCCTATGCCGACTACAATCAGCTGATGGATCTGACCGAAGCCATGCTGCGCAGCCTGGCGGAACAGGTTCTGGGTAAAACCCAGTTGCACTATCAGGGTGAAGATTATGATTTTGGTCAGCCCTTCCAGCGCCTGACCATGACCCAGGCTATTGCCCAATACGGTGAAGGAATCAGTAAGGATCAGCTCAAGACCCGCGAAGGGGTTGCCGAAGTGGCGAAGAGCCTGAAACTGGCGATCAAGGATTCCTGGGGCTGGGGTCGCATTCTGACCGAGATTTTTGAAGAAGTGGCTGAAGAGCAACTGCGTCAACCAACCTTCATCACCGAGTACCCTGCCGAGGTTTCACCTCTGGCCCGCCGCAACGATGACAAGCCGGAAGTCACCGACCGCTTTGAATTTTTCGTCGGTGGTCGTGAAATTGCCAATGGCTTTTCCGAGCTGAATGATGCCGAGGATCAGAAAGAGCGCTTCCTGGAGCAGGTCGCCGAAAAAGAAGCCGGTGATGATGAAGCCATGTTCTATGATGCCGACTATATTCGCGCTCTTGAGTATGGCTTGCCGCCCACAGCCGGTGAAGGCATCGGTATTGACCGCCTGGTAATGCTCTTTACCAATGCGGCCTCTATCCGGGATGTGCTGCTGTTCCCGGCCATGCGCCCCGAGGTGGATTAATTAGCTACTGCGCTCGATTCTGCTGTGTTGCAATTGGCATCAAAATGCTCATTTACTAAATGTAGACTCCGCTTTTTCAGCCAATTGCGCCTTGCAGCTTCCACGCTCGTAACGCTAATTTGAATATTTTAGGAATAGAGGAGTTCGAAGCCCACAGCAGCCTGCCATTTGGCTTCCTGTTCCAGGTCGGTCAAAAGCAGAGGCTGTTGTTCCAGCCAGCCTTCGGGAAACTGCAGGGTCAGGGTTTCCTTGCTGCTGGAGTTGTTCACCTCCAATTGGAAGTTGGTCAGGGCTGCATCCGGGCGGCTGTGGTGCAAAAGAACCGCCAGACGCAGAATTCTGGCCAGGCGTTGCAGCTTCAACTGATACTCGGGCGAGAAACTCTTGAATTCACTGGCCGGGAATTTACGCCGGTGTGAACGAACCAGAACCGCCAGCACGCACTGCTGTTGGCGGGTGAAACCTGCCAGGTCGGCGTAATGCAAAAGGTAGGCACCATGCTTGTGGTACTGGGTGTGCGCAACACTCAAGCCGATTTCATGCAGTTGCGCCGCCCAGCCCAGTTTGCTTTGCCAACGTGGGTGAGTCAGTCCCCAGGCTGATGCCACCTGCTGCAAGGCATACAGGGCGGCCTGGTTGACGAGATCGCTCTGTACCGGATCAGCCTGAAATCGATCCTGCAGGGATTTGATGGTACGCTCACGAATGTCCAGATCGGTTCCGGTACCGGCCAGTTCATAAAGAACACCTTCCCGCAGGGCGCCCTCTACATAGTGCATCTCCTGGATCTGTAAAGACTCAAAAAATGCTGAAGTGATGGCAAGGCCAGCGGCAATAACTCGGGCCCGGTCGGCTTTCATGCCATAGGCGGTCCAGTTGTCAGCCGATTTGTTTTTAAGCAGCTCTTTTTCCAGTTCATGCAGATTCTTGGGCGTCAGGGGTACAAACTCCCCTTTGCCAGCCACCAGAGACAGGGTTTTCAGGGTGCCCGAGCTACCCTGGGCCTGTTGCCAGCCATGGCCGAGAAAGGGCTTCTGGATGTGCAGCAATTCACTCAAGGCGGCCAGACGTGCCTGCTGGTAATTTTTTTCAGTCAGCTTGCCATCTGAAAAGAAGCGTTGGGTGTAGCTGACGCAGCCCATGTGCAGGCTTTCCAGAAGGTGGGGTTCGTTATCTTCGCCGGCAATGAATTCCGTGCTGCCACCGCCGATATCCACCACCAGGCGTCGTCCCCCAACCTTGGGAGAGGTGTGTATCACCCCGGCATAAATCAGGCGGGCCTCTTCACGACCGGCAATGACTTCAATGGGGATGTTTAAAAGCTCTTGTGCACGCTGAATAAATTCCTGGGCGTTATGGGCGGCCCGCAGGGCATTGGTGCCTACAGCTCTGACCTGGGTGTCATCCAGCCCCCGCACAAAGGGAGCCATACGCTCCAGACACTCCAGTCCACGCTGTTGTGCTTCTTCACTGAGGTAGCCCTGATCATCCAGACCTGCGGCCAGTTGTACTTTCTCTCCCAGGCGCTTTAGGAGACTGAGTTCGCCTTTGATTTTGCGGGCCAGAACCAGGTGAAAACTGTTGGAGCCAAGATCCAGGGCTGCTAAAGTGCAACCATCAGGTAATGAAGCATCTGCCATAAGGTTAAGTATCCAAAAGACCAAAAAATGTAGGCATGGGAGCCAATAACGATAGCATTAAAAACATGAAGATTATATTTCCGCAGGCTTTAGGTGACTCCCAGAGGGTGCTATGATACCTCTAAACACCTGCTTGAATACCGCTTAGGAGTGAAGAAATGAGTTCTAATATCGTTAATGTCAGCGATGCCAGTTTTGAGGAAGATGTACTCCAGTCAGATCTCCCCGTACTGGTTGACTACTGGGCTGAGTGGTGTGGCCCTTGTAAAATGATTGCTCCCGTACTGGAAGAAGTGGCCAGCGAATATGATGGCCGCCTGAAGGTCTGTAAGCTCAATATTGATGAAAATACAGATACCCCGGCGAAATTCGGTATTCGGGGCATTCCCACCCTGATGGTCTTCAAGGGCGGGAAAACGGAAGCCACCAAAGTGGGTGCGCTGTCCAAGTCACAATTGACCAGCTTTATTGATGAAACCCTCTAAAGCCCTCTTCAGGCCTGGCTTGCAATTTCTTACATTTAGGACTTGCGCACCAGGCCTTTTCTAGGGCAAGATAACTTAGCTTCGCGCCGCTCCACAATCCTTGCGCTCTAGCTAACTAAGCAAGTTCATCAAATACCCGGCCTGCCCCGAGACTCTGAGTCAACAAGCGCTTTTTGGTCGTTTAAGCCCAGTTTGCCGTTTGTTCGGCACTTGTTGCCTGAATGCTGCCTTGCAACTGAAAGACTCAATTTCAAATTTACCTTGCGAGCAAGACCGGTATTAATTATCCACTCCGTTTAACGGAATTATTACTCCTGGCAAGATCACCAATACAAAACCCATGAATCTGACCGAACTTAAGCAGAAATCCGTCCCCGAGTTAATGGAAATCGCCAACGAAATGGGCATAGAACATGTTGCCCGTTCTCGTAAACAAGACATCATCTTTGCTGTTTTGAAACGCCACGCCAAAAGTGGTGAAGACATCTACGGCGATGGTGTTCTGGAAATACTTCAAGATGGTTTTGGGTTTCTGCGCTCGGCAGATTCCTCTTACCTGGCCGGGCCTGATGATATTTACGTTTCCCCCAGCCAGATACGCCGTTTTAACCTGCGTAAAGGGGATAGTATTTCCGGCAAGATACGCCCACCCAAAGACGGGGAACGCTATTTTGCCCTCCTCAAAGTTGACTCCATTAACTTTGATCGCCCTGATAACGCCAAACACAAAATCCTCTTTGAAAACCTCACTCCACTTTTTCCCGATGACCGCCTGGTGATGGAGGTCGGCAACGGTTCCAGCGAAGACCTCACCGCTCGCATCATTGACCTGGTTTCCCCGATTGGTAAAGGGCAGCGTGGCCTCATTGTCTCCCCGCCCAAGGCCGGTAAAACCCTGATGCTGCAAAATGTTGCTAACTCCATCAAGCGCAACAACCCTGAGTGTCACCTGATCGTGCTGCTGATTGATGAGCGCCCGGAAGAAGTGACTGAAATGCAGCGCACCGTACGCGGTGAAGTGGTTGCCTCCACCTTTGATGAGCCACCGGCACGTCACGTTCAGGTGGCGGAAATGGTCATCGAAAAGGCCAAGCGCCTGGTTGAACACAAACTGGATGTGGTGATTCTCCTGGATTCCATCACCCGCCTGGCACGCGCCTACAATACCGTGGTGCCCAGCTCCGGTAAGGTACTGACCGGTGGTGTCGATGCCCATGCCCTGGAAAAACCCAAACGCTTCTTTGGTGCGGCGCGTAATATCGAAGAAGGCGGCAGCCTGACCATCATGGCGACCGCTCTGGTGGACACCGGCTCGAAAATGGATGAAGTCATCTATGAAGAGTTCAAGGGCACCGGCAACATGGAAGTGCACCTGGATCGCAAAGTGGCTGAAAAACGCGTCTACCCGGCAATCAACATCCGTCGCTCCGGCACCCGTCGTGAAGACCTGCTGGCCACAGAAGAAGAACTCCAGCGTATGTGGATTCTGCGCAAGCTGCTCAACCCCATGGAAGATGTGGCTGCCACAGAATTCCTGATTGATCGCTTGAAAGATACCAAGACGAATATGGAGTTTTTTGAGGCCATGAAACGCAAGTAGGATCTAGTGGCGCAGGTTTTGGGAGCGCAGTCCTGTGGGAGCGCATTCCATGCGCGATAACCATCGCCCGCGGAGCGGCCTCCCACATAGAAGATTGCAGCCAGAGTAAGAGCACAGGTTGTGGGAGCGCAGTCCTGTGGGAGCGCAGTCCCTGCGCGATAATCATCGCCCGCGGAGCGGCCTCCCACATAGAAGATTATAGCCAGAGTAAGAGCACAGGTTGTGGGAGTGCAGCCCTGTGGGAGCGCAGTCCCTGCGCGATAATCATCGCCCGCGGAGCGGTCTCCCACACCCGCAGGAATCAAGGCAAGCCCCAGGGCTTGCCTTTTGCACATTAAGAGGCTTTAAATCCCATGAATTATAAGGATTTACGTGATTTTATCAGTCAACTTGAAGCCCGGGGTCTGCTGAAGAGGGTCAGTCAGGAAATCGACCCCTATCTGGAAATGACGGAAATTGCCGACCGCACGCTAAGAGCCGGTGGTCCGGCGATCCTGTTTGAAAACCCCAAGGGTCACTCCATGCCCGTACTGGCCAACCTGTTCGGAACGCCCGAGCGGGTGGCTCTGGGGATGGGTGCGGAATCCACACAAGCCTTGCGGGAAATCGGTAAGCTGCTGGCTTTCTTGAAAGAGCCGGACCCACCCAAGGGCATGAAAGATGCCTGGGAAAAGCTGCCCATCTTCAAAAAGGTTCTGACCATGAACCCCAAGGTGGTCAGCAAGGCACCCTGCCAGGAAGTGGTTCAGGAAGGTGATGAAGTTGATCTTTACGGCCTGCCGATTCAGCACTGCTGGCCGGGTGATGCTGCACCGTTGGTGACCTGGCCGCTGGTGATTACCCAGAATAAAAAGAAGGGCCGCGAGAACCTGGGCATTTATCGCCAGCAGTTGATTGGTAAAAACAAGCTGATCATGCGCTGGCTGGCGCACCGGGGTGGGGCTCTGGATTTCCAGAAATTCTGTCGTGACAATCCGGGCAAGAAATTTCCGGTGTGTGTCGCTCTGGGGGCTGATCCGGCCACCATTCTGGGTGCGGTGACCCCGGTTCCTGATGCCTTGTCTGAATATGCTTTTGCCGGACTTCTGCGCGGCAGCAAAACCGAGCTGGTCAAATCCATAGGCTATGATCTGCGCGTACCGGCTTCAGCGGAAATTGTACTGGAAGGTTATATCGAACCGGGCGAAACCGCCCCTGAAGGCCCCTTTGGTGACCATACCGGTTATTACAATGAAGTCGATCACTTCCCGGTTTTCACGGTAGAGCGCATCACGCGTCGCAAGGATGCCCTTTATCATTCCACCTATACCGGCAGACCGCCGGATGAACCGGCGATTCTGGGCGTGGCTTTGAATGAAGTTTTTGTGCCTATCCTGCAAAAACAATTCCCGGAAATCACCGATTTTTATCTGCCGCCGGAAGGTTGTTCCTATCGGATGGCGGTTGTGACCATCAAAAAACAGTATCCCGGTCATGCCAAGCGGGTGATGCTGGGTGTCTGGAGTTTTCTGCGCCAATTCATGTACACCAAATTTGTGATTGTTACCGATGATGACGTCAATGCCCGTGACTGGAAGGATGTGATCTGGGCCATGACTACAAGAATGGACCCCGCCCGTGATACGGTAATGATTGAAAACACGCCCATTGATTACCTGGATTTTGCCTCCCCGGTTTCCGGCCTGGGATCCAAAATGGGTATGGATGCCACCAATAAATGGCCGGGTGAAACCCACCGCGAATGGGGCACACCCATCGTTATGGATCAGGCCGTTAAAGAACGAGTTGATAACCTCTGGGATGAACTGGGCCTGGATACGAAATGAATACTATGACAGGAAGCCAATGCATAAAATAACCACCCAGGCAGTGATCAAAAGTGTAGAGCTGCTGAGTAATAATGTTTATCAGGTTTTACTGCAGCCTGAAGAGAGTGTTGAATTTCAGGCCGGTCAGTACCTGGAAATTGGAGTGACTGATACTATCTGGGCGCCTTTTTCCATTGCCTGTGCACCCGGCAGTCAGCAGCTGGAATTGCACATCCAGTATTTACCCGGCCGGGAAACTTCAGAATTACTGCAGAAGCAGCTGAAGGACGGCGGTGAACTGACCCTGTGCCTGGCCTCCGGTGAGTGTGTACTACCGGAACAGGAGCAGCCGCTGCTTCTTGTGGCTGCCGGAACCGGCTTTGCCCAGATGAAATCCCTGTTGGAAGAAGCCTTTAAACGTAACTGGCAGGCACCTCTGACTCTCTACTGGGGTGCCCGCAATGTCGAGGGGCTTTATGCATTGCCTCAGGCTCTGGCGTGGGAAAAGCAGCACAGCAATTTTCAGCTGTTTACTTGTGTGGATCTGGCCGATGCTGACTGGAAGGGCCGTAATGCCAGCTTAACTGAGTCTCTGGCAATGGATTTTATCGAAGGTGATTCTGCCGCTCAGGTTAAAGGTTTTATCAGTGGCTCGCCCGCAGTGGTTTATGCGGTGGAAGATCTGATGATGAGTCGGGGAATGCCTGCAAAAGCACTTTTAAGTGATGCACATGCCTATGCGCCGAGAAATTATGACTGATCCAGCTTACCCGGTGGTGATTACCGGTGCCGGTCAGAGGGCTGGCCTGTATCTGGCAGAAAAACTGCTGGAGCAGAGCCGCTCGGTTGTGGTGAGTTATCGCTCCCGAAAAGCGGGTGTCGAGCGGCTGGAAAGGCTGGGTGCTGACTGCATTCAGGCTGATTTTGCCAGCAATGATGGTGTTCTGGGGTTTGCTGCTGCTCTGCAAAAGCGATACTCCGGGCTGAGTGCCTTGATCCATAATGCATCGGACTGGGCGACAGATCCCAGACCCGAAGAGGATCCTGAAGGACGGCAAGCTGCCGAGGTTTTTCAGAGGATGTTTCAGATTCATCAGCAGACGCCTTTTTTGCTCAACAATCAGCTGTCTCCTTTATTGCTGAAAGCTGCTCAGGATCAGGGTTGTGCCAGCGATATCATTCATATCACTGATGATGTGGTGCGCCGTGGCTCTGCAAAGCACTCAGCTTACGTCGCCAGCAAAGCCGGGCTAGAAAGCCTTGCGCTGTCATTTGCCGCCCGCTATGCACCGGACATCAAGGTCAATACCATTGCTCCCGCCTTGCTGGCCTTTAATGAAGGCGACACCCCCGAATACCAGCAAAAGGTACTGGCAAAATCGCCTTTGTATATGGAGCCGGGATTTGAGGTGCTTTGGCAGACAGTGGATTATCTGCTTAACCAGCCTTATATGACGGGCAATCTGCTGCGCCTGAATGGCGGAAGGCACCTGAAGAACTGATCAGGCCAGAAGCCGCGCGGATGCGGCAATCACCAGCAGGTGCAGGGGATACCAGCTGAGCCAAAGCCAGCGGGGGAAAGGCAGCTGCCAGGGGCGCCTGAACTGGCTTAACCCCAGCAATCCCAGCAAAAGCAGCAAAGCAAAATAGCTGCTGTAGGTCGGGATGCCCGGGGGATTCAGCCCCAGGGCCAGAAACCCTGGAAGTGACCAGCTTGCCAGCCACTGCAGATAGCTGGCCGTGCTGTTCAGGCGTTGTTGATAGCAATAAAACAGACCGGCAAAAGCAGGAATCAGTAGCAGGCCGGTCAGGCCATAATCCACCCAGTGACTGATCAGCCAGGCACAGATCAAGGCCAGCGTCAGGCCGAAAAAAAAGCGATAACTGTAAAAAAACCGGAAATCCTGTTGCTGGAGCTGCAAAGCCGCTTTCAGCAAACCGGTCAGGCCCAGACCGCCTGCCAAAGTAAAACAGACATTTAAGGTGGCCGAACTGAGAGGTTCCTGAAGCATCCAGGCATAAACCGGTTGGGCAATCAAGCCAATCATCAGAATCCGCAGACTGTAACGCCCCAGATGGCGACTGTTGAAAAGCGCATGCCAGGCCACCAGAGCGGCAAAAAAAGGAAAAGCCAGCCGCCCCAGGGTGCCCGCCACCCAATAATAGTCAGGCAGACCCGGCACCAGGTAACGGGCAGCATGATCGGCTGTCATGCTGATCACAGCCAGCCACTGGGCCAGGGGTATCCAAAGATTATTGATAGGCATGAGGTGCAAAAAGGGCTTTTACCTGTGTCGATTGCTGGTATGATATTTTGAGTGTAAATTCATGCAACAAGTTATTGATTTGACCACCCGAGATTCTTTGACCTAAGAAGGCCTTCAAGCTATGAGTTCAGAAGAGTATATGCAGGACACGGATTTCACCGAAAGCGAAGACACAGCACGCATTTACGAAAGCATTGCCAACCGTATGAACGGTTTTCTTTACCGTTGCCGCAATGATCAGAGCTTTACCATGGTCAATCTCGCGGGTGCCGTAAAAAAAGTGACTGGGTATGCAGAAAAGGATTTACTGAATAATCAGCGTCTTTCCTATATGTCCCTGATTCATCAGGATGATACCAAAAAAGTGGATGCTGCTGTGGAAAAAGGCATGCAGAACAACAGCAACTGGAATGTGGATTACCGCATCAAACGTTCTGATGGCAGCATCCAATGGGTGAATGAGCATGGCGGCGCCGTTCTGAATGATCAGGGTGAAGTGACCTACCTGGAAGGTATTGTTGCCGACATCAATGATCGTAAGGCACAGGAAGTGGAACGCAAGAAGAAGATGGAAGATGTCGGGGTGACCAGTAACCAGATCATCAATCAGACCCAGAAGATCCTGCAGGTTCTGAAAACCCTGAAAATGCTCAGCCTGAATGCCAGCATTGAAGCAGCTCGGGCTGGTGAAGCCGGTCGCGGCTTTGCCGTGGTGGCTGATCAGGTCAAGGAACTGGCGGATGAAACCGGCAAGTCAGCCCAGTCCATTACCCAGTTGATGGGCGAACTGGAAGAAAAGCTGACCGAAGCCAGCGAATAGTCCTTACACTTCTGATCAATCATTAAAAAAGGCAGCTCATGCTGCCTTTTTTGTGGTTGTTCATCGGCGCATGTCATGGGCCTTGATGGGATAGCCCCTTTCCCGGTAAAACGTCCAGTCAGCACGCTTGGGTTTCCTGACGTCTTCGGAGTCATCAATGATTTCGGCAACCCTTTGAAAGCGTGAGAAGTGACCGGGAATTTTCAAATCCAGGTTGAGCAACACATCATGATGATCGCCGGGCTCGTCCTGCCAACCGATTTCCACAGGTGAAGGCGGCTGGTTGCCCAGCATGCCATGCGGCAAAAAAGCATCCGGCTTAAAACTCCACAGACGTTCATCCAGTTCCTGAGCCATAGCGGGATCAGGAACGTGGATATACAGCCTGTGGCCCTTGCGCCAGATGGTTTCTGTCAAACGGCAGGCAAAATCCAGACGGCTGCCAGGGTTGCCCACCGGCAGTAGATAAAAATCAATATGCGTCATTGTTCTGAATCAGTTTCTTCGCTGCTCTGGTCACCCAGGGTTTCCAGATCAAGAAGGTACTGAACAAGAAGCCCCACCGGACGGCCTGTGGCTCCTTTTTGTTTGCCGGAATGCCAGGCAGTACCGGCGATATCCAGGTGAGCCCAGCGGAATTTCTCGGCAAAGCGGGACAAAAAGCAGGCAGCGGTGATGGTACCGGCAGGACGTCCACCGATGTTCTGCATGTCGGCAAAATTGGAATCCAGTTGTTCCTGGAATTCTTCCCAGAGAGGCAGTTGCCAGGCACGATCTTCAGCCTTCTGGCCTGCCTTCAAAAGAGCTGCAGCCAGGTCATCATCATTACTCAACAAGCCAGTGGCCTGATGCCCCAGGGCAATAATGCAGGCTCCGGTCAGGGTGGCGATATCCACAACACTGGCGGGATTGTAGCGCTCGGCATAGGTTAGGGCATCGCAAAGCACCAGGCGACCTTCCGCATCGGTGTTGAGCACTTCCACTGTTTTGCCGGACAGAGTGGTGTAAATATCACCCGGTTTGCTGGCTGTGCTGGAAGGCATGTTTTCGGCCGCTGCAATCATGAAAACCAGATTGATTTTGGGCTTGATCTGGCGAACCGCTTCCAGAGTGCCGAGGACGCTGGCAGCCCCGCACATGTCGAATTTCATTTCATCCATGCCTTCACCGGGTTTGAGACTGATGCCGCCGGTATCAAAGGTGATGCCTTTACCCAAGAGGACGTGAGGTTTGTCATCCGGGTTTTTCGAGCCCTTGTATTCCACCACAATCAACCGGGAAGGCTGGGCGCTGCCCTTGCCGACAGACAGGAGGCTGTGCATGCCCAACTCGGCCATCTGCTCTTCGTCCAGGATGCTGGTGGTGAAGGCTGAATCCTTGCCGGTCAATTCCAGGGCTGTTTCAGCCAGGTGAACCGGAGTGCAGATGTTGCCGGGGCGGTTGCCCAGAGTGCGGGCCAGGTTTTTCCCCTGACCGATGGCCTGACCGGCCTGAAGGGCTTTTTCACCTTCGGAGGAGTCCTGGTTTTCCGGCCAATGGAAGGAAAGCTCGGCAGGCAATTCATCCTGGCTGCCCTGGGACTTGAATTCTGTGAAGCGGTAAAAACTGGTTTCAGCCACTTCCGCCAGCAGACGCAGCTTCCAACTGGAGTCCCGGTTCTTCAGGGGCGTGTCAGCCAGGGCGATCAAGCAATCATGCAGGCTGAGTTGTGCCAGGTGATCATAAGCGGCCTGGCTGGCTTTGCGGAACTTGGCATCGGTCAGTTGGTCTTCCTTACCCATGCCTACCAGCAGAATCCGCTGTGCTCCAGCGCCGGGAGCAAAGGCGAGTAAAAAGGTTTTTCCCAGTTTTGCTTTAAAATCACCACGGTCAATAATTTGACTGACCAATGACTCGGTGGCCTTGTCCAGTGCTTGACCGCTGAAAGTCAGGCTACCTTCCTGCATGACAGGCAGGACAACGCAGGCGGTTTCCGTCAGCGCGGGTGAATTGGTAACCAGTTTAAAGTTCATAACCACTCCGAAAAAAGTTGTTAGTAAGCAAGTGTGACAAGACAAGCCAGCTAGTGGTGTAGGATAATGGCTTTATATGAGAATTGCATCGTCTGATTTTGGGAGTTGTCCTTGATTCTTCACCGCTATATAGCCAGGGAAATTCTGTTTTCCACCCTGGCTGTTTCCAGCGTGTTGCTGCTGGTTATTGTCGGCAGCCGCTTTGCCCGCTATCTGGGTCGTGCTGCTTCAGGACGCTTATCCCTGGATTCCCTGGGGCAGTTAACCCTCCTGTATATGCCTTATGCCGCCCAGATGATCATCCCTATCAGCTTTGTACTGGCGATCATGCTGACGTTTGGTCGCCTTTACATGCAAAGTGAAATGGCGGTCATCCAGTCCAGTGGCGTCAGTCAGCGCAGGCTTTTGAAGCTGGTCATGGTGCTGGCCATGGGCGTTGCCGGCATCACCGGTTTTGCCAGTCTTTATGTGACTCCGCTCACCCAGCAGATGTCGGAGCTGGTGATTCAGGAGCAGCAGCAACGCACCGGTTTTGAATCCATTACTCCGGGGCAGTTTGTGGAGTTGGGCGAGCAGGCGGTCTATGCCCAGGTCGTCAGTGAAGATCAGCAAACGCTGCAAAAAGTTTTTATTGCTCAGGGTGGCGAAGGGCGCGATGAGTTGGCTTTAGCCACGCGTGGCTTCCAGCAGATTGCCGAAGACACCCAGAGTCGCTTTCTGGTTCTGGAAGAAGGTCACCGTTATGAGTTGCCCGATGATGACCTGGCCATGACTGACCTGAAATTCGAGCGCTATGCTTTGCGCATTGGCGTGCACCAGCCTCCGACCCTTGAAGAAGAAGTGGAGATGATGTTTTTGAATGAGCTGTTGGCCAGGGACGTCAGGGCCGCTTCAGTTGAAATTCAGTGGCGTTTTGGTTTGCCCTTGATGGTGATCATTATGGTCTTGCTGGCCCTGCCTCTGACCAAAGTCAATCCCAGGCAGGGGCGCTTCATGACGATTTTGCCGGTGCTTTTTTTGCAGATGGTTTTTCTGACCAGCCTCATGTCCCTGCAGGATACGATCAATAAAGGCCAATGGCCTTTGTATCCGGGTTTGTGGGCGGTGCATCTGGTCTTTCTGGCGGGTGGGCTCCTGCTTTGCTGGCGGCGGGGAGTTTTTGTCAAATGAGGTTGCTGGGCCGTTATTTATCCCGTGCGGTATTGAATGCCACCCTGGCTGTGCTGCTGGTCATCGTTGGGCTGGATTATATTTTCACTCTGCTGGAAGAACTCAAGGATCTGACTGACAGTTACACCCTGTTGAATGCAGTGACTTACCTGTTGATCCGCTTACCGGAGCGTATTTATCTGTTCTTGCCGGTGGGTATCCTGGTGGGGGTGCTGATCGGTCTGGGCAGTCTGGCTTCAACCAGTGAATTGACGGTGATGCGCGCTGCAGGTGTCTCCATTCCCCGTTTGATTGTGCATGCCTCACGCCCGGTGGTTGTGCTTCTGATTTTGGCCATGCTGGTCAGTGAGTATTTTTTGCTGCAGTGGGCACAAACGGCAGAAACCTACCGCTGGGAGGCCCGAACAGGTCGGCAGGCGGCAACGGTCAGTACGGCACGGGATTTGTGGCTCAAGGAAGACCTGTCCTTTTACCGGATCAATGTCGCCAGAGACGATGGCCGTTTGCTGGGGATCACCCTGTATGAGCTGAACGAAGACTGGCAGCTGGAACGCCGGATCACCGCCGCTGAAGCCGATTATCAGGAGGGTGAATGGCATTTGCAGGACGTTCGGGAAATTCAAATGGCGGATGATCAGCTCAAAGAAAAGCACTATTCGAGCCTGGTTCAGCCTCTGCCGGTTCAGCCGGAATTTGTGGCCCTCCGGGCTTTTGCTCCCAGTGACTTACCACCTTCCCGGCTCTGGACTTACGGTCGTTACCTGGAAAGCAAGGGTCAGGCCAGTGGTTTTTACTGGCTGGCTTTCTGGCAAAAAGTGCTGATGCCGGTCACCGTGTTTGCGGTGGTTATTCTGGCGGCTTCTTTCACCTTTGGCCCTCTACGCACAGTGCCAGCCGGAACACGGGTTTTTCACGGTATAATTATTGGCCTTTCCGTCAAGTTTGCCCAGGATTTACTGGGTCCTTCGGCCTTGCTCTGGGGGTTTACACCGGCGCTGGCTGTACTGATACCCGCAGCCATTTGTGCCATCTGGGGCATGTGGTTAATACGCAAAGCAGGATAGCAGGTTATTTATGCCAAGAGTTTTCAGTGAGTTGAATGCAATTTATCCGGCAGGCCTTTTTCGGCGCCTGGCGGCTATTACTTATGATCTTTTTTTGCTGTTTGCCCTTTTGATGTTGGTGGGGTTTATCGGCGTGGCGCTCACCGGAGGGGAAGCCAATGAACACCTGTTGTTCAAGCTGGCGGTTTTTCTGGTGCCCGTGGTTTTTTATGGTTTTTTCTGGCGGCGCGCCGGTCAGACCCTGGGAATGCTGGCCTGGCGCATCCGCGTACAGACGCCACAGGGCCAGCCACTCAACTTAAAGCAAACCCTGCTGCGTTTGTTGGGTGGCCTCTTGTCCTGGGGTTGTCTGGGGCTGGGTTATCTGTGGCTGTTTTTTGACCGGGAAAAACGCACCTGGCCGGATCTGCTGTCCGGAACCCAGGTGGTAGTGATTCCCAAAAAGACAAAAGGTTAGCCCAGTTCCTGACGTATCTGTTTCTTATTGAGTTTGCCTACGCTGGTTTTTGGAATTTCATTCACCAACAGGATTTTCTCGGGAATCGCCCATTTGTTGATCTTGCCCGAATCCACAAACTGTTGCAGATGCTCCTGAATGGACGTGGTTTCGGGCGGTCTGGACGGATCAGTTGCCACGACCAGCGCTGCCGGGCGCTCACCCCACTGGGTATCAGCAACACCTACCACGGCCACCTCGGCAACATCCGGGAATTGACTGATCAGGTTTTCCAGCTCCAGTGAGGAAAGCCATTCACCGCCGGTTTTGATCACGTCCTTGATACGATCACGGATTTGCAGAAAACCGCGCTGATCGATAGTGGCGACATCACCGGTATGCAGCCAGCCATCCAGCCACAGCTCTTCACTGCGGGCTTCCTCCTTGTAATAAGCCTGAGTCAGCCAGGGTGCGCGGACCCGGATTTCACCGACACTTTCACCGTCCTGAGGCAGGGGCTGACCGGATTCATCCACCACCTGGAGATCCACAAAAGGAACAGCAACACCGGTTTTGCAGCGCCAGGGCAGTTGAGTGTCAAAATCGGCGTCATTGATGTCTTTGGGCAATACCGCAGCGGTCAGCAACGGACAGGTTTCTGACATGCCATAAGCCGTGCGGGTATCGATACCCAGATCCCAGGCTTTTTTGGCAAGACCTTGTGGTAAAGCGCTGCCGCCCACCAGAACTTTCCAGCCCTCCACTTTTACCTTGCCGGAGTTGATGGCTTCCGCAGAGACCACCATGTTCAGCAGGGTGGGAACGCAATGGGAAAAATCGACTTTTTCTTTGACCAGTAATCCAACCAGCATTTCCGGTTCATAACGACCCGGATAAACCTGCGTGCAACCCATCAGGGTGGCCGTGTAGGGAATGCCCCAGGCATGCACGTGAAACATCGGAGTAATGGGCATGTACACCTTGTCACGGCTCAGCAGCTCAAAACCGGGAGCTTGCAGGATATTGGCTTCACTCAGGGTGTGCAGCACCAGTTGTCGATGCGTGAAGAACACCCCTTTGGGGTTGCCGGTGGTGCCGGTTGTATAAAATAGGGTGGCAACGGCATTTTCATCAAAGGTTGGAAAGTCATACTGCTGAGGTTGTTCAGCCAGCAGGGCTTCATACTCACCGACGAGTGGCAAAGTGGTCTTGACCTCTTCGGGAGTATCCTGACACAAAAGATAGCCTTTGATGCGCGGCAGTTTTGCCGCCAAGGGTTCCAGCAGCGGTAGAAATTCCTGATGACTCAGAACAAAGACATCTTCAGCATGATCCATCGTGTAGAGGATTTGTTCTGGAGCCAGGCGTACATTAACCGTGTGCAGCACAGCGCCTATCATCGGAATGGCAAAAAAGCATTCCAGATAACGATGGCTGTCCCAGTCCAGAACGGCCACTACATCACCGGCTTGGACACCCTGGGCTGTCAGGAGATGGGCAAGCTGATGCACCCGTGCCTGGAATTCGCCGTAGCTATGGCGGCTCAGGTCTCGATAAACAATCGGATTGTCCCCAGCCATACGCACACCCGATTTCAGAATATCGCCAATCAATAGCGGTGGATTGACCGCTGAGGGTGTGGCAGGCAGGATCTTGGGATGGACTGTTGCTGTCATGGTTAAACTCCTTGATATTGTTTTTATTGGTTCATGCTCTTAGTTGCAGCGCTCAATAACCAGTGCGATGCCCTGTCCACCACCGATGCACAGGGTGATCAGGCCATAACGGCCCTGGACTCTTTCCAGCTCATGCAGAACCTTGACGGTCAGGATAGCACCTGTGGCACCCACTGGATGCCCCATGCCCACAGCACCGCCATTGGGATTGAGGCGGTCTTCAGGAAAGCCCAGCTCTTGTGCCACGGCCATGGCCTGGGCGGCAAAGGCTTCGTTGGATTCAATAACATCCAGGTCATGAATTGACAGCTCTGCTTGCGCAAGGGCCTTGTTGACGGCAGTCACCGGCCCCATACCCATAAACCGGGGGTCTACACCGCAAAAAGCACTGGCCAGAATACGTGCGCGAGGTTTCAGGCCGCGTTTTTCTGCTTCATCAGCATGGCAGAGCAAAAGGCTGGCGGCACCATCATTGATACCCGAAGCATTGCCGGCAGTGACCAGCCCCTCTTTTTTGAAAGCGGGTTTCAAACGTGCAAAATCCTCTGCACTGGCATCAAGACGCACATGTTCATCCTGGCTGAATTCAGCTTCCTGCCGACCTTTTTTGATTGCCAGGGGTACGATCTGCTGTGCAAAGCGCCCTTCTGTAATGGCTTTGGCGGCTTTCTGGTGACTTTGCAGGGCAAAGGCATCCAGTTGTTCACGGCTGTAGCCATACTTGGCAGCGATATTTTCGGCCGTAATGCCCATGTGACCGCTGCCAAAAGGATCGCTGAGTACACCCAGGGTCAGATCCACCACCGAGCCATCGCCCATACGCAGACCATTGCGCACCTTGGGCAGCAAATAGCCGCCCTGGCTCATGGATTCAGCACCACCGGCCAGGGCAACACGGCTGTCGCCACCCTCGATCATTTGTGCCGCAGAAATAATGGCTTGCAAGCCGGAACCGCAAAGGCGATTGACGTTGAGAGCCGCTGAGCTTTCACTGAGTCCAGCATTCAGCGCAATATGCCGGGCCAGGTAGGCATCCTGGGGTGAAGTGGTGATGATGTGTCCATAAACAGCATGATCGATGGCATCAGCTTCCATGCCACTGCGGGCGATGACAGCCTTGGCTGTGGCCGTGCCCAGCTGCTCGGGGGTCAGGCTGGACAGGCTGCCAGAAAAGCCACCTATGGCGGTGCGAAGACCTTCAACAAGAACGACGGATTTGAATTGCATGATCTTTCCTCGAATTATTTGCCCAGCAGGGAACGGGCGATGACTTCCTTCATGATTTCGGAAGTCCCGGCATAAATGGTCTGGATGCGGGCATCCACATAAAAACGTGAAATCGGGTATTCCAGAGTGTAGCCATAACCCCCGAAAAGCTGCAGGCATTCATCAATGGTTTTGCACTGCATTTCGCTGAGTTGCAGCTTGATGATGGCAGCATCGGTGGCCGTCATCTCACCCTGACGGTACTTGTCGACACACTGATCAAAATAGGCGCGGGCCATATCAATCTGGGCGCGGACTTCAGCCAGCTTGAAACGGGTGTTCTGGAAGTCGGCAATACGCTGACCGAAAGCCTTGCGTTCCTGCACATAATCCAGAGTCAGCGCCAAAGCGCCTTCCATAGAACCCAGGGCTTGAGAGCCAACGCCGAGGCGTTCACGTGGCAACTCCTGCATCAGATAGGCAAAGCCGGAACCTTCCTGACCCAGCAGTGCATCTTCCGGCAGGAGCATGCCATCAAAAAACAGCTCAGCGGTGTCGCTGGCATGTTGGCCGATTTTCTTGATCGGCTTGCCACGGGAAAATCCAGGCAGGTGGGTGTCCACCAGAAACAGGGAAACACCCCTGGCTCCGGCAGACGGATCAGTCTTGGCGCAGACGATGACCATATCCGCCAGCATCCCGTTGGTGATGAAAATCTTGGAGCCATCCAGTTGCCAGCCACCTTCCACTTTCTGGGCGCGGGTTTTCAGGGCGGCCAGATCACTGCCGGCACCCGATTCGGTCATGGCAATGGCACCCATCACTTCGCCAGTGGCCATGCGTGGAAGCCAGTGTTGCTTTTGTTCTTCCGTGGCCAGATGCTCCAGGTAGGGGATAACAATGTTGGAGTGAATGTTGTAACCACTGGCTAGACCGCCGTAACCGCGGCGGGAGATTTCTTCAATGACTCGCTGGGTAATGCCAAAATCGGCTCCAGTACCACCATAGTCTTCGGCCAGATCAACGGCCAGCATCCCGGCTTCACCCAGTTTCAACCAGAAATCACGCGGTATCTGGCCTGCTTCTTCCCAGGCGGTGTAATGGGGGTCGGCTTCCTGATCGAGAAAGCGGCTGATCATGTCATCAAAAAGAGCAGTGTCTTCGGAGCGGGTCATGTTTTGTTCTCTTGTTGTTTAACTGATTAAGACATAATAAGCTGCAGTTAAGGAAAAATATTGCTCTTTCAGGCCAGAGTATTAGCCAATCATGCCAAATGAATCCTCCGCCACTCTCCCCATGCATTTTGTCAGTGGCCTCTTCAGGGGGCTGAATGCCAATCCGGAGCATCAGCAAAAACTCTTGCAACAGGCGGGCATCCCCCGGTTTCTTCTGAATGCCCCTCAGGGTCGGGTCACGGTACGGCAGTTTGCACTGCTGTACCGTTTGCTGGTTGAGGAGATGGATGACGAAACACCGGGTTTTTTCAGTCGTCCTCTACGCTCCGGTGCACTGAAGTTTCTGTGTCTGGGTTTACTGGATGCACCCAGCTTGCAAGTGGCTCTTTATCGGTATTGCCAGTATTTTCGGGTGCTGCTGGATGACATGAGCTATCAGTTGGATCTGGAGGGTTCAGCCGCTTGCCTGAGTCTGGTGGAAAACCTGCCACCCCGAGGTGATCGGGTGCTGGTGCACGAGCTGATGTTAAAACTGGTTCACGGCCTGGCTTCCTGGTTGATTGCCGAAAAAATTCCCCCCCTGCGTATCGACTGCGCTTATTCCAGACCGGAGCACAGTTCCGAATACCTCTATTTTTACCCCGGTCAGGTTTATTTTGATCAGCCCCAGACACGCATTTATTTTGATCGGGAGCTTTTGAAGGAGCCCTTGCGCCAGACCCGGCGCTCATTGGTTCCTTTTTTGAAAAGGGCACCGGAAAACTGGATTTATGTTTCCTTTGCTGATCGTTTGCTGGCCCATCGGATCAAGGAATACCTCCTGGCCGAACACCTGAAGGCCACTTTGGGTCAAGTGGCAGAAGCCCTGCATCTGTCAGTACGCAGCCTGTCACGTCGCCTTGCTGCAGAAGGAACCTGTTTTCAGGTCATCAAGGATGAAGTCCGGCGGGATCAGGCGATTGCCTTTCTGACAGATAGCAATCTGCCCCTGAACAGTTTGGCAGGTCATCTGGGTTTTGAGGATCTGCCCAGCTTCAACCGGGCCTTCAAAAAGTGGACGGGGAATACCCCTGGCGCTTACCGTCGAGGCAAAAACAACTTGACACTTGCTATATTAGTATAATATAAATTAGCTTATTGTCGGCTTGGCTTGTGAGGAAAGAAGTATGAAAAAGTTTGTTGCGGGTAGCCTTATGGCCTTCTGTGGTCTCTGGGGTGTTCAGGCCCAGGCGTTGGAAACCCAGGGGGTTGAACAAGCCCCTCTGGTGGAAAACCTGCGCCTGGATGGTGTTCTGGAAGCTATTCACAGAACAACCGTTTCGGCACAAACCAGCGGTCAGGTGCAGAAGATTCATTTTGATGTCGACGATAGAGTGGCTGCCGGTGAAGTGATTCTGGAGCTGGATGCCAGCGAACAGAAGGCCCGGCTCATGCAGGCTCAGGGGGCTTTGCAGGAGGCGGCTGCCGGACTGGAGGCAGCCCAGAGCAACTTTAACCGTGTTGAAGCCCTGTTTCAGAGAGAGCAGGTGTCCCGCTCGCAAATGGATGAAGCCCGTCGTCAACTCAAGTCAGCCCAGGCTCGCAAGAACCAGGCGGAAGCCGCTGTGGATGAAGCCCGCCAGCAATTGGCCTATACCCGTGTGGTGGCTCCTTATGAGGGGCTGGTGACCCAGCGTCATGTTGAAGAAGGGGCCTCAGTGAGTCCCGGTCAGCCCTTGATCAGCGGCCTCTCCCTGGAGGATCTGCGGGTGGTGGTTGCTCTGCCTCAGCGCTATGCTGCAGCGGCCAGAAATCAGCGTGAAGCCGTGGTCAGGCTGGACGAAGACCGGGTTCTGGAAACCCAGAGCATGACTTTTTATCCCTATGCTGATCCGGCCACCCATACTTTCCGGGTGCGCATGAACATCAACAATTCCGAAGGTGATCTTTTCCCCGGCATGCTGGTTAAGGTGCATTTTCCGGTAGGTCAACGCCCGGCCCTGTGGATACCCACCAGTGCCCTGGTGGAGCGTGGTGAGCTGCGCGCCGTTTATGTGGTCAAGGAATCAGGTTTGCCCCGTTTGCGCCATATTCGTGTCGGTCAGATGCAAAATGGACGCCTGGAGGTGCTTTCCGGTTTGTCTCAAGGTGAAGCCGTTGTCCTGAATCCGGCTGAAGCTCTGCAGGTGCTGGAGGAGCAGCTATGAGCCAGGACACCAAACTGGGTTTGTCCGGCCGCATTGCTGCGGCCTTTCAAACTTCCCGCCTGACACCCTTGCTGGCCCTGGCCGGTCTTTTGATGGGGCTGTTTGCGGTTGCCGTGACTCCCAAGGAAGAGGAACCCCAGATAGACGTCACCATGGCGGATGTTTTTATCGGCTTTCCCGGCGCCAGCCCTGCCGAAGTGGAACAGCTGGTGGCCACGCCTGCTGAACAAACCCTGAGTGAAATGGCCGGGGTTGAGCATGTCTATTCGGTATCGCGGCATGGCATGGCCATGGTGACGGTGCAGTTTGCTGTGGGTGTACCCCGTCAGGAGGCTTTGGTCAGTCTTTATAACCAGGTTTATACCCATCAGGACTGGCTGCCACCGGGTCTGGGAACCCAGCAGCCCCTGATCAAAGCCAAGGGCATTGATGATGTGCCCATCATGGCTTTGACCCTGTTCAGTGACTCGTCGGAAGTGAGTGCCGAAGACCTGACCCGTGTGGCGCATTCCCTGGAAACCGAACTCAAACGCATTCCCGGCACGCGGGATATCTATACCCTGGGTGGTATTCGTGATGAGGTGCGGGTGATTTTTGATCCAGCCCTGATGAGTGGCTATAACCTGGATTTGACGGATGTTCGTCAGGCTCTGGATGCCGCCAATGCCACCTCCCAGGAAGCCTGGTTGGTTCAGGACGGTAAAGCGCTGCCTGTTCAGGCGGGGAGTTTGTTGACCCAGGTGGAAGAGGTGGCCTCCCTGGTGGTGGGGATGCATGAAGGTGCTCCGGTGTTTCTTTCTGATGTGGCTGAAGTGACCCGTGGAAGCCAGGTACCAGCCCAGGGTGTGATGACCGGATTCGGCCCTGCCGGGGAAAGACCGGCAGGTCAGGTGTCTCAGGCCGTCACTCTGGCGATTGCCAAGCAGCCGGGCGAGAATGCCATTGATATCACCCGCAGCGTCAGTGAGCGTCTGGAACTGCTGGAAAACCGGGTGGTGCCGGATAATGTCGAACTTCTGGTCACCCGTGACTATGGCTACACCGCCGCCGACAAATCCAGCACCCTGATCACCAAGCTGCTGTTTGCCACCGGCTCGGTCGTGGTGCTGGTGCTGGGTGCTCTGGGCTGGCGTCAGGCGCTGATCGTCGGCATTGCCGTGGTGATTACCCTGGCGATTACCCTGTTCTTTTCCTGGGCCTGGGGGTTCACCCTCAACCGGGTGTCCCTCTTTGCCCTGATTTTCTCCATCGGTATTCTGGTCGATGATGCCATAGTGGTCGTGGAGAATATTCACCGACACCTGGAGATGGGGGCCAAATCTCTGGTGGATGCCATTCCCAAAGCCGTGGATGAAGTCGGTGGCCCGACCATTCTGGCGACCTTCACTGTGATTGCCGCGCTCCTTCCCATGGCCTTTGTTTCCGGGCTGATGGGGCCTTATATGAGCCCGATTCCCATCAATGCCTCGGCAGGTATGCTGATTTCCCTGGTCATTGCCTTTGTGGTCACCCCCTGGCTGGCCGTGAAACTGATGAAGCATGAGAACCACTCATCTCATCAAGGCGAGTCTGAAGCGGCTCCCGGCAAGGTGCTGCGACTCTTTACCCGGCTGATGCGTCCATTCCTGGGTGAAAACCGCAAGAAACGCTGGCTGCTGGGTGGCTCGGTTGTGGCCTTGACCATCGGTGCCGCTCTTTTGCCGGTGACTCTGACGGTGGTGATGAAAATGCTGCCCTTTGATAACAAGTCCGAGTTTCAGGTGATCGTGGATATGCCCGAAGGCACGCCGGTGGAGGAAACTCAGAGAGTGCTGCTGGCGCTGGGTGAGCATCTGGAAACCCTGCCGGAAGTGAAGAACTGGCAGAGCTATGCCGGAACTGCCGCACCCATCAACTTCAATGGTCTGGTGCGCCAGTATTATCTGCGTGCCGAACCTCACATGGGTGATCTTCAGGTTAACCTGGTCAACAAGGGCGACAGAGACAGGGCTTCGCATGAAATTGCTCTGGCGGTGCGTGAGCCTTTGCAGGCCATCGGTGAAGAATTTGCGGCCAACGTCAAGGTGGTGGAAGTACCACCGGGGCCTCCGGTGCTTTCACCTCTGGTGGCTGAAGTTTACGGCCCCAATCCCGAGGTCAGGGAACGGGTGGCCCGCCAGGTGGAAAACCAGCTGCGCAAGACACCTGGGCTGGTGGATGTGGATACCACCCTGGAAGCTGCTGCCAATCGCTGGTTGATTGAAGTCGACCGCGATCGGGCTGCGCGTCTGGGTGTGGCTCAGGGGCAGGTGGTGGAAGCTCTGTCGGTGGCACTGGGGCAGGTGGAAGTCAGTTATCTGCATGATGAGCAGATGAAGTATCCACTGCCGATTCGCCTGCAACTGGCCGAAGGTGACAAGGCCCAGGGCTCCACCCTCTTGTCTCTCAAGGTGCGCAACCGCCAGGGTCAGTTGATCAGCCTGGCTGAATTTGCCCAGGTCACGCCTGCGGACTGGCAGCAATCCATCTATCACAAGGATCTTTTGCCGGTGACCTATGTGATGGCGGATATGGCCGGGGAGCTGGACTCACCTCTGTATGGGATGTTCGATGCTGTCTTCAGCCTGAATGAGCAGGAGGGGGCACCCGAGCAGTATTTCATCAGCCAGCCGGACTGGCCGGGAACCCCCGCCATCAAGTGGGACGGGGAATGGCAGATCACCTATGAAACCTTCCGGGACATGGGGATTGCCTATGCCGTGGGCATGATTTTGATCTACATGCTGGTGGTGGCCCAGTTCAAATCCTACCTGGTGCCGCTAGTGATCATGGCCCCCATTCCCCTGACCCTGATCGGGATCATGCCGGGTCATGCTCTGCTGGGTCAGCAATTCACCGCGACCAGTATGATCGGGATGATTGCCCTGGCCGGGATAATCGTGCGCAACTCCATCCTGCTGGTGGATTTCATTAACCAGCTTGTGAAGTCGGGTCGTAACTGGGAGGAGGCCGTGGTTGAAGCAGCTGCCGTGCGTGCCCAGCCGATTATTCTCACCGCCCTGGCGGCGATGATCGGTGCCTTCTTCATCATTGATGATCCCATCTTCAATGGTTTGGCAATTGCGCTGATTTTCGGGCTGCTGGTGTCCACCCTGCTGACGCTGGTGGTGATTCCTCTGCTCTACTACGCGCTTTACCACAAAAAAGGCGTGCCCGAAGGCTGATCCTTCATTCCTACCTTGCGTAAGAAATCTCTTTAAGCTCCCTGCGGGGAGCTTTTTTTCAGTTTGCATCTGTTTATTCTATAGAT
Organism: Marinospirillum sp.; assembly: GCF_044810985.1. Lineage (GTDB taxonomy): Bacteria > Pseudomonadota > Gammaproteobacteria > Pseudomonadales > Halomonadaceae > Marinospirillum. The sequence goes on from NZ_CP085242.1 coordinate 2,734,529, forward strand.
TAGTATATTATAAATTAGCGTAACAACATTAACTCTAAAGGATGTCGGTGATGAACCTGGAAAGAATGCGCACTCAGGCGGAAGCGGCTTCTGCCTTTCTGCAGGCCTGTGCCCACCAGTCCCGGCTGCTGCTCTTGTGTCAGTTGGCCATGGAGGAACTCAATGTGGGTGAGCTGGAGGAGCGTCTGGCTATTCATCAGCCCAGCCTTTCTCAGCAGTTGGGTGTATTGCGGCGTCAGGGCCTGATCAGTGGCCGACGCAGTGGCCAGCAGGTGTACTACCGCGTGGCCGACCCCAGGGCTCAGGCTTTGGTGGAAAACCTGTATCAGATTTTTTGCATGGATCCGTCCAGTTCCATGACTCAGACCAATAAGGAGTAAATAAAAATGGGTAAAAAACTGGCCCTCTGGTGCATGAACCGCACCCGAACCGTTTTTACGGCTGTCATCATTCTGGTGCTGGCCCTGGGGATGCTGATTCCCAATATCAAAATTGATACCGATCCGGAAAACATGCTGTCTTCCGAGCAGCCGGATCGCGTCAAGCACAACGAGATCCGTGAACGCTTTGGTCTGCATGACATGATCGTCGTGGGTCAGGTCAATACTCAGCATGAACACGGGGTGTTCAACCCGGAATCCCTTTCCGCTCACTATAAGCTGACCCGTGCCATTGAAGACATCGACGGGGTGATTGCCCGGGATCTGATGTCCATGGCTGCTGTGGATAATGTCGAACAGGCGGGTGTGGGCACCATTGCCTATGACTGGCTGATCCCCAAACCTCCGGAAACCCAGGCGGAAGCGGATCGTATTCGCAAGGCCGTGGAACGCCTGCCCATGTATCAGGGCACCCTGGTTTCTGAAGACAACCAGGCGGCGGCTCTTTTTGTGCCTCTGGAAAGCAAAGACATCAGCCACCGGGTTTCCATGGAAATTCAGGCGGTTGTTGATGAGCTGAACACTCAGGATGAATTCCACATCACCGGTCAGCCGGTCGCCCAGGATACCTTCGGCGTGGAAATGTTCCAGCAGATGGCGATTTCCGCACCTCTGGCCGGTCTGGTGATCTTCCTGACCATGCTGTATTTCTTCCGCAGCCTGCCGCTGGTTGTGGCCCCCATGTTGTTGGCGATGGCCACGGTGATTTCCACCATGGGCTTGCTGATCGGCATGGGCTACACCGTGCACATCATGAGCTCCATGATTCCCATCTTTCTGATGCCCATCGCGGTTGTGGCGTCAGTGCATGTTTTATCCAACTTTGCTGACCGTTACCGGCCGGGGGATGATCCCAAAACCGTCATGGCCGAAGTCATGGAAAAGTTGTTCAAGCCGATTCTCTTCACCGGCCTGACCACCGCAGTGGGTTTCTTGTCGCTGCTGACCACACCCATTCCACCCGTTCAGGTATTTGGTGGCTTTATTTCCTTTGGTGTGGTGATTGCCCTTCTGCTGACTCTGGGCTTTATTCCTGCCTATACCGTGGCTTTGAAGCGCAGCACCCTGGACAAGATGGCGGAAAAATTCCGTCAGAAGGAACTGGCTGAAGAGGAAGCCAATCAGGGCGGTGGCTTGCTGGGCAAGATGGGGCGTTTCCCGACCCGCAGACCCGGCCTGGTATTGACCAGTGTGGCCATCATCATGGCGATTTCGGTTTATGGCATTAATCAGATCCAGATCAATGACAACCCCACCCTCTGGTTTAAGGAAGACCACCGGATTCGCATTGCTGACAAGGTCTTGAATGAACGCTTTGCCGGTACCTATGAAGCCTATATCAACCTCAAACAGACCGGCATCGACAAGAAAGTGGAAGAAATGCGCCGTCAGGTGCAGGTGACGCTGGAGGAAGCTGAACAGGAAGGCTTTGATCTGCGTGAAGACTGGCTGACCTTGTGGGAAGAATCAGCCGGTGCCAGTTCGCCCGGTGACCGCCTGGAAACCCTTGGGCAGGATATTGATGACCATCTGTTTGAAGTCGGTTTTGATGAAGCCGACCACTGGGAAAAAATTCTCGACCAAGTGGAACAGGCGCGTTCTGCAACCCGTGCTTTCCAGAATCCCGCTCATCTGGCCTGGATGGACGAACTCAAGGCTCACCTGGAAGGCGAAGGTATCATCGGCAAGGCCAATTCCCTGGCCGATCTGGTCAAAACCATCAACCGGGAACTGGTCAGCGGTGACCCTGAAGACTATGAACTGCCGGATTCGGCCAATGGTGTGGCCCAGACTCTGTTGAGCTTCCAGTCATCCCAGCGCCCTGATGACCTCTGGAATTTTGTCACCCGTGACTTCACCCAGGCTGCGATCTGGCTGCAACTGCCTAGTGGTGACAACCAGGTGATGAGTCAGGTGGTTGCCGAGGTGGATCGTTTTGTGGCCGACAACCCACCCCCCGAAGGCGTGGAACTGGACTGGGGCGGTGGTACCTACATCAACCTGGTCTGGCAGGGCGAAATGGTGGAAGGCATGCTCTGGGCACTGGGTTCTGCGTTCCTGGTGGTACTGGTCATGATGATTGCCCTGTTCCGCAGCCTGCTTCTGGGCGTGCTGGCGATGCTGCCTCTGACCATCACCATTGCCTTTATTTACGGTGCCATGGGCCTGATCGGCAAGGACTACGACATGCCGGTGGCTGTGCTGTCCTCCCTGTCGCTGGGGCTATCGGTGGACTTTGCCATCCACTTTATCCAGCGACTGCGCATGGCGCTTGATGACGCTGATGGTGACTGGATCAAAGCCATGGAGCTGGTGTTCGAAGCACCATCGCGGGCCATCGTTCGTAATGCCGTGGTGATTGCTGTTGGCTTCCTGCCGTTACTGGCTGCACCCCTGGTGCCCTATATCACCGTGGGGGTTTTCCTGGCCAGCATCATGGCGACCTCAGCCCTGGTCAGTCTGTTTGTACTGCCAGCCTTTATTGCCCTGGCACCGCGTGCCTTTTTGGGAAAAACGGTAAAGGTCTAAGTTGAAAAAGACAAAAGCAATCGAACAAATACTGAAAACCTCGAAAGGAGGAAGCAAGATGAAAGCTAACTTATTGAAAACAGCAACCGGCCTGCTTGGCGGTGCTACCCTGATGCTGAGCAGCAGCCTGATTATGGCAGCGCCACCCGTGCAGGAAATCATTGAAAAGGCCAACCAGGCTTCCTACTACGCCGGTCAGGATGGCCGCTCAGAAGCGCGAATGAAAATTGAAGATGACAGTGGTCGCACCCAGACCCGTCAGTTCACCGTACTGCGCAAAAATGTGGAAGACAGCGACCAGCAAAAATACCTGGTGGTTTTCAGTCGCCCTTCCGAGTACCGGGATACCGTATTTTTGGTGCATAAAAAACCTCAGGCGGGTGATGATCGCTCCCTTTACCTGCCCGACCTGGATCTGGTGCGGCGTATCGCTCCCGGTGACAAGCGCACCAGTTTTGTGGGCGCACACGTCTACTATGAGGACATTTCCGGCCGCAATCTGAATCAAGACGAACATCAGTTGGCCGAGGAAACGGATGAGCATTATGTTCTCAAATCCACACCCAAAAATCCGGGTGAAGTCGAGTTTGCCAGCTTCCAGACCTGGATTGACAAGGAAACCTTCCTACCCATGCGCATTGAATACACGGATGAAGACGGGGAAGTCTATCGCATCATGGAAAATGCCCGTGTGGAGGAAGTGGATGGTTACCCCACCCCCACAATGATGCGCGTTCAAGATCTGGAGTCCGGCGGTCAGACCCTCGTGCAGTTCCGAGGTATCGATTACGACTTGGGAATTCCCGATTCTGTTTTTACTGATCGCAGTCTGCGTAACCCACCCAGTGAATGGCTGGAAAGGAGGTAAGCATGGCGAAAAAACAGGTTTTTGTTTATCTGGGCAGTCTGGGACTGGCACTGAGCCTGGTTTCCCTGCCCGCTCTGGCAGCCGATGACTGGGCTGACGAGGAGGATGACTGGGGCAGTGACTGGGAAGAACCCCAGGAACCCCTGTTGCCCTTCAGGCTGGGTGGTTTTGTTGAGGCAGCCGGTGGTGCCCATATCCACAGCAACAAGGTGGTGGAAGACCGGATGGACAAGGAATACAACCTGGGCGAAACCCGTCTGCGTCTGGAAGTCGATGGTGACTGGAAAGACATCGACTACAGCCTCAAAGTGGATGGACTGGCCGATGGCGTGGATGAAGAGCTGCGCGGAGAGCTGCGCGAAGCCTTGATCAGTACCAGTACCGGCCCTGTAGATTGGCGGGCCGGTCGCCAGGTTCTGACCTGGGGTACCGGGGATCTGCTGTTCATCAATGATCTTTTCCCCAAAGACTGGCAGTCTTTCCTGATCGGGCGGGATGAAGACTACCTCAAGGGGCCTTCGGATGCGATCCGGGGCACCTGGTATGCGGGTGAAGTCACTGTGGATGCTGTCTGGAGCCCGCTCTTCCAAGAAGACAACTACCCGGACGGGGATCGTTTGTCTTATTGGGGGCCACTGACCGATGCCAACGGCAACCTGACGGGCCAGATGGGGCAGACCGCCCAGCCTGTTTCAGATATGGCTGAGGAGCCGGATGACTTTCCCGAAGATGGGGAAGTGGCCTTGCGCCTGGCCACCCGTCAGGCCGGTATTGAATATGAAGCCTACGGCTACTGGGGTTTCTGGCCTCAACCCAATGATCAGCGTGAAATGATGCAGGGCGGCAAGGCCGCTCATCCACAGCTGCATGTATATGGGGTCAGCCTGCGTACCAGCATAGGGCCGGGGCTGTTCAATGCCGAAGCGGGTTATTACGACTCGCGGGACTATGACAGCCAGCAGGCCAATATGACCCCCAACTCGGAAGCCCGTTTTCTGATGGGATATGACTGGGAGCTGATCAGCAACCTGAATGTCGGCCTGCAATATTACCTGGAATGGACGCAGGACTATGATGAGCAGGAAGCCGCCTGGGTCGATATGGGAATGCAGGAAATGGCCGGTGAAGAATACCGCCAACTCCTGACCACCCGCTTGACCTACCGCCAGTGGCGGGGAGACCTGATCTGGTCACTGTTTGCCTTTGCTTCACCCAGTGATGAAGACTACTACCTGAGACCCAGCGTCACCTATCGGGCCTCGGATGCCCTGACCCTGAGTGCCGGTGGCAACGTCTTCGGTGGCGAAAATGACTACAGCTTCTTCGGACAGTTTGAAAAAGACTCCAACCTCTACGCCAGAGCGCGCTACCGCTTCTAAACATCCTTCCTTTCGGGCCTCATAATCCCGCTGCACCAGCTGCTAAACCCTACACTCAAACCAGGGTTTAGCAGCCACTCTTTTTATACAGCTTATTTCACAACCACAGGTAGAATTTGCACAATTGCCAATCGTGCTGGCTTGTTTTCATGCTGGGCTCAGAATTTTTTGTCGTTAAAACAAAGCACTACCTTTATGTATAGATGAAAACCTTGTAATACTAGACATCAAAGCAAGCTTGCTCAATTATAAATTTTAAACCACAGTCAACCAATGGACATTCACCAGGAAAATAGGTAAGTTGGAAGCAAGTGAAGATGGAAACCCAAGGTGTGGAACTGAGCATGCCTAAGAGTAAAATGTTAGAGTTTTTATGGAAGCCTTGTCCAAGAAGAGGAAATTATGAGCGAAAACAAAACCGAATGGAGCATTACCTACAAGCAAATAGGCATAATCCTGATTTCTTTCGTTCTTGGGCTTATTGTCGCCTTGCTGATTTCGAGTTCTCAAGAAAATGCCGTTTCGAGCTTTACGACCACTGAGCTCATTGGTTTTGTAATGTCAGTAATTCTCTCTGGTGCATCGATTGTTCTTGCAATTTCTGCAATAGCCTTAGGAAGGTCATCAGAGCAAGCTGTAATTAACCGTAGCGACGAAAGTATACGGCTCCAAACTGAGGTATTTACAAAAACAACCGACGCGCTTCAATCAATCAAACAATCAACGGGTGTTACCGAAAAGAGAATCGAAGATATTATTTCGGGAAGAGCAGGCGATTTATCGAAGCAGATCGCTGAGCTAACTGCTGATGAGACGGCTTCAGGTCAGATCGATGTAAAAGAGCTCGAAGAAAAGATCAAAAAATCTTTGACTCAGAGCTTTGAGCAGAAAGAGCTGAGCGAAAGTGAAAAAGAGGAGAGAATGAAGCGACGAGCGGAGGCAAGGGCCAAGCGTGACCAATATGAAAAATATCACGAGTCGCTTTTATATTCTGTAGCCAATAAGCCTGATGTAAGTATTGAAAAACTTGGACATGGCACTCCTGGTGTTGGCAGAGACCCCAAAGATAGGTATGACGGAATTTTCGTCAAAGATGGCGTCAGAATCGCAATTTCAACTTTCATGCCTCAAGATTCAGGGCGTATATTTGCACACGCTTATAGCGACATCCTGCGAGCCCTTGCCTTGCCACTAGAGGAACAAGAAATTGAAAGGCTCTATTTGGTTCAGTTTGATGATGGAGAGGGTAAGTCGGACATAACTGCGTTGGAGGAATTAATAGGTATCATGAAGCAAGAGATTGCCTCGCGGATCAAAATAGACAAAGTTCCTTATGGTAAAATTGAGGAGTGGGTTGACGGCGTGGAACTCTAACAAATTGCTGCACGCGGACAAATTACTCGCTGCGCTCGCAATTTACCGGTGAGCAAAGCGTTAGAGCAGAGATTCTTAAAATCGTAGAAGGTTTTCTCATGGATGTTTTCATAAGTTGGTCTGGAGAAAAAAGTAGAAAAGCTGCAGAGGTATTGAGAGATTGGCTTCCGAGCGTCATTCAAGCTGTCATGCCTTACTACACTCCAAAAGATATTGATAAAGGACAACGCTGGTCCAATGATATAGCTGGAAAACTGGATATCTCTCACTTTGGTATCATTTTGGTCACTCGAGAGAACCTAAACGCTCCGTGGATTTTGTTCGAAGCTGGCGCTTTATCGAAAAACGTCGGATCTTCGCACGTGTGTCCGATACTCCTTGATCTCAAACCGACAGACCTGTCGGGTCCTTTGGTCCAGTTCCAAGCAACAACCTTTTCGAAGGATGAAATCAAGACGCTAATCGCGGCGATAAATGACGCGCTTGGGGACAATAGAATTAATGAAAAGAACTTGGATACCATTTTCGAGAAGTGGTGGCCTGACCTAGAGCAAGCGGTTGAAAAAATTATTATTGAGGACAAATCAAAGGAAGAACCCGAAGAAATTCGATCGGACAGAGACCTCCTTGAGGAGGTTTTGAGGCTCGTCAGAAAGCACGAATATAGAAGCTTTGACTCTGGTAACAGCTTATTCGATAAGCTTGACCACAAGCCTGTCAGTTACAGTGAGCGCAACAAGACTATAACAATCTGGCTTGGTGAAACATCACCCTATGAGATACATCTGAACCAAATTACGTCGGGTTCTCAGCTTTTGGACTTCATCCTACAAGTAAACCGAAAAGGTAGATCGAAGCCAGAACATATCAAGGGTTTCCTAGACTGCATCGAAGACCTCAGCGATCGATACTTCAAAACAAATGCCCAAGGTGTCTTTTGCCCTCTTGGGACAAACAAAAACGTTGAGTGGCCTGAAGAGTAGATGGCTCTAACACCTATGAGCCTTCTGCCTGTCACCTATGAGCCTTCTGCCTGTCAATAGGCCGCAGTGCTTTTTATTGGCCGCGTCAGCGGCCAACATCAAATCCCTGAGCCAGTGATCCTACTTCATCTGTCATCGTTGGCTGTTGGTGGCTTACAGCAAACACCTATTGAGGCTCTCTTAACGTGGTTGTTCACCACTGCCAAACCGGGTTGCTCCTTGCAGGTTGGTCTGGGGCACTAGACATTCATCGGTTAACCAGCAGCTGTCCTATTCAAAAAGCGGGTTACTGTAAAGTCCCAGTTAGTTTCAGGTTCAGCGCCGGTGTAAGCCCACTCGCTCAGGGTATTGGTGCACGCCAGCAGGATGGATAATCAATCGACGGGCTTCGAGTTTGGGTGTAGAAGCCGGGTTTCAGGTCTGAACGACCAGTCAGCAGACACCCGATTTCAGCACACTCCGTAATGATCCAGTTAGACGTTGATCATCATCCTGCTGCGTGACTAACTCATTAAAAAGCGTTGTTCATCGAACACCTTTTCGTTCTTTAACATGAAGTAGACTGCACGCCCCAGCTTATGGGCCAGGGCCGACAAGGCTTTGGCTTTGCTCATGCGTTTCTGCAAGCGCTGCAACAGCTTTTGAGCACCGGGGTTGCCTCTGAGGTACAAAACAGCCGCTTCAGAAAAAGCCCATTTCAAATGGGCATTGCCAATCTTGTTGCCCTGAGTGCCATAGGTTTTACCCGCTGATTCAGCTTTACACTTGATCAGGCGGGAGTAAGAAGCAAATTTCTGAACTGATTCAAAGCGGCGAATATCCCCGATCTCATACAGGATGGTCAGAGCCAGAATACGGCCAATGCCGGGGATGGTCTGCAACAGGTGATAATAAGTGGGCCGATGTTGTTTGGCCTGCTTTACCAACAGCCACTCGATTTGACTCAGCTCTCGGTGATAGCACTCCAAGACGGCCATATCCAGATCAATGTTGCGCTGAACCACGGGGTCATCAAAGGTCTTGCCCAGTTGTTCTCGGGCACTGACATTTTTCAGATTGACCTTGTTGGGCGGCAAGTTGTATTGACTGGTCGTATTCGCCACATGAGCTTTTAAATCTGCACCATGACGTACCAATCCGGTTCGACGGCGAAGCAGATCACGAGTGGCCCGCATACTGCGTGGATAGACATAAGCCAGCGGAAAGTTGCCACCTCGGATCAGGGCAGCAATCTTGTAAGAATCAATCCGGTCATTCTTGGTTTTACCGCCATGAATCGCCTTCATGTAAAGAGCGTGACCCAGAATAAAAGCGATGCCCTGATCTTCACAGAAATCAGCAATCCAATACCAACAGTGCATGCACTCAACCCCGATGATTAGGTCATCTAGATAGGGTTCAATTAATCGAAGAAGAGGTTCGGGCTTGGCAGGAATTTCCTTGTGCAACAGAGTTTCACCCTGCTGCCCTAAAATGCAGACATACAGGCTACGAGCATGCAGATCGATTCCACAATAATGACGATGAGTGCTATTGTAAAAGTTCATTGAGTCTTCTCCTGTCTGGGTTTCGTCGCCTTTCCAGTTTAGCCAAATGGCTGAGCTGGGGGAGAAGGCTCAATGAGTATCAAGTCACTGTTGTCGGACAATTTTTCCGTAGCTTCGCTGCTCAAAAATTGCCGCAAAGTTCTGCGTTCAGGCTGTAGAAGAACCTCTCTGTCAATGGCCATTTATTTTGACCCACCTTTGGCCAATAAAATTGACCCACCTGGTGCGTTAGTTGGTTAACTTTTCTTTCAGTCGATAGCTTTCTCCTCCCAGCATGAAGATGTGTGAGTGATGGATAATCCGGTCTACGATGGGTATGGCCACATTGTCGTTATGGAAGAACTCTCCCCAGTCGGTGAAGTCCTTGTTGGTGGTCAGGATGATGGAGCGGTACTCATACAGGCTGTTGACCAGTTGGAAGAGGTTATAGCGGGACTGGCGGCTCATGGGCAGGTATCCCAGCTCATCAATGATCAGCAGGTCGTTTTTGGCCAGCAGGCTGATCCGCTTTTTCAGTTCACCGCGTTTTTCAGCCAGTTCCAGCTCTTCCACCAGGGTCATGGCCGTTTTGAACAGCACCTTGTAACCGGCTTCGATGGCTTTGTAGCCCAGGCCAATGGCCAGGTGGGTTTTGCCCACTCCCGGTGGCCCGATGAACACCAGGTTCTGGCGCTGATCCAGGAAGTTGAAGTCCAGCAGCGCACTGATCTGGCGTTTATTGATGGTGGTCTGGTGACGATAGTCGAAGTCATCCAGGCGCTTTTCCATCGGGAAGTGAGCTTGTTTGAAGTGACGCTGGATGCGTTTTTGATCGCGTTCTTTCAGCTCATAGCCCATCAGGTGGTCGATACACTGTAGATAAGACCAGTCATTACTTTCAGCTTCACCGAGCAGCTGAGGGAGCTGTTGAGCCATCCAGGTCAGCCTCAGGCTTTTGCAGCGGGCGCGGGTTTGTTCAAGCTGCCCCATGGGTCACCTCCTGGCCACTGGACTGGCCAAGTCGCTGGTAAGCCGAGAGGTCTACATGGTTGGCCGAAGTAGCCTCTGGCAGACCGTGATCTGGATAACGCCCTTTGCTCCGCGCCTGACGTTCCGCCTCCAGGTAGCGTTTGATCTTGCCAGCGGTAATGCCGGGCCGCTCGGCCAGCTGCACAAGCAGCTTTCGATCTTCCGGCTCCAGGTGAGCCAGGATGGATTTCAGGGCAACCAGCTGATCCTTGACGACTCTAGGCTCTGAGCGCCTGATCTGCTGGCAGAGTGTCTGACCCAGAGCCTTTCCCAGCATTTGACTGATTTCGGTCTCCAGCTGCGCCACCCGAGCTTCCCTGTCCCGGTAGTGGTTGTTGTTCTTGATGATGCGCCCCTTTTCCAGGCACAGGGTATGTTCGGCCAGGGTCTCACCAGTGTTTAGGTCGGTAATGACCAGACGGCCTTCCTGCTGCATTACACCGACCTGAGATTGCTGCCAGGCCAGAGGCACGGAGTATTTATTGGCTTGGTAGCTGATCAGACCGGTTTTATCCGCACGACGAGTTTCAATCGCCGAAGGCTGACGAAGACTGCTGGGGGCCAGGTAAGGCTTCAGCTGAGTTCGTTCTTCGGCCATAAAAACGGTGTGGGGGATCTGGCCGGTGGTGCCATGCTCACGACGGTTGGCCACTTCATCCAGCCAGTTTTGCAGATGGTCTCTCACGGCTTGTTGACAGGTGAAGTGTTCGCCATAAAAGCAGTCCTGCTTGACGTATTTGACCCCAGCTTCCACCTTGCCCTTGCTCTGGGGGTCATAGCCTTCACAGGCATGGATTCTAAAGCCTGCGGTGGTGGCATACTGGTAAAAGCGCTGGTTGGCCTCGATTTCCCGGTATTGCTCCTTGATCACCACCAGCTTGGTCTGGTCATAAACACACTCTTCGGTGATGCCGCCAAAATACCGGAAGGCTTCATCATGCAGTTGAATAAAGGCCTGGGTATCAAGGGGCTGGAAGCTCAGGCCCACATACATCAGACGCGAGAAAGAGAGCACGAAGACAACAAAGTGAAGGGTGACCTCCTGATCACCGACCCGAACGCCTCGCAGCTCGCCGGGATCAACCTGACATTGAACACCGGCCACATCATCAATAATGGGTTCAAAGTAGCGAACCTGAGCTACAGCCACTTCCTGGCGCAGCTGTTGAATATAACGGCGCAAACTTCGATCAGATGCAGGGATGGAGCCATATTTAGTACGCAGCTTACGAGCAACCTTCACCGCACTCAGCTTGGGGAACTCACCCAGTAGGTACACCAGATAACTGCGGTAATCATCCAGCTTTTTGCTGCGACTGGGGTCTGATTGCTGACCTTGAATGGCTTCTTCCGATAGACGCAGATACTTGCGAACGGTATTGCGAGAGATGGACAACTGCTTACTGATGGCTCGGACGGAAAGACCCTGGCCGTTGTCGTGTAGTGCTTTGATTTTATGAATCACAACCCACTCCTTCAAAACCCTTCCCCTTAATCATCATCGTTGAGGGAAGGTACTGGTTTTGGTGGCCAAAGCCACCTTGGGGGTGGGTCAAAATTAATGGCCAGAAGCGGGTCAGTTTAGTTGGCCATTAACACTCTCCGGCTGCACTGAAATGAACCATCCCTGAGCAACCGGCCCTTTCTCATGCTCAGGTTCAAACACTATGGCTACAACCAGACGGCGATGGTGGTCATCAATTATCAGGATCAGTTGCAGCAGTCTGACACCCTTGGGTTTGCTTCCACTGGACCAAGGCTGGCGCGGAAGACGTTGAAATTGTTGATTACCATTAGGAGGTAACTCATGCGCAACCTTGATGCTGTAACGCCAGGCGAGTTACTGAAGGAGGAGTTCCTTGAGCCTATGGGCATTTCTCAATATCGTCTGGCCAAAGAAATTGGGGTGCCAGCCCAGAGGATCGGTCAGATTATTGCTGGTAAGCGTTCGATAACCGCAGACACGGATCTACGACTTTGTCGTTTCTTTGGTTTGTCCAATGGCTATTGGTTGCGAGCTCAGGCTGCCTACGACATTGAGATTGCAGAAGACGCCCTTGAGGATCAGCTAAAGAATATTCGTCCGTGGAGGGCTGTATCCGAAATCAGAGCATGACCCGGGCGTAATTTGCTCTGAACTAAACCACCAGCCCTTCTGCCAGATGCCGCCATTGTACCGGCCATTCGTGGGTTGGGGGGCGTCTGAAGCCGCTGCGTACATACTGAACGATGCGGCCTTCGACGATGGCGAGCAGCATGCTGGCGGCGGCTGTGGTGGAAAGGGCGACCTTCTTGCCTTCACGAATTTCCGTTTCCCTGAGCACTTGTTTGATCTGGCTTTCAATCCGGTCAAACAGGCGGGTAATGCGATTGCGCAGCTCTTCATCCTCTCCCACCAGGGCATCGCCGGTCAGCAGACGGCAGAGGCCGGGGTTGTGCTCGGCAAAGCCGAGCAACAGGGTCAGCAGGTGCTCACAACGAATCAGGGTTGCACTCTGCTCTTTCAGGATCAGGTTGATGCGGGTAAACAGGCTGTCTTCAATAAACTCGATCAGACCTTCAAACATTTTGGCCTTGCCGGGAAAATGCCGATACAGGGCGGCTTCGGAAACGCCCACCTTTTTAGCCAGGGAAGCGGTGGTGATCTTGCTTTCCTGGTTTTCCAGCATGAGGGCCAGCGCCTGAAGGATTTCATCCTTGCGCTGAGACTTCTTTTTACGAGTTGTTGTTGAAGACGGGTTGTCCATGTTGACCTACCTGTTAACTGGATGTTTGATTGGTGATCAGGGTACCCACACCGGCGTTGGTGAAAATTTCCAGCAGGGTGGCATGGGGAACACGGCCATCAATGATGTGTGCGGCTTGAACGCCATCTTTAACAGCATCCAGGGCACAACGGATTTTGGGCAGCATGCCACCATAGATGGTGCCATCGGCAATCAGGGCGTCCACTTCCTGCGTGGACAGGCCGGTCAGCACCTTGCCTTCCTTGTTTTGCAAGCCAGCGACATTGGTCAGCAGGATGAGTTTTTCTGCTTTCAGGGCATCGGCAATCTTGCCTGCCACCAGGTCTGCATTGATGTTGTAGGAAGCGCCCAGGGCATCGACCCCGATGGGGGCAATGACCGGAATAAAGTCGCGGCTGGTCAGCATTTCTATCAGGGAAGTATCCACGGATTCCACTTCGCCGACATGACCGATATCAATGATTTCCGGAGCGGTCATCTCCGGGGTCTGGTGCTCCACCTTGAGTTTTCGGGCCTTGATTAACTGGCCGTCTTTGCCGGTCAGGCCTATGGCTTTGCCACCGGCCAGGTTGATCTGGTTGACGATTTCCTTGTTGACCAGGCCGCCGAGAACCATTTGTACAACGTCCATGGTTTGGCTGTCGGTGACTCTCATGCCGTTGACAAAGCGGGACTCAATATTCAGCCGCTGCAGGAGTTCACCGATCTGGGGGCCACCGCCATGCACCACAACCGGGTTGATGCCGACTTCCTTGAGCAGTACCACATCCCGGCAGAAAGAGTCTATCAAATCATCTTCGGTCATGGCATTGCCGCCATACTTGATGACCAGGGTTTTGCCGGAAAACTTCTGGATATAGGGCAGGGCTTCCGACAAAACCTTAACGGTGGTTTGTGGGCTGTTTACAGATGAAGTCTGGGTCATGATTCAGGGCTCAATTAATAGTCAAAAGTCAAAGCAGGATCAATAGCTTGCAATGCCTGGCGGAAGCGTTCAGCAATCAGGTTCAGGGCTTCCTGGGTCTGGCCTTCAAAGCGTAAAACCAGAACCGGGGTGGTGTTGGATGCACGGCACAACCCCCAGCCATCGGTGTAGTCGACACGAATACCGTCCAGGGTGGTTTTCTGCCCATCACCGAATTCTCCTTCATTGGCCAGGCGTTCGACCAGAGCAAATTTGTTTTCATCGGTAACGGTGATGTTGATCTCAGGCGTGGAAATATTCTGTGGGAAGCGGTCGAAAAAGGCATCGGCATCCACTTCCTGTTTGGCCAGAATTTCCAGCAGACGGGCTGCAGCATAGAGGCCATCGTCGAAGCCGTACCAGCGTTCCTGAAAGAAGATATGCCCGCTCATTTCCCCGGCCAGCAAAGCGCCACTGGCTTTCATTCTGGCTTTGATGAGGGAGTGGCCGGTGCGGTACATTTCCGGCTCACCGCCCGCCTTCTGGATGACATCGCCCAGTTTTCCGGTGCATTTGACATCATAAATGATTTTGGCACCGGGGTTGCGCTCCAACAGGTCTTCAGCAAAGGCCATCATCAGATGATCCGGGTAGATCAGGCGGCCTGAAGGGGTAATCACACCCACTCGGTCACCATCGCCATCAAACCCCAGGCCCAGATCGGCCTTTTGTTCTTTCACGGTGGCAATCAGATCCTGAAGGTTTTCCGGCTTGCCGGGGTCAGGGTGGTGGTTGGGGAAGGTGCCATCAATTTCGGTGAACAGGGGGATGACTTCACAGCCCAGTTCCTGCATCAGGCGGGGAGCCAGCTCACCGGCCACACCATTGCCGGTGTCCACGACCACTTTCAGGGGGCGGCTCAGTTGCACGGATTCCAGAATGGCTTTCAGGTAATCTTCACTGACATCCCGGCTTTTCTCAAAGCCTTCACCGTATTTGAAATCCGTTTCCGTGATGCGGCGGTAGAGATCGCTGATGGCTTCACCTGAAAGGGTTTCGCCAGCCAGTACGCATTTGAAACCATTGTAGTCCGGTGGGTTGTGGCTGCCGGTGACCATGATTCCTGATTGCGTACCCTGCAGATAGTGGGTGGCAAAATACAGAGTGGGGGTGGGCACCATGCCAATATCGATGATGTCTCTGCCGGTGGCAAGGATGCCTTCCTTCAGGGCCGCGATCATGTCCGGGCCGGAAATTCGACCGTCACGGGCAACAACGATGGCTGTTTCACCTCGGGCAGCGGCTTCAGAGCCAAGAGCCAAGCCAATTTGTTTGACGATTTCAGGTGTCAGAGTTTTGCCGACGATGCCACGAATATCATAAGCGCGAAAAATGGAAGCAGGTACTTCAGTCATGCAGGAATCCTCTTTGATTGCAATCAGTGGCGACCGGAGCTGCCAAACCCACCGGCACCTCTTTGGCTGTCGGTGAAGTCATCAACCACTTCCAGTTGCGCCTGGATCACTGGAACGATGACGTACTGAGCCAGGCGCTCTCCCGGTTCCAGGGTGAAGGGCTTTTGCCCGCGATTCCAGACGGAAATCATCAGCTCGCCCTGGTAGTCAGAGTCAATCAGACCCACCAGATTGCCCAGTACGATGCCATGTTTATGGCCCAGACCGGAACGGGGCAGGATCATGCCAGCTAGGCCTGGATCAGCCAGATGAATGGCCAGCCCGGTGCGCACCAGTTGGGTATCGCCGGGGTTCAGTTCCAGAGGTTCATCCAGCAGGGCGCGCAGATCCATACCGGCAGAGCCTTCGGTGGCATAGCTGGGCAGAGGCAGGTCGCTGCCGATGCGCGAGTCGAGAATTTTTACCGCGAGCTTGGGATGCTGGTTCATGGCTTATTGTTTGTCCTGATTGGCTTGGTAGAGTTTGCAGATTTCCAGTAATAACTGCTGGCTGAGTTGTTGCTTGCTGGCCTGGGGAAGCTCCAGGCGGTGGATTGTCCGGGCCTGGCGATACAGTAGGGTGACACGGTTGTCATCACTGCCAAAGCCTATATTGGTGTCACTGACATCATTTGCCACGATGGCATCCAGGTTTTTCCTCTCCAGTTTCTGGCGGGCGTAGTCTTCGACCTTCTGGGTCTCGGCGGCAAAACCCACACAAAAGGGACGAGGTTGGCTGTTGGCGATGGTGGCCAGTACATCCGGGTTTTCCACCAGCTTTAAAACCAGCTCTTTTTGATCCTGCTGTTTTTTGATTTTGTGTCCGGCGACTTCTTCTACCCGGTAGTCGACTACAGCAGCGCAGGCAATAAAGATGTCGGTGTCGGCCTGAACGTTCTGGCAGGCCGTGAGCAATTCCTGGGTGGTGGTGATTTTTTGGCGCTGAACTCCCGGTGGGGTGGGTAGATCAACGGGGCCGCTGATCAAGGTCACCTGGGCACCCAGTTCCGCCGCCGCTGCAGCCAGGGCATACCCCATCTTACCGGAACTGTGGTTGGACAGGTAACGCACCGGGTCCAGGGGTTCCTGAGTGGGGCCAGCGGTGATGGTGATTTTCAGGCCCTGGGCTGGCAGGTCTTGTTTGGTCTGGAAGAGGCCTTCTATCCGGCTGAAAAGTTCCTCAGGTTCGGGCATGCGTCCGGGACCCAGATCACCGCAGGCCTGTTCGCCTTCAGCGGGAGGCAGAAGATGATAGCCGAGTTCTTGCAATAGAACACAATTGCGTTGAGTGGCCGGGTGCTGCCACATGCCCTGGTTCATGGCTGGAGCCAGATGCACAGGAGCGGAAGTGGCCAGGCAGAGGGTGGTCATCAGGTCATTGGCCATCCCCACAGCTAGGCGGGCCATCAGATCGGCGCTGGCCGGGGCAATAAAAACCAGATCAGCCCAGCGGGCCAGCTCTATGTGCCCCATGCCCGCTTCGGCTTCTTCATCCAGCAGGGCGTCATGCACCGGATGTCCGGTCAGAGCCTGAAACGTTAACGGCTGGATAAAAGCCTTGGCCCCTTCGGTCATCACCACCCTGACTTCTGCGCCTGCTTTGACCAGCAAGCGGGCCAGATACGCGGTCTTGTAGGCAGCTATGCCACCGCTGATACCCAGAAGCACTTTTTTGTTGATCAGACCTGTCATGGATCAATTAACCCAGCTGAAAAAGGACGCTAACCTTACCATGTTTTGGCATTTGCTGAGAAATGAACAAGGAGGTTAGCCATGGGTATTAACCACTGGCCTGCTGACGAAAGGCCCAGAGAAAAACTCCTGGAAAAGGGGGCAGCCAGTCTTTCCGATGCGGAATTGTTGGCGATTTTTCTGCGCACGGGTGTGACGGGAAAAAGTGCCGTGGATCTGGCGCGACACCTGCTGAATGAGTTCGGAGGTCTGCGCCCTCTGTTAACTGCCAGCCAGACGGAATTCTGCCAGCACCTGGGTCTGGGTTCTGCCAAGTTTGCCCAGTTGCAGGCGGTCCTGGAAATGGCACAGCGCCATCTTGAAGCGGAACTGAAAAGAGGGGAAGGCCTGACCAGCCCGGAAGCCGCAGGGCGTTATCTGAAAATGCAATTGCGTGATCTGCCCCATGAAGTTTTTGCTCTGCTGTTGTTGGATAATCAGCACCGAGTCCTGCATTTTGAGACCCTGTTTCGTGGCACGCTGGATGGAGCTTCCGTTTATCCCAGGGAAGTCGTCAAACTGGCGCTTGCGCATAATGCCGCAGCCGTAATTCTGGCTCATAATCATCCCTCCGGAATTGCCGAACCCAGTGGCTCGGATGAGCAGATTACCCGGCGGCTGAAAGAGGCGCTGGCGCTGGTGGAAGTCCGGGTTCTGGATCATTTGCTGATTGGTGATGGAGAACCTGTGTCTTTTGCCGCCCGAGGTCTGCTATAATACGCGCGCTTTTTCCTGAAACTCGTTTTTTCGTTAAAACCCAAGGTATTGCTTGTCTGCAAGCGGCCTTTTTGGTATAAAGCGCCCTTTCATTTTTCCATCACCTTGCGCCCTAAGATCGACTGGAGGCACACAATGTCCATGGTTTGCCAAGTTACCGGCAAGAAGCCGCTAACTGGGAACAACGTTTCCCACTCACAGCGTAAGACGCGTCGTCGTTTTATGCCCAACCTTCACGTTCACCGTTTTTGGGTTGAATCCCAGAAGCGTTTTGTCAAACTGCGCGTTTCCACCAAGGGTCTGCGTTTGATTGATAAGCTGGGCATTGACCAGGTTCTGGTTGATATCCAAAAACGTGGCGAAAAAGTTTAAGCCCTAAGGAACCGGAACTATGCGTGAGAAAATCAAACTGGTATCGAGTGCTGGCACAGGCCACTTCTATACCACTATGAAAAGCAAGCGTAACACCCCCGAAAAACTGGAGCGTAACAAGTATGATCCAGTAGTACGTAAGGTTGTACCTTACAAAGAAGCAAAAATTAAATAATTTGCTTCGGTGTGTTGCCTGAAAAACCCGGACTGGAAACAGCCCGGGTTTTTTTCGTTTAAAGCGGCAAAAAAATGCCGCTCAGGTCGCCACTTGGCGACCTTTGTCAGTGGCTATAAACAAGGTTAAAGTTCAGTCAGGGTAAGTCGACGAGGTAATCAAGAGCAGAAAATTCATCGGTAAAAGATTTGGGTGATGTTATGTCAGGTATCAGTTTCAGTGGCCTGGGATCAGGCCTTCCCGTTGATGAGATCGTCAAGGCCAGTGTAGAAGCCAGAGCGCAACCCCTGCAGAAAATGCAGGAAGAAAGGGCCGAAGCACAGGAAAAAATCAGTGCTTATGGGCAGTTGAAAAGCAAGGTCAGTGACTTTCAGTCAGCCATGAGTGAGTTGGTTGGAGATGACAACTACAACCAGATGCGTGCTGAGTCCAGCAATGAAAGCCTGTTTTCAGCCAATGCTGACTATCTTGCCGGTGCGACCTCCGGTAACTACAACATTGAAGTGGAGTCTGAAGCGGAGGCTTCCCGCTGGGTTTCTGAAAATGCCAGCACTGAAAAAGAAGTAACTGGGTCGATCACTATTCAGCCTGCAAACTCTGACCATGAGGATGTCACCATTACAGCTGATGCTGGTGATACCCTGGACAACATTCGAGCAAAAATTAATGAACATGAAGACTTGCAGGGAGTTGCTTACGCTAACCTGGTGAATACTGGTGATGGAGAGGCTAGATTAACCGTCAATGCCGAACAAACCGGTAATGAAAACAGCGTTTCGGTAGTGAGCGGCAGTGTTGATGGAAATGGAGATGTAACTGATAAGCTAAAGGTGGTGGATGGCGACCAGATAGGCGAAAATACATCAAGTTTATCTACAAGTGGAGACTTGGATGCCAAAATCACTATTGATGGCATTGAAGCCACCAGCTCGACCAATACTTTTGACAATGTGATCTCTGGCGTCACCCTGGATATCACTCCAGGTGCGTTGAATGATTCAGAAGTGGGAACGACGGGTACGCTTGAAGTGGATCAAGACAAGCAGGCTGTAAAGGACAAGATCAATGACTTTATGGGTTCCTACAATGAGCTGATGACCTTTCTCAATGAAGCTAAGTACTCCAGCGTCAATGAGGATGGTGAAGTGGAGGGAGGCGTCCTCTCCGATGAAAGTGCCATTAACTCCTTGCAGAGCCAACTGCGCAGTATTATTGATTCTCCTGTTAGCGGAGGTTCTGATGAAGAGACCAATCAAAACCATCTCAGTTTTATGGGGATCGTAACCAATGTTGAAGGTGGTGCTGATGGCCCTGGACCCACCAATGGTCATTTAAAAGAAGGGATTGGTGACGAAGCCCCTACAGTAGATCCTAATTATGCTGGCACTCGGCTGGATGAAGTGCTGGATAAAAACTTTGATGATGTGGCCCGTATTCTGGGTGATGAAGACAATGGTTATGCAGCCAGACTTTCTGAAACTGCTAACCTGATGACTGATGCTACGCGTGATGGCTTGATCCCTACACGCACGGAAGGCCTTTCTACCAAGGTAAACAACCTTGAAGATGGTATGCAGGATACGATGGATCGCCTGGATTCCTACGAACAAAGGCTTTATGACCAGTTTAATGCTGTAGAAAGCACCACTGCCAGTCTGCAGGCTCAGGGTCAGCAGATTCAGGCGCAGCTGGGTGGAGGAGGTGGTTTAGCTTCCCTCCTTTAAAAGCCACCGTTTTCTCGGTCGCAGGCCCCTGCTCGGTTATACTGTTTTTTTGAATTCAGTTGACCGACAGGGGCTTTTTCATGCCTGAATTACCTGAAGTTGAAACCACACGCAGGGGAGTGGCCCCCTGGCTGGAAGGTCGATCCATTGAGCGCCTGGAAGTCAGGGAGCCTCGTTTGCGCTGGCCGATTCCTGAAGATTTGCCTGAACGGATTCAGGGCCTGCAAATCAGATCCCTGCAAAGGTGCGCCAAGTATCTCTTGATGCCTTTGGTGGACTCGCAGCAGCCTGAAAGCAGCCAGGGTCTGATCTGGCATCTGGGGATGTCGGGCAGTCTGCGCCTGGTTCCAGCATCGGAACCCTGGAAAAAACATGATCACCTGCAGTTGACTCCCGCACCTCTGCCTTCCGAAACTCAGGCTCCCTTGTGCCTTCGCTATCACGATCCCCGTCGTTTTGGCTTTCTTCTTCATTACACAGGCGACCCCCTGTTGCACCCTCGACTGGAAAAGCTGGGCCCTGAACCCCTGAGTGATGCCTTCACGCCTGAGCTGCTTTACCAGCGTTCACGTCAGCGCAAAATTCCGGTTAAGGCTTTTATTATGGATTCTGCTCAGGTGGTGGGTGTGGGTAATATCTATGCCACCGAAGCCCTGTTTCGGGCCGGGATCGATCCACGGCGTGCAGCCGGAAGAATTTCTCTGGCTCGCTATGCTGAGTTGGTGAGATTGATCAAGATTATTCTGGCGGCAGCCATTGAACAGGGTGGCACCACGCTCAGGGATTTTGTGGGCGGCGATGGCAAGCCAGGCTATTTTGCCCAGCAACTGGATGCTTATGGTCGTGCCGGACAGCCTTGTCACAAGTGTTCAGCCGCTTTGCAGGAAACCAGAATAGGTCAACGCTCCAGTGTTTTTTGTCCACAGTGCCAACGCTGATGCCGAAAGCAGCGGTTTTCTGGTAAGCTTTATCTCTGTTTTTATAAACGAAAGGTTCAAATCATGAGCTATATGGCATTCAAACACCTGCACCTGCTGGCTGTCGTATTAACGGTGGTCTTTTTTGTGGTTCGCAGCGGCGGCGTTTTGGCTGGCTTGCAGTGGGTCAATAAGACCTGGATGAGGATCAGTCACCACGTCATTGATCTGGTGGTGCTCATCTCGGCTCTGGGGCTATGCTACTTTACAACCCAATGGCCTTTTTATAACAGTGAATGGGTGACAGCCAAGCTGGTGGGTCTGGTGGGTTATATGGGGTTTGCAGCCTTTGCGTTGCGTCGTCAGAAAATCATCGGCCTGGTGATCGCAGCCGTTTTCCTGATTTACACGGCCTGGGTTGCTGTTAACAAAGTTCCTTTTCCCGGCTTGTAAGCCGCGGCAGGGTGAAATAAATGAAGTTTGTTTACCGCTGGAATGAAACCCAGTTTTTGTACTCGGCACTTTATGATTATCAATTGGGTTCACAAAAAGACCGGCGACACCTTTTCTTTGGCTTGGTGCTGTTTGCCGTAACAGGTATTCTGGTTATCAAATGGCTGGATCAGGGCTTTCAGGTCATTGATCTGGTGTTTGTTTTACTGGGTGCCTTGTGGTTTGGCATGCGCCGACGCTTGCTGGTCTGGATGTTCAAACGCGCCTTTAAGCGCTCCGGTCAGGAAGGTCTGGATTTAACCTTTGAAGTGAATGAAGACGGTGTCAATGCCCAGGTCGATTCCAGGCCGCCCCAGCATTATGACTGGACGGATATCCGGCGGGTTTTGCGCACAGAGAAGGGTTTTCTGCTTTATCCGGGACTCTTGTGGCTGCCAGCCTCAGGTCTGCAGGAGGATGCCAATCTTGAAGAGGTTGCTGCTTTATTTCAGCGCAAGGTTACAAACTATAAAGACAAAAGCCGCTATCGACTCAAAACGGCTTTTTAGATACTGGATGCAGTTATGACAGACGAACAGCGTTTTTGCACTACCCACCAATGGGTTCAACAACTGGACGAGCAACAGGTTTTGGTAGGTATCAGTCAACATGCCCAGGAGGCACTGGGTGATATCGTTTTTGTGGAGTTGCCGGAAACCGGTCAGGTGATCAAGGCGGGTGAAGTGATCAGCAGCATTGAATCGGTTAAAACGGCTTCTGAGATTCAGGCTCCTGTCAGTGGCACCCTTCTGGCCTGCAACGAGCAGTTGGAAGATGATCCTGAGTTGTTGAATGAGGCTCCTCTGGATACCTGGGTTTTTCGTTTGCAGGTCGAACCTGACGTCTTTGCAAAAGAATGGCAGGAACTGATGACTGTCCAGGCTTATACCGATTTCCTGGCCCAACAGTAAGTCTATGAACTGGGATTTACCCAACCCCTACATTCTTCCACTCAGCATTGGTGCCGATGCCATCGATCATTATGGTCATGTCAATAATGCCGAGTACCTGCGCTTTATCGAGCAGGTGAGCTGGCAGCATTCACAATCCCTGGGTTTGACTCTGGATGATTACCGGAGGCTGGATCGTGCCATGGTGGTGGTGCGCCATGAACTGGACTATCTGGCCCCGGCCTATGAAGGCGACCAACTGGAAATGGCAACCTGGATTGTGGACAGTGATCAACGTCTGACCCTGACCCGGCGCTTCCAGTTGTTGCGACTCAGCGATGACAAAACCTTGCTGAAGGGCCGAACCCGTTTTGCCTGTGTGTCCCTGCAAAGCCATCGTCCCCGAAGGCTGCCGCAAGAATTCCTGAATGTTTATTTGCCCGCTCTGGTTGCAGAGTCCGAAGCCAAGCCATGAAACTGTATCTTTATCTTGCCCCTCGCCAACTGGATGTTCTGAGACATGCGCGCCTGCATTTTCTGGCCGTGAAGGAGCAGCTTGACCCCTGGCAACTGAATGCAAAAATGATTTCACGCCAGAGCGTGCGTATTTCCGAGGGTGAGTTTCAAAAAGAGCTGGAAAGGCAGTTCAAGGCTCTGCCCGAGCAATTGAAAGGTTTGATGACCTGGGAGGCCTTTCAGAATGAAGCGGCCAAAAAACGCCCGAAAATAGAAGCCCAGATGAAAAAGCGCAAGCAGGGAAAACCGCCGGTTTTGCCTAATCCTCAGGCTTATGAAGAGCTGGGGATGTGCCGTTTTTTCGCACGGGCAGATAATCCGCTACTCTGGGAGCGTTATGCGGATCAGCACCGAGGTGTTGTGCTGGAGTTCAATAGCGATTACCCAAAATTCAACACTCAAAAGCAGGTTTTGCGTTCTGTTGTTTATGGCCAGCAACGGCCCACAGCCGATCACCCCATGAAGCCTTTTCCAGCTCTTTTCCATCGCGCTGCTGAATATGCCACTGAAGAAGAGATCCGCCTGATTCGCCCCTTAAACGAGGCAAAAGACAGCAAACCCTTAAGCAATGGCCAGCCGGTGTATTTCTACCCCTTCCCCCCGCGCTCAATTGTTTCCGTGACCCTGGGTGTGAATATCTCAGCGGAAACACGGGAACAGGTCGAACGCATCCTCAGCTATGATCTCAAGTACAAACCAGGCCGTACCCTGCGCGAAGTGCTGCTCGATCCGGATCAGTTTAAATTGCACTTGCGTGGGACTCTTTAGATAGTCGCCGAAAGCGAAGATTTTGCCTAATGCTTTAAGGGAAATCGCCAGGCCAACCAGAGTGCCGGGCAGGAAACAGCAAATAGTAGCCAGAGGGCGTGGCTGGGTTGACCGGTCCAGTCCGCCAGGCTGCCGCCCAGCAGAGGAACGAAGAAAGACAGGCTGTAAGCCAGGGTGAAGGCACCTGCAGCCAAGCGACCGGCCTGTTTGCCAGACAGAAGTTGCGGTGGTAAAGCAACCAGGAGTATCAGCAACACACCTGCCCAGAAGCTCAAGAAAAAGGCAAAGGCAATACTCAGCCAGCCACTGGTCAGGAGCAGCCCCAGCATACCGACCAGACTCAACCCAGTGGAAACAACCAGCGGCCCACGCCGGGCAACCCAGTGGTTGATCATGACCAACATGAGCAGAGAGGCCGCCACCTGGGCGACATTGAACCAGAAAAAAGCAGCTTCCAGTTTGTTGAGTTCAGCGCGTTCCTCCAGCAGGCTGCCCAGATAAGCATTGGTGCCAAAAAACAGAGAAGCACTGGAAGCCAGCAGAAGCCCGATGCGCCAGAGAAAAGGGTCTTTCCAGTCCGGTATCCAGCCGGTTTCTTCCAGGGTGTCATGGCTGGAAGTGTCTTCTCTTTGCCTGGGCAGAAAAGTGGCCAGTACGATTAAAAGAGCGGGCAGTGACCAGGCCATCAGGGTGGCCCGCCAGGAACCCTCCATCAGTGGCATCAGGAGGGGCAGGGTGACACCTGCACCCAGAAACTCGCCCATTAGCATGCCATTCATGTAAACCGCCGTACCCAAAGCCAGCTTTCTGTCGTCCAACCAGCGGGGCAACAAGGCAGGCAGAGAAGGCTGCATGATGGCAATGCTTAAGCCCATCAAGCTGGTAAGAATCAGCAGTAACGCCAGACTGTCCGTTAAGCCTCGAATGGCGGAAGTCAACGCAACCAGGGTCAGTGCCAGGGCGAGACTATTTCTGGCACCCAGTCGCAGGATGGCCAGCGAACCCAGAAGTGCACCCAGTGACAACATGAGGACCGGGAGGGTGGTCAGGCTGCCCAGAAGAGTTTGCGACAACCCCAGGTCGGCATTGATGAAAGGGGCGAGAGGCGGGATGACCAGAATGGGCAGACGCAGATACAGACCCAGAAGCCAGAGCAACGCCAGGGCCAGGAAAACCCTGGCCTTGTCCGCATTGCAGGGCATCAGAGCCGCATTTCAATACCCTGGTCGGCCATGAATTGCTTGGCTTCAGGGATTGAGTGGGTTCCAAAATGAAAGATGCTGGCAGCCAGAACTGCATCGGCCTGACCTTGTTGGACGCCATCAGCCAGGTGTTGAAGATTGCCGACACCTCCTGAAGCAATCACGGGAACGGCTACAGCATCGGAAATGGCTCGGGTTACTCCCAGATCAAAACCATTTTTGGTGCCATCCCGATCCATACTGGTCAGCAGTAACTCACCGGCTCCCAAATCCACCATCTTTTTAGCCCATTCCACGGCATCCAGACCGGTGGCTTTGCGCCCGCCATGAGTGAAAATCTCCCAGCGGTCAGGCTCACCTTCGGCAGAAACCTTTTTGGCATCAATGGCAACAACAATACACTGGCTGCCAAAACGCTCAGCGGCTTCGCGAACAAATTCGGGGTTGGTGACAGCTGCAGTATTGATCGAGACCTTGTCAGCACCGGCATTCAACATGGTACGGATATTCTCACAGTTGCGAATCCCGCCACCGACGGTCAAGGGAATAAAGACCTGACCGGCAATTTCTTCGACCATCTCAACGGTGGTGCCGCGATCCTCGTGACTGGCGGTGATATCCAGAAAAGTGATCTCGTCTGCGCCCTGGTCGTTGTAGCGTTTTGCCACTTCCACCGGATTACCGGCATCACGAATGCCGACAAAATTCACACCCTTCACCACTCGACCCTTATCGACATCGAGGCAGGGGATAATACGTTTGGCCAGTCCCATAGTGTCTCCTGAAAGATTAAATTGTATGGCAGCCTAATGCGGACAAAAGGGGCACAGGGTAGGCTTGTCAGGACGCGTGAATACATCCCTGTAAGCTCTGGCTGCAACTTCCTGTTGCAGACAGCCTGACAAGCTCTACCCTGCACCCCAGAGTATTCAGTTTCAGCAGGGCAAATTACTGGTCTGCCAGTTTCTGTGCTTCGGCCAGGTTCAGGCTGCCTTCATAGATGGCGCGACCGGTAATGGCTCCCAGAATGCCCTGGTCAGCCACCTTCATCAGGCGCTCGACATCACCCAGGTCGGTGACTCCGCCCGAGGCAATCACCGGCAGGCCACCTTGCTGGGCCAGATCCACGGTGGCTTCCAGGTTCACGCCCTGCATCATGCCATCGCGGCTGATATCCGTGTAGACGATGCTGGAAACGCCATCGTCGGCAAAACGTTTGGCCAGGTCAGTGGCCTTGATGTTGGAAACTTCAGCCCAGCCATCGGTAGCGACCAGGCCGTTTTTGGCATCCAGGCCAACAATAATGTGACCGGGGAAGAGCCTGCACATTTCCGTAACGAATTCGGGTTCCTTAACCGCCTTGGTGCCGATGATTACCCACTGCACACCGGCTTCCAGGTAATGTTCGATGG
Organism: Marinospirillum sp.; assembly: GCF_044810985.1. Classification (GTDB taxonomy): domain Bacteria; phylum Pseudomonadota; class Gammaproteobacteria; order Pseudomonadales; family Halomonadaceae; genus Marinospirillum. The sequence continues at coordinate 2,760,677 of NZ_CP085242.1, forward strand.
TTTGTGGGGTGCGAATGCCACCGCCAATCTGGATGGGCAGGCCGGGGTTGGCGCGGGCGATGGCCGTCACGGCCTCGCCATTGACCGGCTGGCCGTCAAAGGCACCATTCAAATCAACCAGATGCAGGCGGCGACAACCTTCCCCCACCCAGCGGGCAGCCATTTCCACGGGATCATCGCCGTAGCTGGTGGAGTCTTCCATACGGCCTTGCTTCAGGCGCACACACTGGCCGTCTTTCAAATCAATTGCGGGAATTATCAGCATTTGTAACCTATCTATTTGAGTTTTTGTACCAGATCTTTGCAGCAACGCATAGACTGTGGAAAATAAGTTGAAGTGTTGGTAATGCTTTCAAATATGCTGCAATACCCCATATAACAATTGAACCAGCGATGAGGTAAAGGTATTTGACATAAATTCTGATGCATGGCGTTTGGTGACCACAATCACCAACCCTAAAGTGGCTATGGTGAAATGTCCCCCAAATGCTTGGAAGAACGTAAGGTAAGAAAACGGTTATTGCGATAACCGCGATCAAACCTAGAGCAACCATTTGTATTGCTTCTTTTTGTCGCTGGTCTCGACTCATTGTCTACGGCTTCCAGTACAGGAAATTCTCTAGTAGCTTAAGACCGGCCTGGGCGCTTTTTTCGGGGTGGAATTGTACGGCAGCGACGTTATCCTGGGCGAGGGCAGCATGCATTTTCACCGGGCCATAGTTGCATTCAGCCAACACCTGTTCGGGGTTTTCAGCCTGAACATAGTAGCTGTGCACAAAATAGAAGCGCTCACCGGCGGGCAGGCCTTGCCAGACAGGGTGTTCGGGTTGGGCAGGGTTGACCTGACTCCAGCCCATGTGGGGCACTTTCAGGCGCTGGCCTTGCGAGTCTTCAAGGTATTCGCCAAAAAATTTCACCTGGCCCTTGAAATGCCCCAGGCATTCCACGCCGCCGTTTTCCTCGCTGGATTCCATCAGGGCCTGAAAGCCAACGCAGATGCCCAGAAAGGGTTTGCTCTGCAGGCATTCGCGGATGATGGGCACCAGCCCGGTGTTGTGCATTTCCGCCATGCAGTCGCGGATGGCACCGACACCGGGAAGAACCACTCGCTCGGCCTGGCGAATGATTTCCGGGTCAGAAGAAATACCGACAGTCTTTTTGCCGGCAGCCATTTTTTCCAGGGCTTTATGGGCTGAATGCAGATTACCCATGCCATAATCAATGATAACAACGTCCGGTTTGGCGGGTCCCTTGTCCATCATAAAACGCCTTTGGTCGAGGGCATTTGTCCGGCCATACGCTCATCCGGGGACAGGGCCATGCGCAGGGCGCGACCAAAAGCCTTGAAGATGGTCTCGGCCTGGTGGTGGGCGTTGAAGCCTTTAAGGTTGTCGATGTGCAGGGTGACCTGGGCATGATTGACGAAGCCCTGGAAGAATTCCCAGAAAAGCTGGGTATCCAGTCCACCCAGGCTGGCACGGGTGAATTCCACATCCATAAACAGGCCGGGGCGACCGGAAAAGTCGATAACCACACGGGACAGGGCTTCATCCAGGGGAACATAGGCATGGCCGTAACGAACCATGCCTTTTTTGTCACCAACTGCCTGGGCAAAAGCCTGGCCCAGGGTGATGCCCAGGTCTTCAACACTGTGGTGGTCGTCGATATGCCGGTCACCGGTCATCTGGATGTCCATATCAATCAAACCATGGCGGGCCACCTGATCCAGCATATGATCCAGAAAGCCGATACCGGATTCACTGGAAAACTGGCCTGTGCCATCCAGGTTGATTTCAACCTGAATTTTAGTTTCCAGGGTATTGCGGGTTACACTTGCAGTTCGTGCCGTCATTGAGGGTGTGCACCTTTTCTGAGCTTGCGATGATCTGATTATAACAGTTGCGAGGTGGAAAGGCAGTCCAGAGCTTTTTATGCTGTCTAGAGTTGCAAGCTAAAATGAACTTAAACAACAACTGAGTGAGGGTGCGCCATGCCTGTGCAATTGATACAAGCCGATGCCAATGCCTTGGCTGAGCAGTCTGCATGGCGGACTGACCTGGAAAAAATCTATTCAGAGGCGGAGCCCTTGCGACGCACTCTGCGCGGGGAAGTGCTGGAAGCCCCTCACTTTATTGAAGCGGCTTTGCAGGAAACCAGCAACTGGTTTGCTGCGGCCCTCTTTAATGATCATCTGATCGGTGCCGTGCTGGTGCGTTCTCTGGAAGATGAGTGGCAGCTTCGCCACCTCTGTGTCCGAGAAGTCACCCGCAGGCGCGGAGTCGGTAGTCGGCTGATGGCACTGGTGGCTACAAAAGCCAGGGAGCAGGGTCTGAGTGTCTGTGTGCCCGATGAAAACCTGACGCATGCCGACCAGATGCTGGTCAGGCGTCTGGGTTACTCTCTGGATGAGGGGCGAGGTGGATTTGTTCTGGAAAACTAGGAAGAAAAGGTCTGGAGTGGGCAAAACAGGCCTGAAGACTTAAGGATTGCAAAGCAATGGCATTTTCTGAAAATACGGTAGTTCCAGAAAACACTTCGGCTCAGGCATTGCAGGATGTCCTTGCGGCCATACCGGCCGGTTTAGTGATGCTGGATCCCCAAGGCAAGGTCAGCCAGGCCAACGAGGCCGCCGCAGAACTTTTGGGTGCTCCCCTGAGAGGGGCTTCCTGGTTGGCTGTGGTGCAAAGAGCTTTTGCTCCGCGCAGCGATGATGGTCATGAGGTTTCACTGAAAGACGGACGCCGGGTGAGCCTGTCTATCAGTTCCATGTCCGCTGGACAGGGGCAGCTGATCCTGCTGCAGGATCTGACGGAAACCCGGCGTTTGCAGGAAGAGCTGGCCCGCCATGAGCGGCTGTCTTCCATGGGGCATATGGTGGCCTCTCTGGCCCACCAGCTGCGAACCCCTTTGTCGACTGCATTGCTTTATGCCGGGCACCTGCAAAAGGAAGGTCTGGAAGAACACCAACAGCAAAAGTTTGCCGGTAAACTGAAAAGCCGGCTACAGCATATGGATCAGCAGATACGTGATATGCTGATTTTTGCCAAGGGTGAAACCCGCATGGCCCGACGCCTGGCTGTAGAGGATCTGGCCAAGGCCCTGCATGAAGCTGTACAGCCGGTTGTGGACAAGCATCAACTGAGTTTCAATTGGCAGGTTAACCTGCAGCCCTGTGAGCTGGTGGTGAGTCTGGATTCTCTGGTAGGCGCTGTGCTCAATCTGGTTAATAATGCTGCCGAAGCCTGTGATCCGCCGCCACCCATGGCCTTGCATCTGGAAACCGTTGCTGATTTGCCGGGTCAGCCCGGCATGCACCTGCTTCTCTGTGTGGCTGACGAAGGGCCGGGCATTGGTCAGGACCAGGTGGCCAAGGCGCAGGAACCCTTTTACACCACCAAGTCTCAGGGAACGGGTTTGGGGCTGGCAATAGTGCAAGCGGTTGTTGAGGCCCACAAAGGGCGTTTCTGGTTGCAATCGCGGACTGGAGAAGGCACACGCGCCTGGATTGCCTTGCCAATGGATGCTGATGGCGCTTCCGGTTCGGAAGCCTGAGTTGTAGTGGAGAGAAGCGATGCAGCAACAAATATTGCTGGTTGAAGATGATGCGGATTTAAGAGAAGCCCTGGAAGATACGCTTGAACTTGAAGGTTGGGATTATGTCTCAGCCGTCAATGGGCGGGATGCCTTGAAACTGCTGGAAAAAAACTCGGTGGGTTTGGTGATTTCCGATGTCAGTATGCCGGTGATGGATGGCTATGAGCTGCTGGCCGAGGTCACCCAGAAGTATCCTGGCCTGCCCATGGTGCTGATGACTGCCTATGGCTCGGTGAGTCAGGCTGTGGAAGCCATGCGCCAGGGCGCTGTGGATTATCTGGTCAAGCCTTTTGAGCCTGAACTGCTGGTGACCCTGATACGGCCCCTGTTGAATTCCAGCCCTTTGAGTGATGCTACCGATCAGGGGCCGGTGGTGGAAGATCCTGCCAGCCTGGAATTGCTCAAGCTGGCCAGCCGTGTTGCCAAAAGTGATGCCTCGGTTATGATTGGGGGTGAGTCGGGAACCGGCAAGGAGGTGCTGGCGCGCTATATTCATCTGGAGTCGGGAAGAGCCAGCAAGCCTTTTGTTGCCATCAATTGTGCAGCGATTCCCGAAAGCCTTCTGGAAGCCACCCTGTTTGGTTATGAAAAGGGTGCTTTCACGGGGGCCAATGCCAGCACCCCCGGTAAATTCGAACAGGCCGATGGTGGGACTCTGTTGCTGGATGAAGTTTCGGAAATGCCCATGGAGTTGCAGGCCAAGTTGCTGCGGGTGCTTCAGGAACAGGAAGTGGAACGCCTGGGCTCGCGCAAGACTCTGAAATTGAATGTGCGAGTGCTGGCAACCAGTAACCGAGATCTCAAGCAAAGCATCAGCGACGGAGTCTTCCGGGAAGATTTATACTATCGCCTGAATGTCTTTCCTCTGGTCTGGCCGCCACTGCGGGAGCGTAAGGCTGACATCCTGCTCCTGGCCAGAGCCTTGTTGGCCAAGCATGCGCAGCGCATGGGAGTAAGCCAGGTTCCTGAACTCCACTCCAGTGCCAGCAAGCTTTTACTGGAGCATGCCTGGCCTGGCAATGTGCGTGAGCTTGAGAATGTCATGCAGCGTGCCTTGATTATGACCACAGGCAAGCAGGTCACCGCTGAAAGTATTATCATAGAAAAAGACCACCGCCTTGCAGTGGCCGAAAATGACAGAAATGAGTCTCAACCGGCTCCGGTTCAGGCAAGCAGTGAGGCCCTCAAGGAGGATCTCAAGGAACAGGAGTTTCGAATGATTCTTGAAGCGCTGCAGCAGGAAGGTGGTCGCAAGAAAGAAACAGCGGAGCGACTCGGGATCAGCCCCCGAACCCTGAGATACAAGATCGCAAAAATGCGGGAGCTGGGTTTTCTGGAGCAAGGCTGACCCGGCTGAGAAACATTTTGTAGCAGTAATTTCAGTCAACTTGTAGGAAGATGGTGTAGTCTTCCGGCTGACAATTAGGTAGAGTAAGTCAATCACTCTGAAAAAGTGGCTAACCTGTTGTTTTTTTGCACTTAGCCGGACAATTTATGCAAAAAATATAAGCTTTAACGATTGTTGCATAGAAAATACATATAAACAAAGTATAAAATAAGGGTGTCCAGACATGGTTGAACGCGCTGATATTTCCAGTGTTCTGTCCCAGATAAGGGCAAGTAGTCATGATGTGAACTCCAGTTTTGCATCCGCTGAGTTGAATCAGCGGGCACCCTTGGTCAAGGGGTTGCAGGAAGGGGGGCAGGTTCCTGGCGTGACTGGTTCGGAAGAGGTCAAGGAAGTGCCTTCCTTTTCCACTTTACTGAAGCAGGCCATCGATAACGTCAACGGACATCAGCAGACGGCTAATGACATGCGAACCCGCTACGAACTGGGTGATCCCGACGTCGATATCACCAATGTGATGATTGCCGCCCAGAAGTCGAGTGTGTCTTTTGAAGCCATGACGCAGGTAAGAAACCGCCTGGTCAGTGCTTATCAAGAAGTGATGCGGATGCCTATCTGATCCTGACACAGGATAGAGTGGATTAACTGGGGTTATTGAATGGAAAACGCGCCTGCCAATGTGGCTGCTGATGAAGGGGCAGAAAAAAATCTCCCTGAATCCGGCAAGTCAGAAGCAAGCAGTGCTACCACTGATCAAGCTGAAAGCAAAGACAAGCAGAGCAAAAAGAACTTGCTGAAAGGTGGCAGTAAGGCGGAAGCCTTGCTATCCAACTTCAATCAGTTGGATATTTTGCGCCAGATGGCTTTGCTGATCGGCTTTGCGGCCAGTATTGCACTGGGCTTTGCTGTCGTCCTCTGGTCTCAGTCCGACAGCTACCGGCCCTTGATGTCCAGCTTAAATGAGGTGGACTCTGCTGCTATTGTGGACGTTCTGGAACAGAACAACATCAGTTATCGCATTGATACTTCTTCAGGCGCGCTACTGGTCAAAGAAGATGATATCCACCAGGCCCGGATGCAGGTGGCTGGCGCGGATATCAGTCAGCCCAATACGGTGGGTTATGAACTGCTGGAGCAGGATCAGGGTCTGGGCACCAGTCAGTTCATGGAAAATGCCCGCTACCTGCGTAGTATTGAGGGTGAACTGGCCCGAACCATTTCCAGTCTGGATGCCGTCCGTCAGGCACGCGTGCATCTTGCAGTTCCCCGCCAATCTGTATTTATTCGTGATCAGCGCAAACCTTCGGCCTCTGTTTTTCTGACCCTGACACCCGGTCGCAGCCTGGACTCATCCCAGTCAAGAGCCATGATGAGCCTGGTGGCGTCCAGTGTTCCCCAGATGGCACTGGAAGATGTCACCATTGTTGACCAGCGCGGCAACCTGCTTTCCCAGAGTGAGGAAAGTGAGAGCGACAAGGCCATGTCACGCCAGCTGGAACACACCCGTCAGGTCGAACAGCGTGTCAACGAGCGTATTCGCTCCATTCTTGAGCCGATAACCGGGCCCGGGCGTTTTCAGGCTGCTGTCTCGGTGGATGTTGATTATACCCAGGTGGAGGAAAGTTCTGAGCAGTTCAATCCGGACATGCCCGCTCTTCGCAGTGAGCAGACGGTTGATGAAGTGCGTAGTGGCGACTTCGGGCCTCTGGGCATCCCCGGTGCCCTGTCCAATCAACCTCCTCAGGATGGTTTTGCTCCTGAAGAAGCCACCGGTGAAGGGGAGGAAGGCAATACACCTAGCAATCGCCGTTCCCAGGCAACGCGCAATTTTGAACTGGATCGCAGCCTGACCTATTCCCGCAATGATGCCGGTCGCATTGCCCGCATGACGGTGGCCGTAGTTATTGATGATCTGATCCAGCGCAACCCGGAAACCGGTGAAGCCGAACGGCAACCCTGGAGTGAAAATGAAATTGAGCGCATCAACAGCTTGGTGCGTAATGCTGTAGGCTACAGTGCCGCCAGGGGTGACAGTGTCAGCGTCATCAACTCACCCTTCGTGGAAAGCGACATTGATGAAGTGCCCGAATTGCCTTTCTGGGAGCAGCCCTGGTTCTGGGGGCTTGCCAAACAGGCACTGGCCGGGCTGTTTATCCTGATTCTTATTTTCGGTGTTCTCAGACCCATCCTTCGTAACCTGGCGACCAAGTCGGATAAAGATATTGAGGATGCAGATGCCGATGATCTGGCACCCCTGGACGGTGGCTTGCCGGATGATCAGGTGACGCTCAGCGCATCTGATGATCCCCTGCTGGCACCGCCAAGTGACCTTTATGAACGTCAGCTCAATGCCATACGGGCCTTGATTGCTGAGAACCCTGGCCGTGTGGCTCAGGTAGTACGCCATTGGGTGGTTAACGATGAGTGAAGAAGATCTCTACGCGGAAAACCTGTCTTCGCTGGAAAGAGCCGCCATCCTTCTGATGTCCCTGGGTGAAACCGATGCAGCTCAGGTACTCAAGCACATGGGGCCCAAGGAAGTTCAGAAGATAGGCCTGGCCATGTCGCAAATGCAGAATGTCAGCCGTGCACAGGTAGAAGAAGTTCTGGGCGACTTTCTTGAGGATGTTGGTGAACAAACCGGTCTGGGTGTGGGTGCGGACAGCTATATACGCCGCATGCTCAGTGAGGCTCTGGGTGAAGATAAAGCCAATGGCCTGATTGACCGCATCCTGCTGGGGGGGAATACCACGGGTCTGGATACCCTGAAGTGGATGGAACCCCGAGCTGTTGCAGACATTATCCGTTTTGAGCATCCTCAGATACAGGCCATCGTGATGTCTTATCTGGATCCGGATCAGGGTGCGGAAATTCTGCGCTTCTTTGATCCCAAGGTTCGCCTGGATGTGACCCTGCGCGTTGCTGCTCTGGAATCAGTGCAGCCTCAGGCCTTGCAGGAATTGAATGATATTCTGGAAAAACAGTTCTCTGGTTCCGGTGGTACTCAAACCACCAGCATGGGCGGCGTCAAGGTGGTTGCCAATATCATGAACAACCTCGACAGCTCCATTGAGGGTGACCTGATGGATGCCATCAAGGAAATTGACGAAGCTCTGGGCGAAGAGATCGAAGACCTCATGTTCGTCTTTGATAACCTGGCCGATCTGGATGACCGTGATCTGCAGACCCTGCTGCGTGAAGTCAAGCCTGAAACCCTGACTCTGGCATTGAAAGGTGCAGAGACCCGTGTTCAGGAAAAGATCTTCAAAAACATGTCCAAACGTGCCGCCGAGCTGCTGCGTGACGACCTGGAAGCGCAAGGCCCGGTTCGTGTCAGTGAAGTTGAATCCTCCCAGAAAGAAATTCTGGGTGTGGCGCGGCGTTTGGCTGATGATGGCACCATCAATCTGGCATCCAGCAACGACGAAATGTTATAAGAAGGTCGCCATTGAATTTTGAGGACGTCTTGTGCCGCACAGAAAACGCATACCTGCCAATGACAAGGTGCCCTTTGAGCGCTGGGAGATGCCGGACTTAACCGGCGTCCGCAAGCGCATTGCCCAACGCCTGGATGAACTTGAAGTAGAACAACAAGAAAGCGATTCAGAAAACCCGCCTGAACCGCAAGCCCCCACCCCTGAAGAAATCCAGACTTTGCGTGAGGAGGCACACAATTCCGGCTATGCGGCTGGCTTTGAAGAAGGTAAACAGACGGGCCACGAAGAAGGCAAGGCACTGGGTTATCAGGAAGGTGAAGCCCAGGGACAGGAAGCCGGATTTCAAAGTGGTTATCAGCAGGGTCTGGAACAGGCCCAGCACGAAGTGGATCAGCAACTGGCGCGCCTGCAAAGTCTGATTGAACAACTGCAGGGACCACTGCAAAATCTGGATCAGGAAGTCGAAGCAGGCCTGCTGTCACTGGTTGATCTGATTTCTCGTGCCATTCTGCGCCGGGAAATCGGCATCAGCCGGGACTTTCTGGGCGAAGTTCTTCGCGAAGCCGTAGCGGCTTTGCCGGCAGGTCATCAGCGCCTGCGCATTTATATCAACCCCCAGGATCAGCAGTTGATTGAAGCGGTCAGAAGTGACTTGCTGGAAGAAAACCGGGTGATCAGTGATCCCCAGATAACCCCCGGAGGGGTCAGGGTGGAGACCCTGCAAAGCCTGGTCGACTCCACTCTGGAAAACCGCTACAAAAAAGTGATCGACTCTCTGCTGGATGCCGGTTACCAGGAAGTGGAGGGTGATCTGGAACCCTTGTCGCGTGATGTTCTCGCTGAACCGGAAGCCACTCCGCCCCAGGAACCAACCCAGCCTGTTGCAGAAGAAACTCAAAGCCAGCCTGCCCCGACGCCTGAGGAAACGGCAGTGGACCCTCAGGACTATCGGCACGATAACCTTGGGCAGGAAACTGAACCGGAGCCTGAGCCGGAATCTGAACCGGAACCGGAGCCCCAGCCTGAACCTGTTGCCAAGGTCAGTCTGCAACGCAGCTCGGCACCGCGCAATCTGCCACCCCTGGATGAGCAGCAAAAGCCTGCTGAGCCCTCACCGAACAATGAAAGCCCCGCAGCTGACCCGTCCGCTCAGGAAAGTGAAGACCCGGAAGATCTTCAGGCAGAAGAGCCTCCCGCTCAAGATGATCGGCAGCAGCCAGAGCCGGAAATGGATTTCCCAGAAACAAACGGTCGGGATGAGCCAGCTGACTCTAGTGAACCATCAGAGCCTGGTGAAGTGACTGAATACCCTGAGAACCCCCAGGCCCCTGAACAAGAAGGCGATCAACCGGAGCCTCCGGGCGATGGTGAATCACCAGACCCTGTTTCCCAGCCACAACCCCAGCCACCGCTGACGGATGAAGATGAAGACGACTTCTTTGATCAGGTTCTGGGTGGTGAGGAAGGTGAAACCCAGGAAAAGAATGAAGAGGCAGCGCCCGAACCAGAAGAAAAGGTTTGGGCACCTGAGTCTGTCCATGAAGTGCGTTATCTGGAAGACCCGGAAGCGGTTATGGAGAGCACCTGGAAAGATGATTTTCAAGACCACGAGGCATCGGAATCCGAATCCGAAGAAGACACCGAAGAGGCCGCCAACAACCCTGAACAGGCTCTGGACGACCTGATGAAGTTTGATGATGCCCCTGAAGAGGATGCTGGCACCCAGTCCGGTCGGGGTAATGATCATGGTTAGTTCCAGTCTGGCTGACAGGCTTAAATCCTATCAGCAACAGTTGCGTCCCGATGAGCCTCTGGTCGAGGGTCGGCTGGTCAGAATGGTGGGCCTGACTCTTGAGGCCGTGGGCTGCAATCTGCCGGTGGGTTCTTACTGCTATATTGAAAGTGTGTCCGGAGACCCGGTTGAAGCTGAAGTCGTGGGCTTTGGTGCTGAGCGTATTTATCTGATGCCCTTGAAATCAGCCGAAGGCCTTCGCCCTGGTGCCAGGGTGACACCCAATAACAAAGCATTGCAGGTTCCCGTGGGTTTTGGGTTGCTGGGTCGGGTTCTGGATGGCTACGGTCGACCGCTGGATGGTCGTGGCCCCCTGGCTTCTGAAGGCGAGGCCAATCTGAATGGTCGCACCATCAACCCTTTGGAGCGCCACCCGATCGATACACCGCTTGATGTTGGCGTGGGTGCCATCAATGCCATGCTGACCGTGGGGCGCGGGCAACGCCTGGGTCTGTTTGCCGGAAGTGGTGTGGGTAAATCGGTGCTTCTGGGTATGATGACCCGTTTTACCAAGGCTGATATCACCGTCGTGGGGCTGGTGGGTGAACGTGGTCGGGAGGTCAAGGAATTCATTGAACAGATACTGGGGCCGGAAGGCATGGCTCGCTCGGTGGTGGTTGCCTCACCGGCTGATGATGCGCCCCTGATGCGCCTGCGTGCCGCCCAGATTACCCACAGTATTGCCGAATACTATCGTGACAAGGGCAAAAATGTTCTTTTATTGATGGATTCACTGACCCGTTACGCCCAGGCTCAGCGTGAAATTTCCTTGGCCGTTGGCGAGCCACCGGCCACCAAGGGGTATCCACCCTCGGTGTTTGCGCGTATTCCTCAACTGGTGGAGCGCACCGGTAATGCTGCCAAGGGTAAGGGGTCGATTACCGCTTTTTATACGGTGCTGACCGAAGGTGACGACCAGCAGGACCCCATCGCGGATGCAGCCAGGGCCATTCTTGACGGCCACATTGTTTTGTCCCGTAAACTGGCAGAGGAAGGGCATTATCCGGCCATCGACATCGAAGCTTCCATCAGTCGTGCCATGCCGCAGATTGTCAGTCCCGAGCACCTGTCCAGGGTTTATCGCTTCAAACAACTGATGGCCCGGTATGAGCAGAACAAGGATCTGATTAATGTCGGTGCCTACACCAGAGGCAGTGATGCCGAAATCGATCTGGCCATAGCCATGATGCCGGCCATGCGTGAATTTCTGCAGCAACCTCTTGATCAACAGCAGGACTTCCTGACCAGCAGTCAGCGCTTGGAGCTGTTGGCCAAAGCCATGAACCAGAACAGGCAGTCACAATAACCCGGTGATCCCATGAGTCGTGAGAAACGCCTGCAGCCCGTTTTAAAGCTTGCTGAGGGTAAGGTTGACGAAGCCAGCAGGGCTTTGGGCTACCTGAATCAGAAAATTGAACAGGAAGCGCAAACCAAAGAGCAACTGAAGGTTTATGAAAAAGAATACCTGCAGTTGATGCGTGGTGGCGAGGAACCGGGCCGGAAAATGGATATTCAGGCCGTGCTGCGCTATCAGTCTTTCATCCAGCGACTGGAGCTGGCCCAGGTCCAGCAGGATGAGCAGATAGAACTTTTGCAGCGGCAAAAGGCTCAGGTCACTGAGCACTGGATCAAAACACGGGCCCGTGCAAAAGGCTTGGAAAGCATCATTGAGGCAGCCCGCAAAGAAGAGGAAATTCTGGCCGGTCGTAAAGAACAAAAGCTGGCTGATGAATACACCAGTAATCGCTATGCCCATAAAAGTTAGTGTTGGCATGCATCCTGCTTAACCAGAACCACAACAAGCGATTACAGCTGCCTTTTCCAATGCAAGGGTCAAGACAAAGAGAGTCCAGCCTATGAATTCATCTGCAAGCCTCAAGGTTTTTCTGGATGCCCCCCCGGCCAGTTCACTGGAAACAAAAAAACCACAGCCCAGCGCCCGCTCGGAGAACAAGCAGGCGTTTCAGCAGCATCTGAAGGGCAACCTTGAACAGCCTTCCGACCGGAAAAAAAGTGGTTGGAAGCCGCCTGAAAAGAGCGAAACACCTGAGCAGAAGCTGGCGGTGCGTCGAGCCCAACCGGAAAAAACCGACACAGCCAAGGTGGCCAAGGACGGAAAAGAGCTGCCGGTTAGTGGCGAGAAATTGCCGCTTTCCAAAGAGGCGCAGGAGTTTGTTGCTTCCCTGCCTGCTGATGAGCGCTCGGATTTTCTGGACGACCTGCAAGCCTGGTTGCAGGGGCTGAGCGATGAAGACCTGAGCGAATTGAAATCCCTGCTGCAGGACGGGGATCTGGCCAGTCTGCAGGAAATGCTGCCGGAAGAGTTGCAGGATTTTCTCGCCCAGTTGGCTGAACAACTGGATATCCAGCTTGAAGACTTGCACCAGGGTTTGCAGCAGCTCCTGGCCAGTATTCAAAAAGGAGATATTGATTTTCGGCAGCTGGCTTCTATGCGTTTCGACAGCCAGTCCGGTGAACTCAGGGTTCTGGTGGAATCGGGTGACAGACTGAGAACAGCAGGCCAGGCCAGCCAGCGCAGTGATACTGAGGCTGCAATGCGTGGCCGGGATACGGCTGAAGCAGGCAAGGAAACCTCGGAAGGGCGCCAGGAAAAGCAGGACGGTCGCCAGGACAGGCAGGAAGGGCGTCAGGAAAATCGACTGGAAGCTCTGGTGGCACGCCTGGGTCGTGGTGATACTTCGGTGCTGAGCAGTCGCTCGGGGAGTGAATCCATGCAACAGTTGATTCAGGCGGCCGGGATGGGTCTGGGTAATACCCCGGCAGCTCAGCCTGCCGCAGCCCGTATGGCAGCCAGCATGCCCGCCATGTCCATGATGTCCCAGGCAGCAGTCCAGGCCAATGCCGAAGCTCTGGCCAATCGAATCAGCACCATGCAGTCCCGCGGAATGCAGATTGCGGAAATGCGCCTGGATCCGCCTGATCTGGGCAACCTGAGGGTGCAGATTAAAATGCAGGGCGACCAGGCCTCAGTGATTTTTCAGTCACCCAACGCCCAGGCCCGGGATCTTCTGGAAAATGCCCTGCCGCGCCTGAAAGAGATGTTGGAAGAGCAGGGTTTGAACCTCGCCGATGCCTCGGTCTCGGAGGAATCCTACTCCCAGGAGGGTGATCAGGAGCAGGGTGATGGATCATCCGGTCAAGGCCTGGGTCTTGCCGAGGGTGGGGAAGCCGAAGAAGAGGAAACCATCTCTTACTTTGAAGAACCTCTGGGTCTGGTAGACTATTACGCCTAGTGGCCTGAAAGGAGAAACTAAATGGCAGATGAAGAAGGCGGAAAAAGCAAAAAGCTGATCATGATTGGCGGTCTGGTGATCGGGATTGCCATCATTTTGGCTTTGGCTGTTGGGGGTACACTTTATTTTCTGGATCGTGACTCTTCCGAAGAGTCCGAAGGCGGTGGAGTTCCTGGCTTGGGAAACTCGGATATCCAGTTGGGTACGGCCTCCTACTATTCTTTTGAAGAAGCCTTTGTGACGCCCTTGATCTCCTCTGATCGCAAACAGCGTTTTATGCAGCTTTCTTTGGCCGTCAAGGGGGATAGCACCCAGGTGACCCAGGCCATAGAAACTCACATGCCAAGAATCAAGAATGATCTGAACCGTCTTTTCACTGGCCAGGATTACCAGACGCTGCAAACCCCCGAAGGTAAAATGCAGCTGCAAAACAGTGCTGAAGAAGTGGTACAGAAAGTGGTCGCACGCGAAGGTGTACAGATAGACCAGGTCTTGATTACCAACTTCGTTCTTCAGTAACTGAAGCCAGCAGACTACAACAACCGACAAGTTTAAGGTGGCAACTTATGGCAGTTCAGGATCTGCTCTCCCAGGATGAAATCGACCTTCTTCTCCACGGTGTGGACGATGACGAGCTGCCTGATGCGTCAGAGAGTGAAGAAAACTCCGGGGATGTTCAGAATTACGACATAACCAGCCAGGACAGGATTGTCCGGGGTCGCATGCCGACCCTGGAAATGATCAATGAGCGCTTTGCGCGCTATACCCGCATCAGTCTGTTTAATCTGTTGCGTCGCAGTGCCCATGTTGCCTCGGGTGGTGTTCAGATCATGAAGTTTGGCGAGTATGTGCACACCCTTTATGTACCAACCAGCCTCAACCTGGTGAAAATCCGCCCGCTCAGGGGGACTTCCCTTTTTGTCATGGATGCCAAGCTGGTGTTCAAGCTGGTTGACAATTTTTTTGGGGGTGATGGACGTCACGCCAAAATTGAAGGCCGGGAATTCACTCCCACGGAAATACGCATTGTTCAAAAGGTACTCGAGCAGGTTTTCATAGATTTGAAAGAAGCCTGGGCGACGGTTTTACCGCTCAACTTTGAATACATCGGTTTTGAAGTCAACCCGGCAATGGCCAATATTGTCAGCCCCAGTGAAGTGGTGGTGGTCAGCACCTTCCACATCGAACTGGATGGCGGTGGCGGTGATTTGCACATCACCATACCCTACTCGATGATAGAGCCCGTTCGTGAAGAACTGGATTCAGGGGTTCAGTCGGATGTCGATGATATTGACGAACGCTGGGTTCGCGCCCTGAGAGCGGATATCATGGAAGCCAAGATCCCCCTGAATGTTAAAGTGGTGGACAAAGATCTGACCCTGGGTGATATCGTCAACCTGGAACCGGGTGATATTATTCCGGTTGATTTGCCGGATTATGTGACCCTGCAGGCCAATGGGGTGCCGGTTTATAAATGCAAGATGGGGCGCTCAGGTGAAAATCTGGCATTAAAAGTTAAAGAACAGGTCCGGCTGGTTCGCTAAAGCGAACCAAGAGCCGGGCCGGTAATGGATAGCTAGGGGAAGCAATAATGAGCGATGAAGAAAACAACGAAAATGAAGACTGGGCTGCAGCTCTGGATGATGATGCTTCGCCTGATGATGATTGGGCCGCAGCCATGGAAGAGCAGTCCGGGTCGGAGGAAGCGGGTGGTGAAGAGTCCATTGATGATGACTGGGGAGCCGCCCTTGAAGAACAGGGTTTGACGGAGGGCGATGATGACGGTGAAAATCTGACCGAAGATGACATAGAATCAGCGCCTCTGGAGTATCTGGAAGATGATTCAACCAGTTTTGAGGGTGACAATCCGAATCTGGAAGTCATCATGGATATTCCGGTCACCATTGCCATGGAAGTGGGTAATACCGAAATTGCCATCCGTAACCTGCTGCAGTTGAACCAGGGTTCGGTGATCGAGCTGGATCGTCTGGCCGGTGAGCCTCTGGATGTGAAAGTCAATGGTACTCTGATTGCTCATGGTGAAGTGGTTATGGTCAATGAAAAGTTTGGTATTCGTCTGACCGATGTTGTGAGTCCTTCGGAACGCATCAAGCGGCTGCGCTGAGTCATGCTTTGGAAAAAGGTTTCTGCCTGGTTCCAGACAAGGTGGACAGATTTCTGCTGTCTGCCTTTTCTGTTTTTGAGTGCCCCGCTTTTTGCCCAGGACAGGGAGCTGGGCAGCAGCAGTTCTGCCATGCTGAAGGTTACCCTGGGCCTGTTGGTTGTTCTCACCCTGATGTTTGTTCTGGCCTGGTTGGCAAAGCGCATGCGCTTGGTTCCGGGGGGCAGTCACGGCCATGCCTTGAAAGTGCTGGCTGTTTTGCCGTTAAGCAATCGTGAACGCCTGGCACTGGTGCAGGTGGGTGAGCAGCAACTTTTGTTGGGTGTGACAGCCAACCAGATCAACTGTTTGCACCAGTTGGAGACTCCGTTGGATATCAAATCGACAGGTGGGCATTCCGGCTTTTCACAATTACTTCAGCAATGGAAAGATAAAAACAACCCGTCAACGGCTGCTAGTCAGTCACAAAAGGATTCTAGGAATGAAGGCTAAGCCTTTACTGATGGCCCTCTTGGGCCTTTTGTTCCTGTCCCTGGATGCCGGGGCCGGGCAATTGCCGGGTATTGAGGCCCTGCGGGTTCAGCCGGACGGTGAAGGGGGTGAAAGCTACTCGGTAACCATCCAGGTTCTGGCCATCATGACCGCGCTGACTTTCCTGCCAGCGATGCTGATCATGATGACCAGTTTTACCCGTATTATTGTGGTGCTGGCCATCCTGCGCCAGGCAATGGGCTTGCAGCAAACACCCTCTAACCAGATCGTGCTGGGCATTGCCCTTTTTCTGACCTTCTTCATCATGACCCCGGTGTGGGAAAAAGTGAATGCTGATGCCCTGCAGCCCTATATTGCTGAAGAGGTTGAACCTCTGGAAGCAGTGGAGCTGGCCAAGGCTCCACTGCGGGAATTCATGCTGGCCCAGACTCGTGAAACCGACCTGGATATGTTTGGTCGCATCGGTGGCTATGAGATTTTTGAATCGGAAGAGGATGTACCCTTTGTGGTGCTGGTTCCGGCCTTTATGACCAGTGAACTGAAAACGGCTTTCCAGATCGGCTTTATGTTGTTCATTCCCTTTTTGATTATTGATATGGTGGTGGCCAGTATCCTGATGGCCATGGGTATGATGATGCTGTCACCGATTATCATTTCCCTGCCTTTCAAAATCATGCTCTTTGTTCTGGTGGATGGCTGGACACTGGTGATGGGCACCCTGGCTGCCAGCTTTGGTTACTGACGAGGGTTAACCTCCGGAGGCAAAATGACCCCAGAAATTGTTGTGGACCTATTGCGAGAAGCCCTGTTTCTGGTGATTACCATAGTGGCTATTGCGGTAGTGCCCAGCCTGCTGGCCGGTCTGATTGTGGCTGTTTTTCAGGCCGCCACCCAGATCAACGAGCAAACCCTGAGTTTTTTGCCCCGCCTGATGGCAACACTTCTGGCACTGATCATTGCTGGCCCCATGATTCTGCGAATGCTGATGGAGTTTTTCCAGCGGCTGGCCAACAATATTCCCTACCTGATCGGGTGACTGTCCCATGCCTATGACTGGTGCGGAGCTGACGGCCTGGATAGGCACCTTTCTCTGGCCGTTTTTTCGGATTGGGGCCTTTTTTATGGCGGCCCCCATCTTCAGTGCCAATTTTGTGCCAGCTCCTATTCGGATTTACCTGGCTATTCTGGTGACCCTGCTGTTGATGCCTCTGTTGCCGCCAGTACCGGTCATGGATGGTCTGTCACCCCAGACCTGGCTGCTGGTTGCCCAGCAGATAGTGATAGGGGCGGCCCTGGGTTTTTTGGTGCAACTGCTGTTTCAGGTCTTTATCATATTTGGGCAGATTGTTGCCATGCAGATCGGTATGGGGATGGCCCAGATGGCTGACCCCTCCAGCGGCATCAATGTCACGGTACTCAGTCAGTATGCTCTGATTATGACCAATCTGGTTTTTCTGGCTGTGGGGGGGCATCTGGTGATCATAGACACCCTGGCAGAAAGTTTTACCATTATGCCGATACGTGCTGAAGGTTTTGTACGTGAACAGGCCTGGCATATTGCCATTCAGGGAGGCTGGCTGTTTGCCGGTGCCCTGCTGATGGCAATGCCCATCATTATTGCCAAGCTGGTGGTGAACGTGGCTCTGGGGGTGATCACTCGAGCTGCCCCCCAGTTGAATATTTTTGTTATCGGTTTTCCAACCATGATGATTCTGGGTCTGCTGGAGCTCTGGTTCTGGTCAACCGAGTACCTTTTTCATTTTGATCGCATGTCGCGGGATATTTTTGAGCTGATGCGCACCTGGTTGGGGATGAGCTGATGGCAGAAAATCAAGACGGTCAGGAAAAAACAGAAGAACCCACGTCGAAACGCAAGGAAGAATCCCGGCGTGATGGTGAAGTCGCTCGCTCCAAAGAGTTGAGTACAGCCATGCTGTTGCTGGCAGCCGGTGGGGCTTTGCTGGTGTTTGGCGCCTGGATGGGTGACAAGGCGCTGGAGCTTTTTGCCTATAATTTTGACCTCAAGCGTGTTGATGTCATGACTCATGACGCCATGTTCAAACACTTTACAGAATCGGTCTGGCATGCCACGGAAACGATTCTGCCTTTTCTGATTGTGCTTTTTTTGATCGGTGCCATCTCGCAAATCATGGTGGGCGGCTGGAACATGACGGCCAAGGCACTGGTGCCCAAATTCAATAAGCTGGACCCCATTGCCGGGATCAAGCGGATTTTTTCCAAAAATTCTGTGGTGGAATTTGTTAAGTCGGTCGCCAAGGTTCTGCTCGTTGGGGTGACCTCCTACATTATTATCTATGGTCTGAGTGAGGAGTTTGCTGTCTTGGGAGCCATGGCACTCAAGCCAGCTATTGCCAAGGGCAGTTATCTGGTGATCTGGGCCTTTCTGGCCATCAGCCTTTCCCTGATCGTGGTGGTTTTGATAGATGTGCCCTGGCAGATCTATCAGCATACTGAAAAGCTGAAAATGACTCATCAGGAAGTCAAGGATGAGCATAAAAACACCGAAGGGAAGCCGGAAGTCAAAAGCCGGATTCGACGCATGCAGATGGAAATGGCACAAAGGCGGATGATGTCCGATGTACCCGATGCCGATGTGGTCATTACCAACCCGACCCACTATGCCGTGGCCCTGAAATATGATGATGACGGCAACTCGGCACCTTTGTTGCTGGCCAAGGGCAAAGAGCAGGTGGCTGCCAAGATCCGGGAAATTGCCGATCATTATGAGATCCCCGTGGTTCAGATGCCCCCTTTGACGCGGGCCGTGTATTTCTCCACAGAAATCGGTGATGAGATTCCCCAGCAGCTGTATATGGCTGTTGCCCAGGTGCTGGCCTGGGTTTATCAGATGAAGCAGTACCGGGCAGGCAAAGCCAAAAAACCGGGCCGCTTGCCTGATATCAGCGTACCGAAGGATCTGGATCCGGACTCCGATTGATTACAATTATCCACAGGAAGGTCTGCACCTGGAGTTTATTTCACGGGGATAAGTTGGCATACTTCTGCGTCGGTGCCCTCCGGGGTTGCCCTGCACTTCTTTTTACCAGGTGAAAAATGGATCGAGCCCAGTTTCAAGATGCTTTCAGAAGCGTCATGCAAAGTCAGATAGCAATCCCTCTATTATTGCTGTCGCTTTTGGGCATGATGACTTTGCCCATGCCTGTTTTCTTGCTGGACGTCTTTTTCACCTTCAATATTGCCTTTGCGGTTGTGATTCTTCTGGTGGCTGTTTACTCCCTTCGGCCTCTGGATTTTGCCGTCTTTCCCACCGTCCTGCTGGTTGCCACCCTGCTGCGTCTGGCCCTGAATGTGGCCTCAACCCGAATCGTCCTGCTCAATGGCCATGAAGGCGGGGATGCTGCCGGCAAGGTCATAGAATCCTTTGGTGCGGTCTTGATTGGTGGCAACTATGTCGTGGGTTTGATTGTCTTTTTAATTCTGATGATCATTAACTTTGTGGTTATCACCAAGGGTGCCGGGCGTATTGCAGAAGTCAGTGCCCGTTTTACCCTGGATGCCATGCCCGGCAAACAAATGGCAATCGATGCGGATTTGAATGCCGGTTTGATTGATCAGCAGGAAGCCAAAAACAGACGCGAAGAAATTGCTTCTGAAGCGGATTTTTACGGCTCCATGGATGGTGCCAGCAAGTTTGTGAAAGGCGATGCAGTCGCCGGCATCATGATTCTGGTCATCAACATGGTGGGCGGCTTGCTGATCGGGATGATTCAGCATGACCTGGATTTCTCCCTGGCCAGTGAACGCTATGTTCTTTTGACCATTGGTGATGGCTTGGTGGCACAAATTCCATCCCTGATGTTATCGGTTGCGGCCGCCATCATGGTGACCCGCGTTAACTCTTCACAGAATATCTCCACGCAGGTTTCCAAACAAATGTTTGGTACCCCCAAGGCCCTGGCTGTGGCAGCCACGATCATGGTCATCATGGGTCTGGTGCCGGGTATGCCGCATGTTGCTTTTCTGGGCTTGGCATCTATTGCCGGGGGTGGTGCCTACCTGATTCATCGCATTCTGCAAAAACAGCTGGCCGAGGAAATGGCCACTGAGCAGGCGGCCAATCAGCTGCCCATGACGCCGGACCCCGATGTTGTCGATCAAAAAGAACTCAACTGGCAGGATGTGGCTCCTGTAGATTTGCTGGGCCTGGAGGTTGGCTATCGTTTGATTCCTCTGGTGGATAAAACCCAGGGTGGCCAGTTGCTGGGGCGTATCAAGGGTATCCGTAAAAAACTTTCTCAGGATCTGGGATTCTTGATGCCCTCGGTGCATATTCGTGACAATCTGGATCTGACCCCCAACAGTTACCGGATTATTCTTAAGGGCGTCACCATAGGTGAAGCCGAAGTGCACCCGGAAAGAGAGATGGCCATCAACCCAGGTCAGGTCTATGGCCCGATCAATGGCATCAAGGGGCGGGATCCTGCTTTTGGCCTGGAAGCGGTCTGGATCAACCCTTCCCAACGCGAAGAAGCCCAGACCCTGGGCTACACCGTGGTGGATGCCAGTACGGTGATTGCCACCCAGCTCAACCAGATCATGCACGATTATGCTCACGAACTGATCGGGCATGATGACGTGCACAAAATGCTGGACATGCTGGCCCAGTCGGCACCCAAACTATCCGAGCAGCTGGTGCCGGACAGTGTTAGCCTGTCGGTGCTTCTCAAGGTGCTTCAGAATCTGTTAACAGAACAAGTTCCCGTCAAGGATTTTCGCTCCATAGCCCAGGCTCTGGTGGAGGCAGCCCATACCACCCGTGACCCCATACAATTGACGACAGCCGTCAGGGTTGCACTATCCCGCTCAATTGTTCAGGCTATTACCGGCCCCAGCGAGCATCTTGCTGTTATTACACTGGAACCCGAGCTGGAACAACTCTTGCTGAAGAGTGTGCAGCAGGCGGCCCAACAGGGGGGTGAGAGCGATCAACTGATCCTGGAGCCCGCCATGGCAGAGAAGCTGCAGCAATCACTCAGCGAAGTGGCACAGCAACAGGAAATGCAGGGCAATCCGGCCGTTTTGGTGACAGCAGCACCCGTGCGTCCGGTAATGGCAAGATTTGTGCGCTATGGCATCCAGAACGTACATGTGCTTTCCTATCAGGAAATACCCGATAACAAACAGATCACTATCGTCGCAACCATAGGTCAATAACAGCGTGCAAACTAAGAGGTCTTCTACATGCGGGTGAAGCGCTTTTTCGGGGCAGATTCCCGTCAGGCCATGCGGCTGGTTCGTGAAGAACTGGGTGCCGATGCTGTCATTGTTTCCAACCGCAAGGTGGACAATGGCGTAGAAATTGTTTGCGCGCTTGACTATGAGGGTGATGAAACCTCACAGGACTTTTCCACAGCCTTAAAGGAAGCGGATCAGGGTGATGCCCTGCAACAGGAGCTGGACGAAGCTCGGCAAAGAATTTTATCCGGTGCCCGCTTTGATACTGGAATGAAGGAAAACGCCTTTCAGAAAAAAGCCCGGATGCGCCAGTGGGGCCTGAATGAAGATGGCGAAACCGAAAGAGAGGCTCGCTCTTCCTATGATCTGGATGATGATGCCTGGGGCACACCGGCGGGAAAAAAACGCCAGGGCACGAGCACCGAAGAGCTGGCCATCAAGGCAATGCAGTCAGAAATCCAGGGGCTGCGCGATCTGCTCAAAGAACAGCTGCGCGAAAGTGATGGGGCCAGAAATCCAACCGAAGCCTTGATACGCAATCGCCTGCTTGAGGCCGGCTTTACCTCGGCCTATGTCAGCAAGCTCATGAAGCTGGTGCCCCTGAATAGTGATATGGACAGCCAGACGGCCTGGCAACTGCTCCTCAAGCGCCTGGAAAATGAACTGCAAACCCTGGATGAAGAATTTATTGACAAGGGTGGTGTGGTCGCCCTGGTGGGACCAACCGGGGTCGGGAAAACCACCACCCTGGGCAAACTGGCAGCCCGCTATGTACTCAAACATGGGGCAGAAGGCCTGGCGCTGGTCACCACGGATTGCTACCGGATTGCCGCCTATGAACAGTTGCGCACTTTCGGGCGCATTCTGGGGGTGACGGTTCGGGTTGTGGATGAGAACAATGCCCTGGATTTAACCCTCAAGTCCCTGCGTAATAAAAGCCTGGTCTTGATCGACACGGCGGGTCTGAATGTCAGGGACCCGAACCTACAAAGCCAATTGACACTGCTGACTTCGGCCCAGGCCAGAATCAGACGCTTTATCGTACTGCCGGCCATCAGCCAGTCACGGGTGCTTCTGGACACTTATGAAGCTTACCGGGATGCCGGACTCAATGGCTGTGTGTTGACCAAGTTGGATGAGGCAGTGCATATCGGTGAAGTCCTGGGTCTGGTACTGGAAAAAAGGTTGCCGGTCAGCTACATCACCAACGGTCAGAAAATACCGGATGATGTAAAGCTGGCCAGCCCTTCGTCTCTCGTGGGCCGTTTTGCCCGGGATGTGGAACGAAGTGAAGAAAATGACGGAAAGACAGGCTGAATGAATGACTGCTGCCAAAGGTCTTGATCTTTATTCGCGTAATCAACAGCTTGCAGATGCCAAGCTGCTTGAGCAATACTCTTCTCTGGTGAGGAGGATTGCTTACCATCTTTTGGCCCGCTTGCCCGCCACCGTGCAACTGGATGATTTGTTGCAATCGGGCAGCATGGGGCTGATTGAAGCATCCAGAAACTTTGATGCGGACAAGGGTGCCAGTTTTGAAACCTTTGCATCCATTCGCATTAGGGGTTCCATGCTGGATGAAGTGCGACGGCATGACTGGGCACCGCGATCGGTGCATCGCAACAGCCGCCGCGTGGCGGAAGCCATTAAAGCAGTGGAAATGCGCACCGGACGTGACGCCCAAGAGCATGAAGTAGCTGAAGAAATGGGGGTGTCACTGCAGGAGTATCACCACTTTCTTGCAGATACTGCAGGTTCCCGGCTGTTCAGCTTTGATGAGTTGACCAGTCAGGAGGACTCGGCATTTGAGTTGCCGGATAAAAGCAGCTCAGGGCCATTGGGTGAAGTGCAGGAAGCGGATTTTCAGGATTCACTGGCAAATGCAATTTCAGCTTTGCCTGAGCGTGAACAAATGGTACTTTCACTGTACTATAACGAAGAGCTGAATCTTAAGGAGATCGGTGCAGTTCTTTCTGTCAGCGAGTCCCGCATAAGTCAGATACTGAGTCAGGCTGCTGCCCGATTGCGGGGAAAACTGTCGGATTGGAAAAATGTATAGTGTGCCCTTCTTCGGCCAGGATTGTATTATAATCATTACTGCTGTTGGCAAGGTTTAACGGAGGTTGCCTTGAATAAAGATATGAAAATTCTCATCGTGGATGATTTCGCCACCATGAGAAGGATAGTAAAAAACCTGCTGCGTGATCTGGGTTTCAACAACACTCACGAAGCAGATGATGGCCTGACAGCAATTCCCATGCTGAATACAGGCAACTTTGATTTCGTGGTCACTGACTGGAATATGCCGGGCATGACAGGTTTCGACCTGCTCAAGCATATTCGCGCTGATCCCGAACTGAAAGATCTGCCCATCCTGATGGTCACGGCGGAATCCAAGCGGGAACAAATCATTGCTGCTGCCCAGGCAGGCGTGAATGGTTATATTGTCAAACCCTTTACCGCTGCAGTTTTGAAAGAAAAAATTGAAAAGATTTTTGAGCGCTTATAAAACTGATGACGCAGTCTTGTTTCTGTGTCACTTGTTCGGGTGATGAATGACTGATCAATCCAGCCAGCCAGAAAACTTTGAGCAGCTGTTGCGCAGCACAACAGGCGAGCTGATTGAAAAAATTGAGCAAGGCGAGCTTGTTGATGCAGTCAACCTGCTGCAGCAGATCAATGATGCCAGAAACAAGAACCTGTATCTGGAAGTCGGGCGACTGACACGTGCACTGCATGATGCCATCAGGGATTTCCACCTGGACACCTCAGCAGTTGTGGGTGCTCAAGATGAGTTTTCAGATATTTCTGATGCTGCTGATCGCCTTAATTATGTGATCAATCTGACTCAGGATGCCGCCAATACCACCATGGACAAGGTGGATGAATGCATGCCACTGGCCAGTGACCTGGGTGAGGAGGCCAGTTCCCTGCGCGAAGAGTGGGCCCGGTTGAAGCGGCGCGAAATGAAACCTGAAGAGTTCCGTGAATTGTACAAACGCATGGATACCTTCCTTGAAAGCACAGAACAAAAAACAACCAGGCTGAGCAACAACTTTAGTGAAATTACCCTGGCACAGGGCTACCAGGACTTAACCGGTCAGGTTGTCAAAAAAGTGATCGTGCTGGTTCATGAGGTGGAAGACAGCCTTGTGGATTTGGTCAAAATGGCTAGCCAGGTCGACAAAATAACCGGCATTCGCCATGAGAATGCCCAACAAAAAACCGAGGTCGTTGATGATCCGCCAACGCCGGAAGGCCCGGCAATCAATGCTGAAAAACGCGGCATTGAAGTGGTGTCGGGTCAAGATGAAGTTGACGACCTTCTCTCCAGTCTCGGGTTTTAAAGGAGCCGATGGATGAGTCTCGATGCAGATCAGGATATTCTGCAGGATTTCTTAGTAGAAGCAGGTGAAATCCTGGAACAGCTCTCTGAACAGTTGGTCGATCTGGAGCAGTCACCAGATGACCCTGAGCTGCTTAATGCCATTTTTCGCGGTTTTCATACCGTCAAGGGTGGGGCTGGCTTTTTGCAGATCAACCCTTTGGTTGACTGCTGCCACAATGCCGAAAATGTTTTTGACACCCTCAGAAAACACCAGCGCCAGGTTACCCCCGAATTAATGGATACGGTGCTGAGTGCACTGGATACCGTCAATGAAATGTTTGAAACGGTTCGTGGCGATGAAATGCCGGAACCGGCTGACCCTTCCTTGCTGGATGCCCTGGCTTACTACGCCAAACCCGAAAGTGAGGCTGGCGAACCCCCCGCAGCTGTGGCTGAACAAACTGAACAGGCCACGGGTAATGCCGACAGCACTGATCAAAATACGGAAGCCTCCACATCCAGTGGCTCTGAAGAGCAGGGCGACATCACCGATGAAGAATATGAGGCTCTGCTCAATGCCTTGAGTCCAGAAGACAAGGCGGCCATGCAAAAAACGGCTGCCGAGGACAAGAGCAAGAAACCTGCAAGCAGCCCTGCAGCGTCTTCCGGCGGAAACGATGACCTGATTACTGAAGATGAATTCGACCAGCTTCTGGATGAGCTGCATGGCAAAGGCAAGGGCCCAGGTGCTGATGTCAGTAAAGACAAAAAAGAAGCTCCTAAGGCTGCTGCTCCTGCTTCCGGCGGGAATGATGACCTGATTACCGAAGATGAATTCGATCAGCTTCTGGATGAATTGCACGGTAAAGGTAAAGGCCCGGGTGCAGCACCCAAGTCTGCATCCAAGCCTCCTCAACAGGAAGCCAAAGAGCCAGCCAAGAAAGAAGCACCTGCCAAGCCTCCTGAACCCCAAGCCAAACCACCGGCCACCCAGGCCAAGACACCGGCCAAAAAAGAAGCGGCAGCAGACAGCACCGTGCGCGTGGATACCTCGCGCCTGGACGAAATCATGAACATGGTGGGTGAGCTGGTACTGGTACGTAACCGCCTGGTTCGCCTGGGGTCTGACAGCACGGATAGTGAGCTGGCCAAGGCTGTGGCCAATCTGGATGTGGTCACGGCTGATTTGCAGACTTCCGTGATGAAAACCCGGATGCAGCCGGTCAAGAAAGTATTTGGTCGCTTCCCAAGGATTATCCGTGACCTTTCCAGGAAGATGAACAAGGAAATCAAGCTGGAAATGATCGGTGAAGACACCGATCTGGATAAAAACCTGGTCGAAGCCCTGGCTGATCCCATGGTGCACCTGGTACGCAACTCGGCTGACCATGGCATTGAACAACCCGAAGATCGTGAGAAAAAAGGCAAGCCGCGTGAAGGCACGGTTATCCTGGCGGCAGAGCAGGAAGGCGATCATATTCTGTTGACCATCTCGGATGATGGTGCAGGCATGGATCCCGAAGTACTCAAGCGCAAGGCCGTAGAAAAAGGTCAATTGGATCAGGATGCTGCGGATCGCCTGACGGATCAGGAGGCTTTCAACCTGATTTTTGCCGCCGGTCTCTCCACCAAAGACGAGATCTCGGATGTGTCCGGTCGTGGTGTGGGCATGGATGTGGTGAAAACCAAGATATCCCAGCTCAATGGCACCATCAATGTCTGGTCGGAACTGGGCAAGGGCAGCAAGATTATCATCAAGGTGCCTTTGACTCTGGCGATCATGCCCACCCTGATGATCAAATTGCAGGATCAGACCTTTGCCTTGCCTCTGGTGAACGTCAATGAAATCTTCCAGCTGGATATTTCCCGTGCCAATAAAATTGATGGTCAGGAAGTCATTATTATCCGCGAAAGAACCCTGCCGCTCTTCCATCTGCGGCGTTGGTTGATCCGCGATCTTGCCAAACGTGAAATAACCCAGGAAGAACTCAAGGAAGCCCATGTGGTGGTGGTTTCCATTGGCAACCAGCAGGTCGGCTTTGTGGTCGATGACCTCATCGGTCAGGAAGAAGTGGTGATCAAGCCTCTGGGACAGATGCTGCATGGCACACCCGGTCTGGCGGGTGCCACCATTACCGGGGACGGGCGTATTGCCCTGATTCTGGATATTCCGGGTCTGCTTAAGAATTATACCGGGCGGCGCTGATTGACGTGACGCCTGCTGAAGAATGTTTGCTGCCGAGTAGGCAGCTTGATCAGTTTGTGGGAGAAGAAGATGCCAATCACCGTTTTGGTGGTTGATGATTCAGGTTTTTTTCGTCGCAGGGTCTGTGAGTTACTGGAAACCGATCCTCGCTTGAAAGCCATAGGAACAGCGTCAAATGGCCGGGAAGCAGTAGAAAAAACGCTGGAGCTGAAACCTGACGTTATCACCATGGACTATGAAATGCCGGTCATGGACGGTATTTCAGCAGTTCGTGAAATCATGGCGAAACAGCCCACGCCGGTTCTGATGTTTTCATCCCTGACCCATGAAGGGGCCAGGGTGACACTGGATGCGCTGGAAGCCGGGGCCGTTGACTATCTGCCCAAAAACTTTGAAGACATCTCCCGTAACACCGAAAAGATGGCCAAGGTGTTGTGTGATCGGGTGATCACGGTCGCTCGCAGTCGTTCCTCGGCCGCACCGGTTGTTTCCCGTGGATACCAGCCCCGCCAGCCAGGGCGTGATCCACACCGGGAAGAAACAAAAGCTTCTGGCGTTGAGCGCAGCAGACTGCAGGATCGGATTGCCAATCGGCGTGAAGAGGCCCGTAAAAAACAGGAGCAGCAACAGGCACAAAGAGCGGAAGCCAAAGCCAGCCTGGTCGCTGCACCCAAACCCAAAGCCAGGCCGCGTCACTTTTCTCTGGTGATGATAGGCACTTCCACGGGTGGCCCTATGGCCCTGCAAACCGTGTTGACACGTTTGCCCGCCAATTTTCCGGCTCCCCTGGTTCTGGTTCAGCATATGCCCTCAACCTTTACCGGGGCATTTGCCGAAAGGCTCAACAGTTTGTGTAAAATTCAGGTAAAAGAAGCGGAAGATGGTGACCTCCTGCGTCCAGGTCTGGCATTATTGGCACCTGGGGGCAAGCAGTTGATGATTGATAAGCGCAATGGCGGCAGTGTGAGAGTGCTGCCAGGCGATGATCGTCTCAACTACAAGCCTTGTGCCGATGTGACTTTTGGCTCGGCAGCCAAGGTTTATCCCGGCAAGGTGCTGGCGGTGGTGCTGACCGGTATGGGAGCCGATGGTCGGGAAGGGGCAAGAATGCTCAAGGAAACCGGCTCCGTTGTTTGGGCACAGGATGAAGCCAGCTCGGTGATCTATGGTATGCCGATGGCTGTTGCCAAGGCCAATATTGCAGAAGAAATAATAAATCTTGCGGATATAGCCGACAAGTTAACCAGTGATGTCACCTGATGCAGGTGGTCAACAGGAGTTGAAACGGGTATGCATGTCTGGGCGGTTGCTAATCAAAAAGGCGGAGTTGGTAAAACCACAACTGCCGTAACCCTCGGGGGTATTCTTGCTGACCGTGGTCATCAGGTACTTCTACTGGATCTGGATCCTCATGGTTCCCTGACCAGTTACTTCAAATACGATCCTGACAGTGTTGAAAAAAGTGTTTATGACCTCTTTCAGCACAAGCAGATTCCCGAATCCCTGCCCGCCAGCCTGTTGCTGGACACGGGTCATGACCGCCTGAAAATCATGGCGGCCTCAACAGCTCTGGCTACCCTGGAACGGCAGATGAGCGGTAAAGGCGGGATGGGTCTGGTGGTTGCCAAGTCCCTGGCACAACTCTGGAACCGCTTTGACTATGTACTGATTGACAGCCCCCCGGTTCTGGGACTGCTGATGATCAATGCCCTGGCGGCCTGCGAACAACTCATCATTCCTGTGCAAACTGAATTTCTGGCCATCAAGGGTCTGGAAAGAATGATGCGTACCCTGAAAATGATCAACAAGGCGCGCAAACACGCTTTGCCCTATACCGTGGTGCCTACCCTGTATGACCGCCGAACCCAGGCCTCCATACAAAGTCTGCGCCTGCTCAGAAATACCTACGGGGATGTGATCTGGCACTCCATGGTGCCGGTGGATACCAAGTTCCGTGATGCCAGTGTGGCCGGTATGCCGGTGTCCATGCTCGATCCCAACAGCCGTGGGGTGCATGCTTACAGTGTGCTCCTCAAGTTTTTGCAGGAAAAAGAATCCGAAGCCCGGCGTCAGACTGCCCCTGACAGGGAGGCGGGTCAATGAGCTGGCATGAAACACCTCAACAGGCCATTGAGGGCTACCTTGAAGCCCTGCTGAGTGATGATGACGGTCACGATCTTGATCTTGAAGACCTGTATTCCCAGCCTGCGTCCAGCCCGCCCAGGGAGGAGTCGCACCAGGGTCGCCATTTGAGTGACTCCCTGGCCAGAGCCCGTCAGGCAGCCACGCAACCGGAAGAGGAATCCAAGCCTGTTGCGTTTGAGGAAGCTGAGCCCGCACCCCAGGTACTGATGCCCGAATTGAAGTTCGCGCCCGAACCGGAGCCTGAACCCAAGCCGCAGCCCGTAGTGGAGCCCGAACCCGAGCCTGTTGCCAAGGTGGCTGATCCTGAACCCGAGGTGGTTGCCAAACCACCGGCAGAAAAAACACCTGATCAGCCGCCCAGTCCACCGGGCTGGAAAGATGGTCGTCCGGTCTGGGCGCAGGAGCGGTTTGAGTGTCTGCTGTTCAAGGTCAAAGGACTAACCCTGGCTGTGCCCCTGGTAGAGCTGGGTGGGATTATCAAGATTGATCGGGAGCCGACCCCGTTATTCGGTCAGCCCGACTGGTTTCTGGGAATGCTCAGGGCCAATGATATCAATGTTTGCATGGTGGATACTGCACAGTGGGTTTTGCCCCCGGCCTTGATTGAAAAGCATCCGGAAACCTACAAACTGATTATTCGTATTCATGACAGTGTCTGGGGTTTGGCTTGTAACGAGGTGGATCGCTCCATCTCTCTGGAACCCGATCAGGTGCGCTGGCGTACTTCACTGGGCAAGCGCCCCTGGCTGGCTGGCACTGTGATTGAGCATATGTGTGCCCTGATTGATGTGGCTGCCTTCGATCGCCTGCTCAAGGAAGGTCATGGTCAGATGGAACCGGCCAATCTCAGTGCTCTGAACAAGATCGACTCGGAATAAAGGTGCCATCTGCCCACTGTTTTTCTGGGCAGAGGTGTATTAGCATAGCGACTTATGGGTGTTTCCCCCATCTGAACTGAAGGATAGAACCATGTCTAGCCCACAAAAGATTCAGGCTGAAAGCGCCTCAGATCCAGTACTCCAGTATGTGACCTTTCGTCTGGCTGAAGAGACCTACGGCATCAATGTGATGATGGTGCAGGAAGTGCTGCGCTACACTGAAATCGCCCCGGTTCCCGGTGCTCCCGACTATGTGTTGGGCATCATCAACCTGCGGGGTAATGTGGTCACAGTTATTGACACCCGTCAGCGTTTTGGTTTGATGCCTGGTGAAGTCACTGATGCCACCCGCATCATGATTATTGAAGCCGAACAGCAGGTGGTGGGTATCATGGTGGACTCGGTTGCCGAAGTGGTTTATCTCAAACAGTCCGAGATAGAAACTGCGCCCAATGTGGGTAATGAAGAAAGCGCCAAGTTTATCCAGGGGGTTTGCAACAAGAACAATGAACTCTTGATTCTTGTCGAACTGAACAAGCTTATGTCCGATGATGAATGGTCTGAACTGGCCGCTCTTTAATGCCTATGCCTTCCCTGTTTGAGTTGGTTGCCGTTGTTGTGGCTTTCCTGGCCCTGGTGCTGGGGCTTCTTGCTTTTGCTCATATTCGCAAGCTCAGGCAGAAACAGGAGGAGGCCAGAAATGAAACCCATTTGCTGATTAAAGCCCTGCGCAATGAGAATCATGCCATGGGCAGTGGTGCCATAGGGATGGGGCAGCGCCTGGTGGAAGTGGAAAAGCGACTCAACAACACCATGGAACGGCAGATGGAGGTGGAGCAGCGCGATCCGGGCAGTCTGCCTTATGCCTATGCAGTGCGTCTGGTTGAAATGGGTGCCACTGTGGACGACCTGGTTCAGAACTGTGGTCTGGCCAGGGTGGAAGCTGAATTGATTACCCTGGTGCACACCGAATTGAAAGCCCAGCGTGAAGAGCCGGACCGGGAAGAACACTACTCCATCAATTGAGTTAGCCTGGTGGGTTCTTGCTTTTCAGGGTGTCCAGGTCATAAACAAAAGCCAGAACTTCAGCAATGGCCATATACAGCAGCTCCGGTATTTCTTCACCCAGCTCCAGATGGGCCAGGGCTGCAGCCAGATCGGCATCCTCGTAAAGCGGCACTCCCTTCTCTTCGGCAATTTCAATAATCTTCTCGGCAATTTCCGCGCAACCCTTGGCGGTCAGTCGCGGTGCTCCCAGGCCATCATACTGCAAGGCCAGGGCGCGTTTGGGCGGCGGGTTTCTGGGTCTGCTGAGGCGCATCTTGTTATATCTCCGTATCAATGATCTGTTGAGGGTGCCTGCTGGGCGCACGTTGTGGGGGTTTGCCCAGATGACAGTCAATGCGTTCGACATCAGCGCCCAGACGCCTGAGGCGGGCTTCCAGAACACTGACTTCCTTTTGCATGGGCCCCCAGGCTTCCTTGGCTTCAACCCAGACGTCGGCTTTTAAATGGGTGCCCTTGAGTTTCAGCCGTGTGTGCACCCGCCCCCAGTTTCTCAGATCAAAACTGAGTTCAACTTCCCAGCTGCGGGTTTTGCGTTCTTCCTGCTCGGCTGCCGCTTCAGCATCTTTTTCCTCGATCCAACGCCGCACTTCCAGCTGTGCCTGAAACCAGTCACCACGAATGCTGTAGGGTAAATCCATCTGGATCACCTGGGCCGGTTGTCCCCTTTCATGACTGGTTTGGGTGGCCTGCAGGCTGCTCTGCTGTAATACCTGAATGCGTGACTGAGCGGCCTGCAATTGTTGGCCCAGCTGTTGTTGTACCTGCTGCTGATTGGCTTGTTGGCCAGCAGTGCCCTGGCCCCGCAACTGGGCGCTGGCCTGTTGCAGCAGTAGCTTCAAATCCCCCTGCAGCGGATTGGTCTGTACGCCTCTGACTAGGTTGGCTTCCAGCAGGAGTCCGCTGGCCGGGATAAAGGCCTGAAGCTGTTGTGCCGTTGGAGCCTTGTTGCCTTGGGGTATCAGACTCAGAAGGCTGGAAAGATGCTGCTTCAGGGTGGGTTCGGCTCCCTGCAAGGGTGCAGCCGTAGCCCGGATGCCGGGTTGAAGTCCAGGCTGGGGGGCTTGCGGGCGGGCTGTAGCCGGTTCAGCGGGCAGTTGTCGGGCCAGTTGAGTGATCTGTTGCAGCGCCTGACTGAGAGGAGCCTGACGCGGCAGGGCTTGACGCAGTTGCGCGCCTGCCGCCTGCAGGAGGGTTTGCAGGCTGGCTGTTTCAGTTCGGCTGGTGGTTGGGTTGGCGGGTGCGGCCAGACGTAAGGCATCAAGCAGTTGCAGGGCTTCTGGGTTCAAAACTTTCAATTGTATTGAGGTGCTGCCATCAGGGCGACTTATCTGCAGCTGTTGACCGGGTTGCAGGGGGCGATCCATGACCAGGGAGACTTGTTGGCCACCGGGCAGCTGCAGTTGAATGCGGTGGCTGGATGAAGCTTCACCCTGGGCGGCTGCTTGGGTCTGGCTGGAGACCACCTGTGCCAACAGGGTTTGGCCGGGGTTCACAGGCAGGCTCTGACCTGTTGCAGGGCGGGCATTGAGTGTGGGCAGCTGGCTCAAAATCTGGCTGAGCTGCTGAGCAGTCTGGCCTTGCGGCGAATTTTGGGCCACCAGACGCACTTCCACCTGCCCCTCGGCTCGGGCCTGGAGTTGCACCTGTTGACCCTGGGCCAGGGGCCGATCCAGCCGCAGGGTCATTTGTTCGCCATTGTTGAGCTGCACCTGAACGCGGTGCCCTTGTCCCTGCTGGGCCGGTTCACTGGAGACGACCTGGGCCTGCCCTGCCTGTCCGGGTGGCAGAGCGGGCCGCCCCTGCGTTATAACGCCGCGCAGCAGGTTGGCCTGATGACTGCTGGTGTCCGCTGATGCTCCACGTGTAGGCGGCAGACCTTGCATGATGTATCTCCGCTATAAGTAGCCAGATGGAGTTATCTGGCAGATTACCCAGGATCATAGTAAAGTGTGCGGCTGAATTGAACTGTATTTTTTTGCTAAGGCCTAGCCAATCTGATGTCAGTAACCACTTCCAGATCCCCCCTGTTAACTGTCAGACAGCTTAGCTGTGAAAGGGATGAGCGTCTGTTGTTTTCCGGTCTGGATTTTGATCTCCATTGCGGTGATCTCCTGCAGCTGGAAGGCCCCAACGGGGTTGGCAAAACCAGCCTGATGCGTCTTCTGGCTGGCCTTTTGCCTGTGAGTTCAGGAGACATCGGCTGGCAGGGTGAACCCTTGACGGCGTGTCGTGAGGATTTTTATCAAGCGATGCTTTTTATCGGGCATCTGGCGGGTATCAAGGCGGAACTGACCCCCCTGGAAAACCTGCATTGGTTTGCCGCCCTGGAAGGCGGGGTGCGGGAGGAAGACCTGGAGGAAGCCCTGAATCGAGTGGGCTTGAGAGGTTTTGAAGATCAGCCCTGCCATCAGTTGTCAGCCGGGCAAAAACGCCGGGTTGCCCTGGCTCGTCTGCTTTTTACATCACGCCCACTCTGGCTTCTGGATGAGCCTTTTACTGCTCTGGATAAGCAGGGGGTTGCCGCCATGGAGCAGCTTCTGGCGGATCATGCCGCCGAGGGCGGGGCCGTGATTCTGACCAGCCATCATGCCCTGGAGCAGTTGGCCGGCCTGCGAAAAATTCATCTCGGCCAGAAGCCGTCTGCAAGTTATGAGGCTGGCAATGTCTAGATCATCTGCGACCTTTTGTCGCCTCAAGCAAAAAACAGCGAACTTACCCAGTCTGGCCACTGTCTTTGTAGCAGCTTTGGGAAGAGAGTGGCGGCTGCAGGTGCGCCGGCGCGGCGATCTGATCAACCCGTTGGTGTTTTTTGCCCTGGTGGTGGTTTTGTTCCCACTGGGTATTTCGCCGACTGAAGAAATCTTGAGTCCGGTGGCACCGGGAGTGCTCTGGGTCGCTGCCCTTCTGGCCACCTTGATGTCTCTGGATGCACTTTTCAGGCCGGATCTGCTGGATGGTTCCCTGGAGCAGCAACTGGTCAGTGGGTACCCCCTGGCACCTCTGGCTCTGGCCAAACTAGCCGTGCACTGGTTGCTTTCCAGTTTACCCTTGATTTTGTTATCCCCGTTTCTGGGTGTCATGTTGTACCTGCCCTGGCAGGCCCAGGGGGTTTTGATGTTGTCACTGCTTCTGGGCAGTCTGGCCCTGAGCCTGGTGGGAGCCATAGGGGCAGCCCTGACGGCAGGTGTGGGCAAATCGGGTGTTTTGATGACCTTGCTGGTCTTGCCTTTTTATATTCCTGTGCTGATTTTTGGCACGGGCGCCATGCAGGCCGCCATCACCGGTGTCTCACCGGCAGCGCACCTGGCTATGCTGGCGGCCCTGGCGGCCCTGGCCCTGGCCCTGGCACCCTGGGCGGTAGCCGCGGGTTTGAAAATTGCAGTATCCGGCGAATAAAAATGAAACTTTTATATTGGCAGCTTTGAGGTGCATAACGTGTGGAAATGGCTGAAAACCCTTTATCACCGTCTGGGGTCTCCAAAATGGTTTTATCAGATCACCGGCACCTGGCTGCCCTGGTTTGCTGCAGCCTCAGTGCTTTTGCTGGCTTCAGGCCTGATCTGGGGGCTGGCATACGCGCCCATGGACTATCAGCAGGGGAACAGTTTTCGGATTATTTACATTCATGTGCCTGCGGCCCTGCTGGCTCAGTCGGTGTACATGATGATGGCCATCGCCGGGGTTGTACTGCTGGTTTGGAAGATAAAAATGGCTGATGTGGTGGCCCAGTCTCTGGCCCCTGTCGGTGCCAGCATGACTTTTATTGCCCTGGTCACGGGAGCTATCTGGGGCGTACCCACCTGGGGAACCTGGTGGATGTGGGATGCCCGGCTGACTTCAATGCTGATTCTGTTCTTTCTTTATCTGGGGGTGATGGCGCTCAGGGAAGCCCTGAAACCCCAGGAAGTGGCGGCCAAGGCCTGTGCTGTGCTGGCCATCGTGGGGGTCATCAATATTCCCATTATCAAATACTCGGTGGACTGGTGGTATACCCTGCATCAGCCCGCCACCTTCACCCTGACCGAAAAACCGGCTATGCCTGCTTCCATGTGGGTGCCGCTGCTGATCATGGTGTTGGGTTTTTATGCCTTTCTGGGCTGGTCGGTGCTTTTGCGCGCCAGGTCGGAAGTGTTGAAGCGCGAGCAGAAATCCGGCTGGGTTAAAGAATTATTGCAACGGAAGTGAACCATGTATTTCGATAGTTTGTCCGAGTTCTTCAATATGGGTGGCCATGCTCTGTATGTCTGGAGTTCCTTTGCCATCAGTTTACTTTTGATGCTGTTGAATATTCTGCTGCCCTGGTGGCGGCTGAGGTCAACACGACAGCAGCTGCAACGCCAGATCCAACGCGAAACCAGGCAGCAAGAAACTTCCCCCTCAATCACTGAGCAACAAGGTGAGCAAGCATGACGCCGAAACGCAAGCAAAAATTATGGCTACTGGGTTTGATGCTGGGCGGGGTATCCCTGGCCGTTGGCCTGACCCTCTACGCCTTGAGTTCCAACATCAACCTGTTTTTTGCGCCCACCCAGATTGTTGCGGGTGAGGCTCCCCAGGATCGGGAAATTCGCGCCGGGGGAATGGTGGTTGAAGGCAGTGTCCAGCGGGATACTGAGAGCTTGCAGGTGCGCTTTGCAGTGACCGACAACAATGAAGAGATCTGGATTACCTTCGACAAGATACTTCCCGACCTGTTTCGTGAAGGCCAGGGCGTGGTTGCGGTGGGTCGTCTGAATGACCGGCAGGAGCTGGTGGCGACTGAGGTGCTGGCACGGCATGATGAAAACTATATGCCCCCGGAGGTGGCCGAAGCTCTGGAGGCGGCCGGTCAAATGCCCGATCACTCGCCCTATGCCAAGAACAAATCTTCCGACGAGTCTTACTAATTCAACCAGGGTGTTTTTTTGATGGATATACTCTACTTGCCGGAGCTGGGGCAGTTTGCATTGATTCTTGCCCTGGTCATGGCCTGTGTACAAGCTTTGTTGCCACTGGCCGGTAGCATCACCCGCCAGCCTTTATGGCTGGCCTATGCCCAGCCCGCAGCCTGGGCACAGTTTGCCTTACTGACCGTCAGCCTGGTTTTTCTGGGTGTCAGTTTTCTGGTGGATGATTTCAGTGTGGCTTACGTCGCCAACAACTCCAATTCAGCCCTGCCCTGGTTCTATAAACTCAGTGCCGTCTGGGGTGCCCATGAGGGTTCCTTGCTGTTATGGCTGTGGATTCTGGCGGGCTGGACTTTCGCCGTGAGTTTTTCCAGAGGGCTGCCTGCGGAAGTTCTGGCCAGGGTTCTGTCGGTGCTGGGTTTTGTCAGTATCGGCATGCTGTTGTTTGTGATCCTGACTTCCAATCCCTTTGATCGTTATCTGCCGCAAATTCCTTCCGATGGTGCGGATCTCAATCCCCTTTTGCAGGATCCAGGGCTGATTTTCCACCCGCCTCTGTTGTATATGGGTTATGTGGGTTTTGCGGTGACCTTTGCCTTTGCGCTTGCCGCCCTCTGGAGCGGTAAGCTGGACACAGCCTGGGCACGCTGGAGCCGCCCCTGGACTTCCGTGGCCTGGGCTTTTCTGACTTGCGGCATTGCCCTGGGCTCCTGGTGGGCTTATTACGAGCTGGGCTGGGGCGGCTGGTGGTTCTGGGACCCGGTGGAAAATGCCTCCCTTTTGCCCTGGCTGCTGGGTACTGCCCTGATGCACTCTCTAGCGGTGACCGAAAAGCGGGGTCTCTTCAAGAGCTGGACGGTATTGCTGGCCATAGCCACCTTCTCAACCAGTCTGATGGGTTTCTTCCTGGTGCGCTCAGGTGTACTCAATTCCGTGCATGCTTTTGCCAATGACCCGGATCGTGGCCTGTTTCTGTTGTTGCTGCTGGGGGTCACCATCGGTGTCTCGCTGCTGGTTTACGCCTTGAGAGTGCCGACTTTGAAAGCCAGGGCCAGCTACTCGCTGATTTCCAAGGATGTCTTCCTGCTGGCCAATAATGTGATTCTGGTGGTGGCAACCCTGACGGTGCTTCTGGGTACGGTTTACCCCCTGCTCATGGATGCTCTGAATCAGGGTAAAATCTCGGTGGGCCCTCCCTATTTCAACGCCCTTTTCGTTCCCCTGATGCTGTTGCTGGGGGTATTCATGGGGCTGGGGCCGGTGAGTGACTGGAAAAGCATGCGTCTGGACAAGCTCCGGAAAAAAATCTGGCTGTCTGGAGCGATTTCTCTACTGCTGGGCTTCATTCTGTTGCCCTGGGTTTATGATGGGAGCTGGAGCATCTGGGTTGCCCTGGGCCTGACACTGTTTTTCTGGGTGGTCACCACCAGTCTTCGCGATATCTGGGAAGCTTCCCGTGGCAAAAAGGGCTGGCGTGGCATTTCCCGCAGCCGCTGGGGTATGTTTGGGGGTCATGTGGGTGCTGCGCTGATTGTTCTGGGGGTCACCATGGTGGCCAATTATGGCGAGGAAAGGGATGTGCGCATGTCTATTGGTGAGCCGGTTAAGGTCAAAGACTACGAGTTTACCCTGACCCAACTGGGCGAGCGGGAAGGCCCCAACTTTTCGGCGGATACCGCAACCATCGAAATGCGTGACAGTGAGGGTCGTCTGCACAGAACCCTGACTCCCGAAAAGCGCAACTACCACGTTCGGGGTATGCCGATGACCCAGGTCTCCATCGACTGGGGGCCTCTCAAGGATATCTACGTGGCCATGGGCGAGCCGGTTGCTGAAGACGCCTATGCCATGCGCATCCACTACAAGCCTTTTGTGCGCTGGATCTGGTGGGGTGCTTTCATTGCCGGTCTGGCCGCCATTCTGGCCGTCACCGATCGTCGCTATAAAGTGCGTGTGCCCGAATAACCCGGAGTGAAACCATGAAGCGAGCTTTATTGTTTTTGCCTCTGATCATTTTCATTGGTCTGGGTATTTTTCTTTACAAGGGTTTGAGCATGGACCCCGCGGCGCGGGATTCAGCTCTGCTGAACAAACCTTTACCTGAGTTTACCCTGCCGCGCCTGGATAACGAGGATCTCAAGGTGAGTCGGGAGGATCTGCTGGGTGAGGTTTTCCTTTTGAATGTCTGGGGAAGCTGGTGCCCGACCTGCTATGAAGAGCATGATCAGCTGATACGCCTGGCCGAGGAAGGCGTACCGGTGGTGGGCCTGAATTACAAGGATGAACGTCCCAAGGCTTTCCAGTATCTGGCTCAGCAGGGTAATCCTTACACTCTGAACCTCTTTGAGCCGGACGGGGTTCGCGCCCTGGCTTTTGATCTGGGTGTCTACGGCGCCCCGGAAACTTTTTTGATTGATAAGGAAGGCATTGTCCGTTACCAGCTGTCCGGGGAAGTCACCCCGCAACTGGTGGATGAAACCATCCTGCCGGAGGTGCGTAAATGGCAAAACGCGCAGTAGTTCTTTTATTTTTGCTCTTCCTGATACCCGCGGCTCAGGCCGCAATCGAGCTTTATGATTTCAGCAGTGAAGAAAAACGCGTCCGTTTCCATGAGCTGGGAGCCGAACTGCGTTGTCCCAAGTGCCAGAACCAGAGCATCATTGACTCAGGGTCGGCCAGTGCTTATGACATGCGCCAGGAGCTTTATCAGCTGCTGGAAGAAGGCTACACGGATGAAGAGGTGTTTGAACATCTGAAAGCGCGTTTTGGTGAATTCATCCTCTATAAGCCTCCGGTTCGCGGTGATACCTGGATACTCTGGTTCCTGCCACCATTTTTGATACTCAGCGGTTTTGTGATTCTGGTGCTTCTGGCGCGCTCACGTCAAAAGCAGGCCCCGGCCAGCCAGAATGACTCGGTTTCAGAGCGGCAGCTGAAACTGAAAAAGATTCTTGAGCTTGACTCGGAAAAATCCTCACCATCCAATTCTAAGGACTCATCATGACTGGAATGTGGATCGGCATGATCCTGCTGGCCCTAATGACCGGACTTTTTCTGATCTGGCCGGCACTGCGCAGGCCCCGACTGACAGAACGCCTGGTGGCCCAGGAAAATGCCCGACAACTGGCCAACATTGACATCTACAAGCAAAAACAGGCTCAGCTGGAACTGGATCTGGAAGAAGGCCGGATCACCGAGGCTGACTACGCCACTCTGAAAGCGGAAGTTGAAGACTTGCTGCTGGATGATGCCGGGGAAGAGAAACACCAGCGCTGGCAGCTTCCCGGCAAAAAGGTTGTGGCGATGGCCACTCTGGCCGTACTGGCGGTCAGCTTGGCCTCTGCCGGATTTTTGTACACCCAGGTGGGGTATGCGCCCGCTCTGCAAACCTATTACTCCCAGCAGGAATTGATCCGCGAAGGTCAGCAGGATTTCGGCAGCCTGCTTAAGCGCCTGGAAGATACGGTTCAAGCCAACCCGGATGATGTTGAGGGCTGGTCCCTGCTGGCACGAATCTATATGGATATGGGACGCCTGGAAAAGGCTGCCGATGCTTTTACTGAACTACTGCGTTTGCAGGGTCCCAATGCCCGGCTTTTGGCCCAGAAAGCCCAGGCTCTGTATTTTGCCGATGGCAATACCCTCAGCTCCAGAGTCCAGCAACTGGTGGATGAGGCCCTGGAACTTGATCCCGGTGAGCCTGCCGTTCTGAGTCTGCTGGGTATGGCTTCCTACCAGCAAGAGGAATGGGATGAAGCCCGGCGTTACTGGGAAAGAGCGCTGCGCCGTGCCGAGGGGGCCAATGCCCGGGAATCCTTGCGTGAAGGCGTTAATGAGACCCGCCAGCGTTTGGGTATGGAACCGCTGGAAGAAGGTGGCGTCGGCTTCAATGTTGAGGTCAGCCTGAGTAATGCGGCCAAACTGCTGGTGGACCCCAGAGCCACTGTCTTTGTCTTTGCTCATCCCCAGGAAGGTCGGGGAGCACCCGTTGCTGTCACCCGCCTGCGGGTTTCCGACCTGCCAGCAACCGTCTACCTAAGTGATCAGCAGGCCATGAGTGCTGATAACAACCTCTCCTCGGTGGATGAGGTGGTGATCCAGGCGCGGATTTCCAACTCAGGTCGCCCCCAGGCTCAGGAAGGTGATTGGGAAGGGCAAACCGATGTTTTGCAGGTCCAAGGTCAGCAGCAGGTTGAGGTGGAAATCAATCAGCAGCTACAATAGTTGTTGGTAACCACTAACACGGAAAGGCATGCGGCTAAAATCCATCAAACTGGCGGGGTTCAAATCCTTCGTGGACCCCACCACGGTCAGCTTCAAAAGCAACCTGACGGGTATTGTCGGGCCGAATGGCTGTGGCAAATCCAATGTGATCGATGCGGTGCGCTGGGTGATGGGCGAGTCTTCGGCCAAATACCTGCGTGGCGAATCCATGACGGATGTGATTTTCAATGGTTCCCGCAATCGCAAACCGGTTGGTCAGGCTTCCATTGAGCTGCTGTTCGACAACTCCGAAGGCAAGCTGGGCGGAGCCTACGCCCAGTATGCGGAAATTTCCGTCAAGCGCGTGGTCACGCGCGAAGCCCAGTCCAGTTATCTCTTGAATGGCAGCAAATGCCGCCGCCGGGACATCACCGACCTTTTCCTCGGCACCGGGCTGGGTGCGCGCAGTTATGCCATCATTGAACAGGGCATGATCTCTCGCCTGATTGAAGCCAAACCTGAAGAATTGCGTACTTATCTGGAAGAAGCGGCCGGAATCTCCAAATACAAGGAACGTCGTCGTGAGACTGAAAACCGCATTCGCCGCACCCAGGATAACCTGGAGCGGCTGGAGGATGTCCGCGAAGAACTGGGCCGCCAACTGGAGCGCCTGGGTCGTCAGGCCGAAGCGGCCCGACGTTATCAACAGCTCAAGGCAAACGAGCGCAAATTCAAATCCGAACTGGCCGTGCTGCGTTGGCGCGAAGCCGACCAGCGCCTGGTTGGTGTGCTGGAACAGATTTCCAATTATGAGCTGCAGCAGGAGTCCTGCCTGGTGCAGTTGCGTCAGGGCGAGGCCCGTCTGGAAACCAGCCGTGAAAAACAGGCCCAGGCCACGGATGCCCTGGATCATGCCCAAAAGCAGCTCACCGACACCAGCCTGCAGATTGCGCGCCTGGAGCAGGGCCTTGCCCATCGCCAGCAACGCGAGCGCCAGTTGCAGCAGGAACTCGAAGAACTGGCCCGCGAAGAGCAGAAATCCCGTCAGGCCCTGCAGGAAGATCAGCAAGAGCGTAAACAGCTGCAACAGCAACTGGAAGACACCCAGCCCCTACTGGAAGAATTGAGTGAGGCGGAAGAGCTGGAGCAGGAAGGCCTGGACCAACTGGAAGAACAGCTTCACGAGCTGGATCTGAGCTGGGAAGCGTTTCTGGGCCGGGTCGAACAGGATCAAAGCCAGGCGACGCTGGCGCAGGCCAGAATTCAGCAACACGAACGCAGTCTGCAAAGCTTGCGTCAACGCATTCAAAAGCTTGATGAACACCAGCAGCAATTGCCCGGATCAGGAGAAACCGAACAGCAGCTGGACGCCCTGGAGCTGGAACGTGAAACCCTGGAAACCCAACTGCTGCAGCTGGATGAGCGGGAGGAAGCCACCCGCAGCAACAAGGAAAGGTTTCAGGAAGAGCTGCAACAACTGCGTCAGACCAGCCAACAAACGGCAACCCAGCTGCAGCAGCAAAAAGGGCGCTTGGCTTCTCTGCAGGCTTTGCAACAGGCCGAACTTGAAGGCCAGGATGCCGAACTGGAAACCTGGCTGCAGCAAAAACAACTGCAGGACTGGCCGCGTCTGGGCGAATGGCTCCAGGTGACGCCCGGTTGGGAAAAGGCCGTGGAAACCTGCCTGCAGGGTGAGCTGGCTGCACTCCTGTCCCCAGTGCCCCTGGATGCCAATCTGGCCCAGCAACTGGTGGACCTTCCCAGTGGTGACCTGCGCCTCTACCAGCAGCACTCTGATGCCCCGCCAGAGCAAAACCCCACCAGCCTGCTGAGCAAACTGCAAAACAGTGCCTCCCTACCCGCCAGCCTGCAGCAGCAGCTCAACAGAATCGGGGTGGTGGATAATCTCTCGTTGGCCTGGTCTGCCCGAAACAGCTTGCAGGATGGAGAGAGCCTGGTGACGCCACAGGGTGAAAGAGTCTTTGCAGACGGCTTGGTGCTGCAAGCGGAAAATGCCCGCAACCTGGGCGTTTTGGCCCGTCAACAGGAGCTGCGTCAGCTGG
Source organism: Marinospirillum sp. (assembly GCF_044810985.1). Classification (GTDB taxonomy): domain Bacteria; phylum Pseudomonadota; class Gammaproteobacteria; order Pseudomonadales; family Halomonadaceae; genus Marinospirillum. The sequence goes on from NZ_CP085242.1 coordinate 2,802,710, forward strand.
AGGCCAGCGCCGAACTTCTGGAAGAAGAGCAGGCTGAACAACAGGACCGGGAGGCGGAGCTTCAAGAACAACTCCAGGCCAGTGAAGCCGAGTTGCAAAGCCTGCTTCAGCAGCGCAAACCCCTGCAACAGCAGCTTAATGATCTGAGCAGCCGCCAGGCCAGCCTGCAAACACAGCTGGATCACACGCTTGAACGCAAAAGCGAGTTGCAGGAAGAACACCAGCAGTTGCAGGAAGAACAGCAGGAACTCCTGGAAACCCTGCAGCAGGATCAGGAAGTCTGGCAGGAAGCCTTGCTGAAAGTCGAAGAAAACAGTGAAGCGCGCCAGGGGCAGCAGCAACACCGGGATGGGCTACGCCACCAGCGCGAACATAAACGTCAGCAGCTCAAGCAGCGTCAGGCTGCCCTGCAGGAAGCCCGCATCAAACAGCAACAGCTGATGACCCGGGAAGTGGCTGCCGGTCAGGCCCTGGAGCGCCTGGAGCAACAGCTGGCCGGTTATGAAAGCAAAAAAGAACAGCTGCAACTGGATCTGGAAGCGGCCACCGAACCCGGCAACGAACAGATGCAGCAGTTGGAGGAGTTGCTGGAAATCCATCAGCAACAGGAAGACAGAGTTCAGCAGCTACGCCAGCAACAACAGCAGGCCCAGGAAGAACAGCGGCTGCTGGAACAGGAACGCAGCCAGCAGGATCGCGAACTGGAAAGGCTGCGCAACCTGCTGGAACAGGAAAGATTGCAGCAACAAGGTTTGATGGTAAAACGCGACAGCCATCTGGACAGTCTGGCCGAACAGGAACTGAGCCTCAAAGAAGTGCTGGAAACCCTGCCGGAAGAGGCCCTGGAATCCCGCTGGCAGCATGAACTGGAAGACACCCAGGCACGCATCAAGCGGCTGGGAGCCATCAACCTGGCTGCGATAGAAGAATACGACCAGCAGTATGAACGCAAAAGCTATCTGGATGCCCAGCATGCCGAGCTGACCGATGCCCTGCAAACCCTGGATCAGGCCATCCGGCGTATTGACAAGGAAACCCGGCAACGCTTCAAGGCCACCTTTGAGCAGGTCAACCAGGGTCTGCAGGAGCTGTTCCCCAGGGTTTTTGGCGGTGGAACAGCTTGGCTGCAGCTGACCGGCGATGATTTGCTGGAAACCGGTGTGGCCATCATGGCACGGCCTCCCGGCAAGAAGAACGCCACCATCCACCTGCTTTCAGGGGGTGAAAAGGCACTCACCGCCCTGGCCCTGGTATTTTCCATCTTTGAACTCAATCCGGCCCCCTTTTGTATGCTGGATGAAGTGGACGCCCCCCTGGATGATGCCAATGTCGGGCGCTATGCCAAACTGGTTCGGGACATGTCCGAGCGCATTCAGTTTATCTACATCACCCACAATAAACAGGCCATGGAAAGCGCAGATCAGTTAATGGGTGTTACCATGCAGGAGCCAGGCGTTTCCCGATTGGTGAGCGTTGACCTGGATGAAGCTTCTGCTATGGTTGCCAGCTAGTTTTTTTGCTGTAAGCAGGTGCACAAAATTGCTAAGATTATGCGCTTAATCCAATATAAGCAGGCATTTACTTTTATTTCAGGGGCTGAATTTTTCTATGGGTTTGCAAGAAGGGTTACTACTGCTGGGTGCAGCGGTTTTCCTGCTGATATTACTTGATGCTCTTCGTCGCAAACGCGCTGCTGCCCGTCGGGGTGAGCAGGACGACTATGACGATCCTGAAGAGCAGGCCAGACGCGAACAGCTGGCACGCGAACTACCCGGTATTGATGATCCTGAAATCAAAAAGTCACGCCAGGATCTTGACCCCCTGTTTGATGAAATCAACGTCTTTGATGACGACCCCATTCCCGTGTTGCGCAACACCGTGCAACTGGAAGAGGGGGAGGCGGATCTGGATGCCAACCCGGAAGTCAGCCCCATGTCGGTTGATGAGGTTCGTCGCCTGTTTGAGCGCGACCCGGAGTTTGATGCCGAAGCCAGACGTACCGCCCAGGAATTCCAGGAGGAACTGCAAAACCAGTCTTCCCCGGTCACGGAAGAACAGCAAGCTGATGGTCGGCCCCTGGACCCTTCGGAAGTGGATGACCTGTTTGATATTGAGCCCCACCCAGGCCAGCCGCCAGAAACCCAGCCCGCACCAGCGGCTGCCGAACCCGAGGATAAAGTGCCCGAGCCCAAAAAACCGGCAACACCCGAGCCCGAGCCAGCCAAGCCGGAAACGGACCAGCGCGATGAGGAGCTGCGCTCTTCCCTGCTGGTCAGCCTGGAACAACTGGCCTGGGGCAAGGCTGAAGAGTTTTTGACCATCAACATCAATGCTCCTGAAGACCTGCCCTTCGAGGGCTCCAAGCTGGCCTATCTGATGGATATGATCGGCATGCAGCTCAGCCCTTCGGGTTTTTTCCATTATGTGGAAATGGAGCAGGGTAAATCGGTGCTGGGTTACTCCCTGGTCAACATGTTCAGCCCCGGTACTTTTGACAAGAAGGCCATGGATGAATTTACCAGCTTTGGAGTGGTGCTGGTGATGGCCCTGCCCAACACCAATAAGCCCCAGGCCATTTTTGAGCGCATGCTGGAAACCGCACGGGTGTTTGAGCGCAACTGGGGTGCAGAACTTCAGGATGAACAGCGCAGCAACCTGACGCTGCAAACCATTGAACACTACCGTCAACGCATCCAGGATTTCGAGCGCAAAACCCGCTTGAAAGCCATTAAGGCCCGGAAAGACCAGTAATTGCTTGTGGAACGCCCATGACCGCCCAGCAAGACCCGCAACGTTTGCACCAGCTGCGCAGTCAGCTGCATGAACACAACCATCGCTACTATGTGCTGGATGATCCCAGCATTCCGGATGCTGAGTATGACCGGCTGTTTCGCGAGCTTCAGCAACTGGAAGAGAAACACCCTGAGTGGGTGACGCCGGACTCTCCCACCCAGCGGGTGGGGGCCGCACCTCTCAGCAGTTTCCCGGAAGTGCACCACCAGGTGCCCATGCTTTCTCTGGGGAATGTCTTTGATGATGCCAGCCTGCAAGCCTTCGTGAAACGCATTCAGGACAGTCTAAGCGATCTGGGTCGAGCCGCGGACAACCCCGAATTCTGTTGTGAACCCAAGCTGGATGGCCTGGCGGTCAGTTTGACCTATGAACAGGGTATTCTGGTTCAGGGTGTCACGCGGGGTGACGGCCAGAGCGGTGAAGGCATCACCGAAAACCTGAAAACGGTTCGCTCCATCCCCCTGCGTCTGCAAGGCCCTGCAGACAGCTGGCCCGATTTGCTGGAAGTTCGTGGTGAAGTCTACATGCCGCGTGCTGCTTTTGAGCAAATGAATGATCGCGCCAGGGACAAGGATGACAAGGTTTTTGCCAACCCCCGCAATGCAGCCGCAGGCAGTCTGCGCCAACTGGACCCGCGTGTGACCGCCAAGCGTCCCCTGGAATTCACGGCTTATCAGGTAGCGCGCATCAGTGCCAGCCATGACAGGGAAACCCATTTTCAGGCCATGCAGAAGCTGGCTGACTGGGGTTTCAAAATCAGCAGTGAACTGGACGTGGTCAAAGGTTATCCGGGCCTGAAGGATTACTGCGACCAGCTGGCTGCAAAACGCGACCAACTGCCTTTTGATATTGATGGAGCCGTACTCAAGCTCAATAACCTGCGTCTGCAGGCCGAGCTGGGCTTTCGTGCCCGCGAGCCGCGCTGGGCCACGGCCTACAAATACCCGGCCCAGGAAGAAATCACCCGCCTGCTGGATGTGGAATTCCAGGTGGGGCGAACCGGCGCAGTGACACCGGTAGCCCGATTGGAACCGGTGCAGGTGGCCGGTGTCACCGTATCCAATGCCACCCTGCACAATATGGATGAAATAGCGCGTCTGGATGTGCGCATCGGCGATCAGGTCATCGTGCGCCGGGCCGGGGATGTCATCCCCCAGGTGGCCAAGGTGATCCTGGCGGAACGCCCTGCCGAGGCCCGCAGTATTCATGCACCAACGCAATGCCCTGTGTGCGGCTCGCATGTGGAAAGGGCCGAAGGTGAAGCCGCTTACCGCTGCACCGGTGGCCTTTATTGCGCTGCCCAGCGCAAGGAGGCTCTCAAGCATTTTGCCAGCCGCAAGGCCCTGGATATCGAAGGCCTGGGTGAAAAACTGATTGATCAGCTGGTGGAAAAAGAATGGGTGAAAACACCTGCTGACCTTTATCGCCTGACGGTTGAACAACTGGCCAGTCTGGAGCGTATGGCCGCAAAATCAGCGAAGAATCTGGTCGAGGCTCTGGAAAAAAGCAAAGCAACCACTTTGCCACGTTTTATTTATGCTCTGGGTATTCGTGAAGTGGGTGAAGCCACAGCCGCCAGTCTGGCCCGGTATTTCGGCAGCCTGGATGCCCTGAAGCAGGCCAGCGAGGAGCAGCTTCTGGAAGTCGATGATGTTGGTCCCATCGTTGCCCAGCATCTCCGTGTCTTCTTTCATGAGCCTCATAATCAGGACACTCTTGAAGACCTTCTCTCACAAGGGATAACCTGGCAGGAAACCCAACAGCGCCGTGAAGATCTGCCCCTGAGCGGCCAGACCTGGGTGCTGACCGGCAGCCTGGAAAGCCTGACCCGTGATCAGGCCAAGGAGCGACTGGAAGCCCTGGGTGCCAAGGTCTCCGGCAGTGTCTCCAAAAAAACCAGTCAACTGGTGGCCGGTGCTGCAGCCGGCTCCAAACTCAGCAAGGCTGAATCTCTTGGGGTGCCGGTGATGGATGAACAAGAACTGCTGGATTTACTCAAAAAGCAAGAAGGTTGAAATTCATGCATCAGCGTTTTGTGGAAATCCCTTACACCCTGCTGGAAGCCGAGACTCTGGCTGCTCTGCTGGAGGTGTTTGTCACCCGCCAGGGTTATGACACCACCAGTGAAGAGACCAGTAGCCAGTGGGTGGAACAATTACGCCAGCAGATGCAAAAAGGGGAGCTGGTGATCCTGCATGATGTGGAAACCGAAACCACCGAAGTCATGACCCAGCAGCAGGCAAAAAACTTTCTGGGAGGCCTGGAAGAATGAAGATGACCGCTTTTGCCAAGAAGTTTTCCCAGGAGGCCGGAATCAACAGTCTGATGGATGACCTGGGCAAAGCCATGGCCGGTGATCAACCCATGATCATGATGGGCGGTGGCAATCCGGGGCACTTTCCGCCCGTGCAAGAGCGTTTGCGTGAGGAATTCCAGAAAATTGCCGAAGATCCTGAAGCCTTTGCCCGTCTGGTGGGCAACTATGATGCGCCCCAGGGCGAAGCGCGTTTCATCAGCGCTCTGAAGGATCTGCTCAACCAAACCTATGGCTGGAACCTGAGCGAAGAAAACATTGCCCTGACCAATGGCAGTCAGGCCGCTTTTTTCATGCTTTTTAACCTCTTTGCCGGAACCACACCGGAAGGCGAAGAGCGCCAGATCCTGCTTCCGCTTGCTCCTGAATACCTGGGCTATGCCGATGCCGGGTTGGGAGCGGATACCTTTCGCAGTGTACGCCCGATGATTGAGTACCTGGACGAGTATACCTTCAAGTATCGGGTGGACTTTGATCAGCTGGCGCTGGATGAGCGGGTGGGTGCCCTTTGTGTTTCCCGCCCCACCAACCCCACCGGTAATGTATTAACTGATGAAGAAATCAACAAGCTGCATGCCCTGGCCAGAGACTGGGATATTCCGCTGATTATTGATGGTGCCTATGGCAGTCCCTTCCCCGATCTGGTTTACACCCAGGTAACGCCTTTCTGGGATGAACAGGCGGTGCTCTGCCTGAGTCTGTCCAAGCTGGGTCTGCCGGCAGCGCGCACGGGGATCGTGATTGCCTGCCCGGAAATCATCCGCGCCCTGAGCGGTGCCAATGCCATTCTCAACCTGGCGACCGGCAGTTTTGGCCCCCAGTTGACGGAAAACCTGGTGCGTTCCGGTGAGATCCTTTCACTGAGTCGGGATCAGGTCAAACCCTGGTATCAGGCCAAGATGCACAAGGCCGTTGCGGTGCTTCACGAAGCCTTTGCCGATGCCTGCCCCTGGTACATCCACCAGCCGGAAGGGGCCATGTTCCTTTGGCTTTGGTTCCCTGGCCTGCCCATCTCCAGCCATGAACTTTACCAACGCCTGAAGGAGCGGGGTGTGCTGGTGGTTTCCGGGCATTATTTTTTCCCCGGTATGCCCAATGAAGACGATTGGCAGCATCGCCATGAATGCTTACGGGTGACCTACTCCCAGAATGATGAGCAGGTCGCGGAAGGACTGCGGATGATTGCCGAGGAAGTTAAACGCTGCTTCCATGAGAGCGCAGCAGGGTGATTCCCCGGCGATAGATCATCCAGGCCAGAAGGCCAGCCAGAAGATTGCCGACCAGGGCACCGGTGAAAAGCCCAGAAATCTCAGCTATTTGCGCACCCAGCCAGAGGCAGGGCAGATAGCAGGCAAACAGCCTCAGAATGGATGTGGCCAGGCCTCTTAAAGGCATGCCCAGGGCATTGTTGGCGGAAACCATCAACATGCAGACACCCAGAGCGGCGTAACTGACCGGGAGTTTTAACAGGTAATCCTGCACCAGTGCACTGACCTGGTTTTCCTCAGTGATCAGGCCGACCAGCGGCTGGCTGAGCAGTAACCAGAGCAGTGCAATGCCCAGTTGCCAGAGAACCACAAATCCCACGGCGAGTTTCAGCAAGCGCTCCACCGCATCCCAATCACCCGCCCCGGAAAAACGTCCCAACAATGGCGGGAGGGACATGGTCAGCGCCAGTACCACAACGATGGAAAAGAATTCCAGGCGAGTGCCCAGACCCCAGGCTGCTACTGCTGCTGTACCAAAACCGGCAACCAGGCTGGTGGCCAGGATGGCCGAAAAAGCGGGCATCAATTGACTGAGCATGGCGGGCAGGGCCGTTCCTAACAGCTTGCGGATTTCCAACACCACATTTAATCCCTGCAGATCGCTACTGATCCAGCCTTTCTTGAAGATTCTCGGGTAAGTCATCAGACCACCCAAGGCAAAAGAAACTGCCGTTGCCCAGGCCGCACCTGGCAAGCCCCAATCAAAAACAAAAATAAACAAGGGATCCAGCAGCAGGTTGAGAAGACTCACAGCCAGCATCATCAGGCCGGGAAATTTGGTATCGCCCTGGGCACGATGCTGACTGTAACCCAGATAGAGCGCGCCACCCAGCCAGGCCGCCAGCAACCAGGGTGCCCAGTAGGAATCAATCAGGGGCCGCAGTTCTTTCTCCGCACCCAGAAAATCGAGCAGCAGGGGGCGCAGCAACCACAAGAGGAGGGTCAGCAAAGCCAGCAGGCCAACCCCAGCCATCAGAATAAGCCGCCCCTGTTGCCTGGCCTTATCTGCTGCACCGGCACCCAGGGTTCGGGAAATAATCGCTGTGGTAGCAATGCCCAGACCCACCTGAAAGCCAATAATCAACTGCTGGACAGGAACAGTGAAGCCCAGGGCCGCCAGAGGATCGACGCCCAAAACAGCAATCCAGGCGGCATCCACCAGCTGATAGCTCATCAGCGCCAGAACGCCAATCAGCATCGGCCAGGTCATTTGGTAGAGAGTGCGGCCAAAGCCTATGTTTTTGATTTCGTCGGTATTCATTGCGGGTCGCGGTACTGTGAGGGTGCGCCAGCTTAGCAAAAGCAGATCAAAGCTGCGACCTTTGGCCTGATCGCAGCCAGTGAACAGACCGGTTAAACTGGGCTTTATTTAATTAGGCAAAGCTTATGAAAAAATACCTGCGTCATCCACTGACTCTGATACTGGCAGGTTTTCTACTGGCCTGGCTGTTCCTGCCGTCTGCCGGACTTCCTGAAAAGGGAATGCAGGTTGAACTGGTCAATAACAGCGACGTGATGATCGACAATATTCGCCTGGATTTTGGTTACTCCCAGGGGCAGTCGAGTATTCAATCCCTGCGTTTGCCTGCCGGGGAAACACGCACCCTGCTGCTCAACCATGAGCCGGGAGCCGGTTTTAATGTGCAGGTACGCTATGCCGATGGTCTGGAGCAGGATTTTTGTGCCAATCAGGGTGAGCAGGGGCAGTACCAGAAGGTTATACTGCAGCGATAATTCCTCAAGTATACGGAGTCTGCAATGCTCACGAATCTTTACTGGCTGGTGGTGGTTGCGCTACTTCTGGGTGTGTTTTACCTGATCAGTGTGCGTTTGGGCAAGGTGAAGCTGGCCCTGATCGTGGCCTTGGTGATGGGGGTGCTGAGTCATTCCTTTTATTATTTCTATCTGGAACAGATCCTGGTCAAAAGCTATGGTGGCTCCATGTCGCTGGAAGTTCCGGAAGGGCAGTATCATCTGGGTGTCACCTGGAAGGGAGACAATCTCTGGATTCAAAACTATGATCCCGCTGAGAACCGCTGTATTTTCCGGGAGTTTTCCCGTGGCAGCATGCTGGAGGGGCAGGTGGTGATCAATGACTGCAACCCCTTGCAACTGCTGGGCAACGAGCGCCTGGAAAGGCTGATGCAGAACCAGCCAGAGGCCCTACAGCAGCTGGAAAACACCGGGAAGCATGAAGGGGCTGGCAAGAACGACGCTCAGGAGTGATGCTGAAGAAAGTCGACAAGCACCCGGTTGATGGCATCACTGTGGGAAAGTGGCCCCATATGCCCGGCCTGAAAATGAGCCACCTGGGTGTTTGTCAGCCCTGAATCCAGCTGTTGAATGACCTGGTGGGCCGTGGGCTGGCTTAGTTCCCCCTGCATCAGCAGGCAGGGCTGGGTCACTTGCCGGGCCAGGTGTTCCAGGGTGAGGTGGGTGTTCATCAGGGCATGAAAGTCCGCGGCCACCTTGTAAATGCCCAGTGAAAAAGCCTCCTGCATTCTGGGGTGCATGGCCGCAAAGCTGCCCGCCTGGTTCCAGTAGTCGATAAAACGTTCGGCGGCTTTGTCCGCCTGACCTGCATCCAGCAGGTCACTCAGCTCTCGCATCAGAGTCAGTGCCTGCTGGCGCTCCTCACCCTGCAAAAGAAAGAAGGCCACCGGCTCATAAAGGCTGAGACTGGCGATGGGTTCGGGGAAATCATGCGCCAGCTTCAGGGCATTGACCCCACCGTAGGAATGCCCGATCAAATGCCAGGAAAAATCCTGCCAGTTGTCCGGCAATTGCTCCAGGATGGCCGCCTGCTCCTCTTCCAGGGTGACTTCCCGGCGTGTCCAGGCCTGTTTCATGGCCGGACCATAACCCAGCAAGTCCAGAGCAACACAGCGTTTTGCACCCAGCTCGGCCACCAGGGGTTGCCACTGGCGCGAGCTGGACAGGGAAGAATGCAAAAGCAAAAAGCGTGGATCAGACATCAACCCTGAATCCCATTGTGGCGAAGCAGGGCATCCACTTGGGGTTCGCGGCCCCGGAAGTTGATGAAGAGGGTCATGGCATCTTCCGAACCGCCTTTTTCCAGAATTTCTCTGCGCAGACGCTGCCCGGTTTCCGGGTTAAAAATGCCTTCTTCTTCAAAGGCGCTGAAGACATCAGCAGAGAGAACCTCGGCCCATTTGTAGCTGTAGTAGCCAGCGGCATAACCTCCGGCAAAAATATGCCCAAAGCTGTTCTGGAAACGGTTGAATTCAGCCGTGGGCACCACGCTGACCTGCTGGCGGACCTCATCCAGCAGGGCCTGGATGTCCGCTGCACTGGGTTGCTTTTTTTCCAGATGCAGGCGGAAATCAAACAGGGAAAATTCCAGCTGCCTCACCATCTGCATGGCCGACTGAAAGTTTTTCGCAGCCAGCATTTTTGTAAAGAGTTCTTGAGGCAGGGGTTCACCGGTTTCATGGTGGCCGGTCATCAGATCCAGACCTTCCCTTTCCCAGCAGAAGTTTTCCATGAACTGGCTGGGCAGCTCCACCGCATCCCAGGCCACCCCATTGATTCCGGCGACATCAGGCACTTCAATCTGGGTCAGCATGTGATGTAGACCGTGCCCGAATTCGTGAAACAGGGTGGTGACTTCATTGTGAGTCAAAAGGCTGGGCTGGCCCTTGACCGGAGGTGTGAAGTTGCAGGTTAAAAAGGCCACCGGCAATTGCATCTGCTCCTCACCGGACGGCAGGGAAAGGCGGCGACGGTTGCGGCAATCCGCCATCCAGGCACCCCCGCGTTTGCCTTCCCGGGCATAAAGATCCAGGTAAAACCCGGCCAGTGGCTGACCCTGACGCAGAACCTGAAAATACTGGGCATCCGGGTGCCAGGTGGTGACCTGGGGGTCGGCCTTGAATTCGACATCAAAGAGTTTACCGGCCACCTGGAAAAGCCCCTCCAGTACTTTGGGGGCGGGAAACCAGGGGCGCAGTTCTTCCTGGCTGATGGCGTAACGCTCCTGACGCAGCTTTTCCGAATAATAGCCGACATCCCAGGGTTCCAGTTTATCCACACCCTGTTTGGCCGCAAAGGCCTGGAGTTCGGCAAAATCCTGCTGGGCCTGGGGGTAGGCTTTGGCGGCCAGATCAGTGAGGAAGTTCATCACTTCTTCAGGGCTGCGGGCCATCTTGCGTTCTACAGAGAGGTGCGCGTAGGACTCAAAGCCCAGGAGTTCTGCTTTTTCACTGCGCAGGGCAAGAATTTCCTCCATGAGTTCAGCATTGTCCCACTGCCCGGCATTGGGGCCTTGATCCGAAGCCCGGGTGACAAAGGCGGTATAGACTTCTTCGCGCAGCTTGCGGTCATCGGCGTAGGTCAGCACCGGCTGGAGGCTGGGGAAGTTGAGCGTGAACAGCCAGCCTTCCAGGTTTTTGGCCTGGGCTTCGGCAGCAGCTGAATCCCTGGCTGACTGTGGAAGGCCGCTGAGGTGTTCTTCTTCGGTGATGAGTTTCGTCCAGCCCTGGGTGGCATCCAGAACATGATTGGAAAAACGATTGGAGAGTTCCGAGAGACGTTTTTGAATCTCGGCAAAACGCGCCTGCTGCTCCTGAGGCAATTCTATGCCACTCAAGCGGAAATCACGCAGGGTGTTTTCCAGCATCTTGCGCTGGGCCTGGGTCAGCTTCAGGGAGTCGGCTTTTTCCGCCAACTGCTTGTAAAGGGCATAAAGGCCTGGGTGCTGCTTGAACCAGGTGGAAAATTCCGAGAGTTTGGGCAGGCACCTTTCATAGGCCTCCCGCAATTCCGGGTTGTTTTTGACCCCGTTCAGATGGGAAACCGGAGACCAGGCACGGGCAAGACGATCCCCGACCTCATCAAGAGGTTCCATGCTGGACTGCCAGTCCGGATTGGCCTGAGCCAGAACAGTTTCCACCACTTCGCGGTTGGCCGCCAGGAGCTGGTCCAGGGCGGGTTCCACCTGTTCCGGTGTTATCTGATCAAAAGCAGGTAAGTCAGTGATGTTCAGCAGGGGGTTGTTGGCACTCATGGGGTTTCCTATGCAAAAATTGATTGAAATCATTCTATCAGACTGAGATGCGGTGTTAGTGCTCCAGTTTCAAGCAGGGGCACAAAAAACTTGCCAAAGTGGTCGGGGCTTGTAAGCTGTGCCCATTCTTTGATCAACAGCAGGATTGAATCTTTTATGACCGTCAGAAATTACCAAGGCTATACCCCAAAACTGGGCGAAAGAGTTTTTGTTGATCCCACTGCGGTGGTACTGGGTGATGTTGAGCTGGGCGATGATGTGTCCATCTGGCCAATGGCTGTGGTTCGTGGTGACATGCATCGTATTCGCATCGGTCGGGGAACCAGTGTTCAGGATGGCTCGGTTTTGCACATCACCCATGCCAGTGATTTTAACCCTGGCGGCTACCCCCTGGTCATAGGTGAAGAAGTCACCATCGGCCACAAGGCCGTGCTGCATGGCTGTACCCTGGGCAACCGGATTCTGGTGGGTATGGGCGCGATCATCATGGATGGTGTGACGGTGGAAGATGAAGTGATCATTGCTGCCGGTGCCCTGGTGACTCCGGGGAAAACCCTGCAGGCGGGGCATGTTTATGCAGGCAGCCCGGCCCGTCAGGTGCGTGCAATCAGTGACAAGGAAAAGCGCTTTTTCAGTTATTCAGCCGGTAACTATGTGCGCCTGAAAGACAAGCATCTGGCAGAAGGCTGGGAGGCCTGACATGAGCGAGAAAAAGCCACCCTCTTTCAATGAGCGCTTGCGGCGTCTGCAGCCCTGGCAACAGTTGGCTTTTGCCACCGCTCTGGCGCAAAGGGCAGCGCCCAACTACCTGTTGTTCTGCGAAGCAACGGCTTTTGGAGACACCCAGGCGTATCAGAAATTGCTGAATCTCTTGTGGGAAAGCCTGCTGGCCAAGGATGCCAAAATCAACTGGGCCGTGCAGCAGGACAAGCTACCCGAGCTGCAGCCCGAACCGGAGGATTTTGAGGTTTACGGGGTGTATCCGGCGCTGGATGCGGTCATGGCGCTGGAGGTTGCCGTTGAGCAGGCGCTTAAACAGGATGAAGAAAATGCGGTGCGCGCCAGTAAACTGTCCCGCTCCACGGTGCGTCAGTATCTGGAGATGCAGGCCCCTGACGATCTGGATGAAAAAGAGCTGGGGCAGTGGATTCGTTACCAGGATCTAATGGCGGATGAAAATGCTTTTCAGGATGAGCTGCTCAGCCAGGTGACGGCCCAGTTCCAGCCGCATAACCCGCTGCTTAAAGGGGTCAGGTTACTGGCGAGAAATGAGGGAGTCAGTAACCTGGGAATTTCACTGGACTAGCTGTGCAGATTCTTCAGGGGCGTGGGCCGCATGCAGTTTGGCAATCAGCAGGTCTTCCTGCTCAAAACGTTCAGCCAGCAGTTCGCCTGTGTGCCCCAGGGTTTTTTCCAGGTCGGTCAGGCTTAAGGGAGCCAGGTGGTCTTCATCCTGCATCAGCTGCTGGGTGGATTCATGCAGCCAGGGGAGGGTGGTGTCAAGGAGCTTCAAGGCTTCCTGGTCATTGAAGGCCTTGGCTTCGTGCATGAGTTGCTCGAAAATCTCAAAATGCCCGGCGCTTAAATAATCGACCAGGAATTCCCGGAATTCTTCAATCCGGGCAGTGGTCACCTTGCCATTGTCATGCAGAGCCTGGCTTAAGCGGGTATAACTCACCAGGAGTTCACGCCGCTCACTGAGCCAGCGGTCAATCAGCTGATGGACACCACCCCAACGTTCCTGGGCATTTTTGCAGGATTCCAGCATGATTCACTCCCGATGCTTGTTTTATTGAGCCATTAGTTTTACGTATTTATCAGCCGCTGTGCAAGGCCAAAATTCTTCGGAGCACAAAATTATTGCCAGACTTTACCCCCTGGCTATCGTGTTTAGAGGTGACTTAGGCTAGCCTAGGGGGCGGGAAATTTATAAACTTGAGATGATGCTATTGATGAGGCTCTTAGGGAGAGAACAATGCGCACACCCTTGATGTACCTATTGCTGGCTTTCAGCCTGTTGTTTTTGCCAGCCCAGTCTTTTGCTCAGGAAGAAGAGTCTTCTGAGAATGATGTTTTTTATCTTGAGTTGTCCCCCGGTTTTGTGACCAACTATGGTGGCCCCGGGCGGCTGAAATATCTGAAAGCGGACATCACCCTGGAGCTGGGCAGTGCCCGTGCTCACCAGGCTGCAGAGCAGCATATCCCTTTGGTGCGTAATACTATAGTGCTCAATCTGGCCCGTCAGTCGGAAAACAATGTGGTGACGTCGCGCGGTCAGGAACGTATTCGCATGGAGCTGAAAGAAGTGCTGAACCGCGCTCTCGAAGAAGAGGTTGGTTCAGGTATTGTTGACGAGGTGCTGCTGACCAACTTTATTTATCAGAACTGAGGCTTTCCTGCTGCTCCTCGTTCTGTTCCTCCTCGCTAATATCATGCTGACCCAGTGCAGGAAAGATAAAAGTCAAATCCTCGCTGGGGTGTAAGCGTACTTCCTGGGTTTCCAGCTGGCCTGTCTTGCGGTTGACCAATTGCTGTTCGGGTGGCAGAGGGCCCAGGATGGTTATTTCGGCATTGGCCTCTGCACTCAGTTTTTGGGCTCTGCGGGCAAGCAACCTGTCTTTTATCCAGGGCAGGCGATACCCCATCCCCGTTAGTAACAGTCTGCGCATTCCAGCGCTTTTCAATAAACTCATGAGGACGGGCAGGGGGTTGGTGTGCAGGCGCAAAAGCCGCCAGAAGTCCAGGGATGACAAAGGCTGGTCGGGATGGGTTCGGAAAGTGAAGTAGCGCACCCTGTCCTGTTGTTCACCCACGGCAAAGCTGAAGCCCTTGACCGGCAGAAGAAAATACTCCAGCCCATAACCCATGCGGTGAGCCAGTTCCAAAGTGCTGGCCCCGGCAACCACAGTGACCTTTTTGGCCTGCAACTGTTTGCCCTGGGGCGTCTTGGCAAGCAGCAGACCCTGAGAATCATAGCGCAAATCAACCACGTGCATTCCGGCCAGGAGTTCGCACTGGACTCCCCGCTGCTGGGCCGCTGTACCTGCCTCCACGCCCACTTTCGGGAAAGCCAGTTGCCGGTCGGTTACAGCAAGGGTCTGATCGCTGGCTGTTGTTTGATTGAGCAGCGAGGCAGCATAGCGTCCTCCGCCAATAATGAGTTGGTCATAAATTCTTGTCGCCGACATAAGACTTACCCTTTCTGTGAACTCTGACTTGTATTGTTACTGGCCTGGGTTGGACTGTAAAGCGTAGAGCTTTTCAGCAGCTTCTGCCAGATTTCTTCCCCAGGCCAGGAGGCCATCCTGATGGCCGAGCATGACGACCAGGCCGGAGGAGGAGTCCGCCTTTTGACGGATGGCCTCGGCCATGGCCGGAGTGCCATAGGGAATGTTTTCCGGGGTGCAGGCCAGTGACTGTTGGGCGGCCAGTTGCCAGAGATCGGGAGCATGTCCGTGTATTACCGCCTGGATTTCCGGGTTGGCCTGATAAAGAGCGGCATGGCTCAGGGCTTCAGAGGAAGGCGGTTGGCTACCCTCTGCCTCAACCCGGTTGTGGCGGGTGTCTGCTGCAATCACCCAGGGCCAGGCATCCGAATCCAGCCAATCCAGATGTCCGGTTTGGGAGGCGGTAATCACAAAAGCATCAGGCTCTTGGGGGTCGGGTTGCCGCAGGCTCAGATTGCCAAAACCCAGCCCTTGGTATCTTTGCGGATTCTGGCCGATCCAGCCTGCGACTTGCATTTCATTGCGCCAGTGGTTCAGTTCTTCCAACAGGGATTCAGGCCAATGCCGCTTTTTTTTGTGCAGCTGACAGGCATACTGGATCACACCTTCTTGTTGTTGGCTGCTCATCCGATCAGTCTCATGGATAAATCCAGGCTTTGAATGTCCTTGGTCAAAGTGCCCAGAGAAATAAAATCCACTCCCGTTTCCGCCACGGCCACCAGATTCTTGCGGGTAATGCTGCCGCTGGCTTCCAAACCGGCCCGGCCCTGAGTGATGGCAACGGCTTCTCGCGTTTGTTCCAGACTGAATTCATCCAGCATGATCCGGTCTGCACCGGCTTTCAGGGCCTGGTTCAATTCCGCAAGGTTTTCCACCTCCACTTCAACCGGTTTGCCGGGGGCCAGCTTGCGAGCTGCCTCGACTGCCGCCTGGATGCTGCCCGCTGCGGCAATATGGTTTTCCTTGATCAGAAAAGCATCAAACAGGCCGATGCGGTGGTTGTGACAGCCACCACAGGTCACGGCATATTTTTGTGCCAGGCGTAAGCCCGGCAGGGTTTTGCGGGTATCCAGCAACTTCACGCGGGTGTGGGCGACCCGGTCTGCCAGCTCGCGACAATGGCTGGCGGTAGCCGACAGGGTCTGGACAAAATTCAGGGCTGTGCGCTCACCGGTCAGCAGGGCGCGGGCCGGGCCTTGCAAACGGAAAAGAGTCTGTCCGGCCACCAGACGCTCTCCCTCTTTGACCAGAAGGCTGACCTGAACGCGGGTATCCAGCTGGCGAAAAACTTCCCGAACCCAGGGGCCACCACAAAAAACACCTTCCTGACGGGTAATGACCCGGGCCTGACTGTAACGATCTTCCGGTATCAGTTGAGCCGTGATGTCACCAGAGCCAACATCTTCCTGTAAGGCAAGTCTGACCTGATGTGCTAGGCTGGAAGTTTCGGGTGGCTGAATAAACTGCTGCATTTCCTGGCTCCGTTTATTGATAAAAACACTCAAGACTGGGCATTATAGGCTGACAGCCAGTTCTTGGCTGTATCTGGACTGGAAAAAACGGACGACAGGCAAACGATGAGAATTGTTGATCACTGGCTGGAGGAAGCAAGAGCTTGCCCTTCGCCTTTTTACAACGCCCGACCCAACCAGGAAATCAGCCTGCTGGTGATCCATAATATAGCCCTGCCACCCCGAACCTATGGCGGTGGCTGGATCGAAAAATTGTTTACCGGGGTTTTACCGGCTGATCAGCATGCTTATTTTGCTCAGGTGGCGGATATGCAGGTTTCCTCGCACCTTTTGATCACCCGAACGGGCGAGCTGGTGCAATTTGTTGGCTTTGACCAGAGAGCCTGGCACGCCGGGCGTTCGTGTTTTGAAGGTCGTGAAAACTGCAATGACTTTGCTCTGGGCATCGAAATGGAAGGTTCGGATGATCAGCCCTATACTCAAATTCAGTATCAACAATTACGGGCAGTGACCCGCTTGTTAATGGAAACCTATCCGCACATTTCCAAACAACGGATCTGCAGTCATGCAAGCATTGCCCCCGGTCGCAAGACCGACCCGGGCCCTGCTTTTGATTGGCAACGCTATTTATCGGAGTTATAGGATGAAATTTTTTGTGATCTTGGCAGTGCTGGTGTTGAGAGGTATGCCCGGCCAGAAGCTGACCCGACCTTTTGACCGGGCTTTTCTGGGTTGGCAACGCTGGATTGCTGCACGCCTGGGCTGCCGGTTGGGTGCTGCACCCGGATTTCTGGCAGCAGTCCTGCCCTGGGTTCTGATTTTATGGCTGTTGCTGTGGTGGCTGCATGCAAGCTTCTGGGTTTTGCCCACACTGGCCGTGCATCTGCTGGTGGTTTTTTATGCTCTGGGGCGGCGCAGTGAACTGGTCTGGGTTGAGCGCTATATGGTTGCCTGGCGTCAGGGCGATCACCAGGCGGCCAGCTATTATGCTGAAGAAATTCTGGATGATAATGATCTGGGTGATGATGCCTGCCAACTGCATGCCCGGGTGGTTGCGCGTTTGATTTATTTTGCCTTTGACCGTCTGTTCCTGGTGCTTTTCTGGTATCTACTGCTGGGGCCGGTGGGTGCGCTTCTGGCCCGTTTAAGCGAACGCACCATCAGCAATGCGCGCAAAGAAGAGCAGGCACAGGAAGACCTGGCTTGTGATGAACAGGTCAGCCTTTTTCACCGGGTTCTGGAATGGCCTGCAGCGCGATTGATGGGCCTGAGTCTGGCTCTGGTCAGTCGCCCCCTGCTGGGTCTGCGCCAGTTTGCCAGTGATCTGCTGCGCTGGAAGCTGACCAGTGAAGATTTTCTCAACCGTCAATTGCTGACTGGCTATGGCATTCTGAGTCGCGATCAGGAAGCCAGGGATGTTTTTGCCCAGAGACCGGAAATCATGACTGAAGAGGCGGACCAGGAGCTGGCACAGATGAAAGAAAGAGTCTGGCGAGTCCTGGCCCTTTGGGTTGCGGTGACTGCCGTTGGGGTTATTTTCTGGAGCTAGATAAGCAGTGAGTGTGCTGTTTTCTGCAAAAGGGCTTTTATTTGATTTTTTTTGTAGTAAAATTACAAGAATGAAAAGAGAGAGGGAAAGTGCTTGCCGCCCCAGTATTTGTGCTGCATTGCAGCATGAAGTTCGCGGTTTTTTCTGCTTTCCTAAGAGGTGGATGGATGCAGTTGTACTGGAAAACCTCTTAAATCACCGAATTTTTCTGGCCTGATCTCTGGTATCTGTAGTCAGGCTACATTGCTGTTTATATCCAACCAAGCGGAGAAGTTATATGAATCAGGAGGTAAAAGACCTGGATCCAGTCGAAACCCAGGAGTGGCTGGAATCACTGGACTCGGTATTGACCCATGAGGGCGAAGAAAGAGCCAAGTTTTTGCTGACCCAACTGGCTGATCGCATGCGTCGCGATGGTTCTCAGTTACCCTTTTCCATAACCACCCCGCATCGCAACACCATCCCTGTTCATCGTGAAGCCCGTATGCCGGGTGATCTTTTCATGGAGCGTCGGGTTCGCTCCCTGGTGCGCTGGAATGCCATGGCCATGGTGATGCGCAGTAATAAAGCCAAGCCGGGTATTGGCGGTCATATTTCCAGTTTCATGTCCAGCGCCACCCTTTATGACGTGGGCTTCAACTATTTTTTCCGAGCCCCCAAAGATGATTTTGAAGGCGATCTGATTTACTTCCAGGGTCATGGTGCACCGGGTGTCTATTCCCGCGCCTTCCTGGAAGGACGTTTGAATGAAGATCAGCTCAACAACTTCCGTCAGGAAGTCGATGGCAATGGCTTGTCCTCTTACCCTCACCCCTGGTTGATGCCGGATTTCTGGCAGTTCCCCACGGTATCCATGGGTCTGGGCCCTATTCAGTCGATTTACCAGGCCCACGTGATGAAGTACCTGGATTCGCGTGAGCAAAAACCCATGCTGGATCGCAAGGTCTGGTGTTTCATGGGTGACGGCGAATGTGATGAACCTGAATCTCTGGGTGCAATTTCTCTGGCGGGTCGTGAAAACCTCGACAACCTGATTTTTGTCATCAACTGCAACCTGCAGCGTCTGGACGGCCCGGTGCGCGGTAACGGTCGCATCATGGATGAGTTGGAAGGTGTCTTCCGTGGTGCCGGCTGGAATGTCATCAAGGTGGTCTGGGGTCGTCACTGGGACCCACTGTTTGAAAAAGACACCAAGGGTTTGATGCAAAAACGCATGGATGAAGTGGTGGATGGTGAGTACCAGAACTACAAAGCCAGCGGCGGTGCCTATACCCGCGAGCACTTCTTCGGTGAAAACCCGGAGCTGAAGGATATGGTCAAGGATCTGACCGATGAGGACATTTATTCCCTGAACCGTGGTGGCCATGACCCCTACAAGGTCTACGCGGCTTACCACGAAGCCGTTAACAACTCCAACGGTCGTCCCACGGTGGTGCTGGCGCATACCGTGAAAGGCTATGGCACCGGTGATGACGGTGAAGCCAAAAACGACACCCACTCGGTCAAATCCCTGCAGATGGAAACTCTGAAAAAATTCCGCGATCGTTTCGGGATTCCACTCAGTGACGACCAGCTGGAAGATGTCCCCTTCTATAAACCGGCCGATGACAGCCCGGAAATGAAGTACATGCACCGTACCCGTGAAGAATTGAACGGCTACCTGCCTGCACGTCGCAGTGATTTTGAAGCCCTGCAAGCTCCAGCTCTGGATGACAAGGCCTATGAAGCCATGTTGCAGGGCTCCAAAGGTCGGGAGATTTCTTCCACCATGGCTTTTGTGCGCATTCTGACCGGTCTGGCCAAAGACAAAAAAGTCGGGCAGCGTATTGTCCCCATCGTACCCGATGAGGCACGTACTTTCGGTATGGAAGGCATGTTCCGCCAGCTGGGTATTTACACGTCCGAAGGCCAAAAGTACAAGCCGGAAGATTCTGGCCAGATCATGTACTACCGCGAAGACAAAAAAGGCCAGATCCTTGAAGAAGGCATCACCGAAGCGGGCGCCATGTCAGCCTGGATAGCCGCAGCAACCAGCTACAGCAACAACAACTATCCACTGATCCCCTTTTATGTCTACTACTCCATGTTTGGTTTCCAGCGTATTGGTGACCTGGCCTGGGCAGCCGGTGACATGCAGGCACGAGGCTTTTTGATTGGTGGTACCGCCGGTCGCACCACCCTGAACGGTGAAGGCCTGCAACACCAGGATGGTCACAGCCACCTGATGTCCGGCACCATTCCCAACTGCCGCAGCTACGATCCTACCTACAGCTATGAGCTGGCGGTGATTATTCAGGATGGTCTCAAGCGGATGTATGAAGATAAGGAAAACTGCTTCTACTATCTGACCATCATGAATGAAAACTACGAGCATCCCGAGTTGCCGGATCGCAAAGGCATTCAGGAAGAAATCATCAAGGGGATGTATCTGCTCAAGGAAGGCGGCAAAGCCAAGCAGAAAGTGCAGCTGCTGGGCTCAGGTACTATCCTTCGGGAAGTGGAAGCCGCTGCCGAACTACTGAAGAAAGACTTTAATGTCGAAGCGGATATCTGGAGTGCCACCAGCTTTAACGAGTTGCGTCGGGAAGCTCTTGCGGTTGAGCGCCACAACTTCCTGAATCCGGAAGCTGAGCAGCAAAAACCTTTTATCACGCAGCAACTGGAAAGTCGTCAAGGGCCAGCGATTGCGGCTACCGATTATATGAAGCTCTTTGCTGATCAGGTACGGGCCTGGGTGCCTACCGATTACAAGGTGTTAGGCACGGATGGTTTTGGTCGCTCGGATACCCGCGAGAAGCTGCGCCATTTCTTTGAAGTGGATCGCCACTTTGTCGTCGTTGCCGCCCTGAAAGCCCTGGCTGACCGTGGCGAAATTGAAGCCAAGAAAGTCACCGAAGCAATTAAAAAATACGGTATCGATCCGAAAAAATGCGATCCCTTATATTGCTGAGGCCGATCTTGACCGAATTTTAAGGAGCAAAGTCTTGAGTAACGAAATTATTAAAGTGCCCGATATTGGTGGCAATGATGATGTCGAAGTCATCGAAATCAACGTCAAGCCAGGCGACCGGATTGAAGAAGAGGATACCCTGATCGTTCTGGAGTCCGACAAGGCCAGCATGGATATCCCCAGCCCCAAGGCAGGTGTGGTGAAAAAGCTGCTGGTCAATGAAGGCGACAAGGTTAACGAAGGCACCGATATTCTGGAGCTGGAAGTTGAAGGTGCAGCGGAGGCCGAAGAAGAAAAACCGGCCGAGGCTGAAGAAAAAGCACCTGAGCCCCAGGCTGAACAGGCCGCCCCCAAAGAAGAGGCCAAGCCAGCAGCCAGCAGCAAGGAAGAAATCCGTGTACCCGATCTGGGTGGACACGATCAGGTGGAAATCATCGAAGTAGCCGTCAAAGCCGGTGATTCACTGAACGAAGAAGATCCACTGATCACTCTGGAAACCGACAAGGCCACCATGGATGTGCCCAGCCCCTTTTCCGGCAAGCTTTTGGAGCTGCTGGTCAAGGAGGGCGACAAGGTTTCTGAAGGCGATCTGATCGGCTATATGCAGGCCGAAGGGGCCGGTCAGGAAACTGAATCTCCTGCAGCTGCTGCCCAGCCGGAAAAAGCCGCAGACAAGCCTGCTGAGAAATCAGCGTCGCAAACCGCTGCACCTGCTTCCCAGTCTGCCGCACCTCAGCCTTCGGCTGTGGCTGAGCAACCCAATAAATCGGTGCATGCCGGTCCTGCCGTGCGCATGTTGGGTCGTGAACTGGGTGTGGATCTTGCCCTGGTCAAGGGCAGTGGACCCAAGGGTCGCATTCTGAAGGAAGATCTGCAGAATTACGTCAAGCAAGTCATGCAGCAGACCCAGAAGGCAGGGGCTGCTGCGCCTGGAGCTGCCGGTGGTGCCGGAATTCCTCCCGTCCCGGTTCAGGATTTCAGCAAGTTCGGGGATGTTGAAGAAAAACCCATGGGTCGCCTGCTCAAAGCGGGTGCGGTCAACCTGCACCGTTCCTGGCTGAATGTGCCCCATGTTACTCAGTTTGAACAGGCGGACATCACCGAACTGGAAGGCTTCCGCAAAGGGGTGAAAGCCGAAGCGGAAAAACAGGGTGCCAAGCTGACGCCTCTGCCTTTCATTATCAAGGCCTGTGCTCTGGCATTGCAGACCTACCCCCAGTTCAATGTCTCGATTGGTGCTGAAGGCGATACCCTGATCTGGAAGAAGTACATCAATATCGGTTTTGCCGTGGATACGCCGGATGGCCTTCTGGTTGCCGTGGTCAAGGATGCCGACAAGAAGAGCATCTACGAGCTGGCGCGGGAAACCGCTGATCTGGGGGCACGTGCACAGAAGAAACAGCTCAAGGGTGATGACATGAAAGGCAGCTGCTTCACCATCTCCTCTCTGGGTTCCATTGGCGGTACGGCTTTCACGCCCATCGTCAATGCTCCCGAAGTGGCTATCCTGGGTGTTTCCAAAGCCAGTATGCAGCCGGTCTGGGATGGCAGCAGCTTCCAGCCGCGCCTGATGCTGCCCTTGTCACTGTCTTATGACCACCGTGCCATCAACGGTGCTGATGCAGCCCGCTTTACCAGCTTCCTGTCGCAGCAGTTGGGTGATATCCGCAAGATGTTACTCTAATCAGTACAAATCAATACAAAACTGTGTAGAGCGCTAACAGCCCGATCAGTCAGACTGGTCGGGCTGTTTTTTTGGGCAGGAAAAAACTTTTCTTTACAGTGTTTTGTGAATTTATGGGCAAAATTGTTAAACGATCGTTTGATTTTTTCCCAGGTTTCGCTAAGGTAGACAGCATGTCCTGCAGTGAACCGCTGCCATTAACAATAACAAAGGGCAACCTTGAGGGCTCAAGCAATGTTGAAACGACTGCTGCAACCAGGTATGGCATTAATGAACCGCCTGGCTTATTTCTCAAAATTCTCGTTGGTCGCCGTCCTTTTTCTTCTGCCTATGTTGATACTCAGCAGCATCCAGATCCAGCAACTCTGGGATGACCTGCAGCAACTGCAAAAGGAAAGAGATGGCCTGGCACTTCAGGAACAAACACTTCAACTGGTCGCTGCCGCCGAAGATTACCGTGATCTGTCGGCACTGCAGGAAATCCGTAACCTGGCTGAATCCCGCCGCCTGGCTGAAGAGGCCCGGGAAACCTGGCGCAGCACCTATCAGGACATTTACAGTCTCAGTTCCCAACAACTGCAGGATAAAAACCTGTCCGCCAACCTCAAGGCGATTGAAGAGCAGGCAGAAGCCCTTTTTGCCCATGAAGATCACCTGGGCAACCTGAGTACGGCCCTGTCGCATTATCAGCCTCTGGTAATCAGCTCGTTGCGGGTGGCCCAGGAGCTGCGTCAAAGCAGTGACCTGATGCGGGACTCGCGGGTGGAAATTCAACTGCTACAGATGCTGCTGAATTCCGAACTGCCTCCCTTGCTTCACAGCGTCAGCCTGGGTCGGACTTATGGCAGCCGTGTCCTGATTCAAGGCTACATGGATTCACGCAGCAGTAATGAGCTGGAAGACGTTTTGGATCAAATGGGGCGTCAGGCCCAAAGCTGGCAATCCGTACTCGACAGCCTGGCTTTCCGGGCCCCGGAACTGGCTGAAAACCTGCAACAACTGGGCAGCCAGGTCAGCGAGGGGCTGGCTGATTACCAGACCCAGTTGGAGGATCAGGTGGTTTTTGCCGTCAACCTGGATACGCCCTGGGAAGAGTTTTATCAGGCCAGCCTGGAGCCCCGTGAACTGCTGCTGAATGTGGGGCGTCAATTGCTGGAAGAGGGCGATCAGATTCTACAGGCAGCCGAGACCAGTCAGACCCGGAACCTGATAGTTCTGGCAAGCTTGCTGTTATTGCAGCTGTTTGTTGTTGCCTACCTCTACACCTGTTTTTATGTTTCCATGCACAGCAATATGCGCAGCCTGTTGAGCAGTGTGAAAACCCTGGCAGAAGGTGATCTGAGGGTCACGCCCAAAGCTACCACCCAGGATGAAATGGGTACCCTGACGCAGGCCTTTGGCAGCATGTCGCAACGTATGCGCGAACTGGTCAGCATGGTCAGTGAAAGTGTTGACCAGGTTAGCCAACAGGCAGGGCAGGTGGCTGAAAATGCAGGCACCGCCAGCAGCACCAGTGAAGAACAGCAGGGAGAAACCCAGCAGGTGGCCACCTCCATGAACCAGATGACGGCAACAGCCACTGAAGTGGCCGAACATGCCGTAAGTGCCGCCACCTCAGCCGGAACCGCCCGGGAAGAAGCGGAGCGGGGTCAGCAGGTGGTCGGTGAAATGAGCGAGCGCATGCAACGCCTTGCAGGGGCCTTGCAGGATGCCAGCCAGGCGGGCAGCTCCCTGGTGGAGCGTAGCAACCGGATTGGTGAAGCCCTGGAAGTGATTCGCGGGATTGCCGAACAAACCAACCTTCTGGCCCTGAATGCGGCCATAGAGGCAGCCAGGGCCGGTGATGCCGGTCGCGGTTTTGCCGTGGTGGCCGATGAGGTTCGCTCTTTGGCCAGTCGTACCCAGAACTCGACCCATGAAATTGCCGAAATCATTGCCGATCTGCACCAGGGTGTGGATGGAGTGGTCGGGCATATTGACAAGAGTCGTGAACGGGCCCAGCAAACAGCCGAACAGTCCGAACAGGTGGATGCGGCACTGGGTTCGATTCTCAAAGGGGTCATGGCGATAGATTCCAAGAGCCAGCAGATAGCAGCAGCGGCAGAAGAGCAGTCGGCTGTGGCCAGCGAGATCGATGCCAACCTGGCACGCATTCGCGATGGCAGTGAAGCCAGCGCTCAGGGTGCCCAGGCTACGGCAGCCTCAAGTCAGGCCCTGACCCAAACCACCCGGAAGCTTCAGGAGGCCATCAGCGCCTTCAAGGTTTTCTGAATCTACTCGCCTTATGTCTTAGTCCCCAATGCTTGTCAGCTGCGGGGACTCCCTGTATTGTCCTCTAATCCAAAAAAACACCACAAAAGGAGACAAACATGCGCTTAATTTTGTTAGGCCCACCAGGCGCGGGTAAGGGGACACAGGCCCAGTTTATCTGTGAAGCATTTGATATTCCGCAAATTTCTACCGGTGACATGCTGCGTGCTGCGGTCAAGGAAGGCACCGAGCTGGGTCTGAAGGCCAAAGAAATCATGAATGCCGGTGGCCTGGTTTCTGATGACATCATTATTGGTCTGGTCAAGGATCGCATTGCCCAGGCGGATTGCGCCAAGGGTTTCCTGTTTGATGGTTTTCCACGCACCATTCCCCAGGCTGATGCCATGAAGGAAGCAGGCGTCAAGCTGGATCATGTGGTTGAAATTACCGTTGATGATGAAGAAATTGTTCAGCGTATGGCCGGTCGCCGTGTTCACCCTGCATCAGGTCGCACCTACCACATCACTCATAATCCACCCAAGGTGGAAGGTAAGGATGATGTGACCGGTGAAGATCTGATTCAGCGTGAAGACGACAATGAGGATACGGTTCGCCATCGTCTGGCTGTTTACCACGAGCAGACTGCACCTCTGGTTGAGTACTACCAGGCGTGGGCCAAACAGGACCCTGAAGAGGCGCCTGAATATGCCTGCATCAAGGGCGTGGGCAGTGTCGAAGACATTCGTGCTCAGGTGCTGAAAGCTCTGGGTCAATAACCGCGCCAGAAGCTTCCCCGAGGCCTGAAGTTTCAGGCCTCGTTTCTGCAACAGCCTGCTATACTGCCTGCCTTTCATTCTTAACCCGTGACTGCTGACTTATGAGCAAAATTCTCGCTCTGGACACCTCTTCAGACGCCTGTTCGGTAGCGCTATGGAAGGACGGCGAACTTTTCGAAGACTTTCAGTTGCTGCCTCGCCAGCATGCCCAGGCCATCCTGCCGCAGATCAAACAGCTTCTGGCCAAGGCGGATTTGTCATTGCCGCAGCTGGATGCTGTCGCTTTTGGCCGTGGGCCAGGCTCCTTTACAGGCCTGCGCATTGCTGCTGCAACGGCTCAGGGACTGGCCCTGGCGCATGACCTGCCAATTCTTCCTGTCTCGACCCTGCAAGCCCTGGCCTGGACGGCGCAGCATAAATATTACGCCCGCAAGATCCTGACTCTTTTGGATGCACGCATGGACGAGGTCTATTGGTGTGCCTGGGAAGCGGGCGAACAACAGCCCCTGGCCCTGATGACAGAAGCCCTGGGCAAACCCGAAGAGGTGTTGCCGCCGGGCAAAGAGGATCAGGACTGGCTGCTGATTGGTTCCGGTGCGCGTTACAGTGAGCGCCTGCCTCCCATCCTGCGCAGCTGCATTCAGCAGGAACTGCCTGATGTTTACCCCAGTGCCTCGGCTCTGGTGCAACTGGCCCAAGTGGCCTGGGAAAAGGGTCAGGCGGTTGATGCTGCCGAGGGGCAACCGGTTTATTTACGTGATCAGGTTACCCACGGGTAAGGAGATGAAAATGGCTCTGCTGCACACACGGGTTCCCCCTTTGTTATTGACCTTGCTGCTGCTACTGGCTCTCTGGCTGCTCAGTTGGGTCACCCCGGAATTTCAGGTTTACCATCCTGTGCGTTTTCTGGTTGCCGGTCTGATGCTGGCGGTGGGCAGCTACTTTTGTATTGCCGGTGTGCTGGGCTTCAGACGCGCCAACACCAGTGTTGATCCGCGTAACCCGGAAGCGGCTTCCAACCTGGTCACCGGGGGCGTTTACCAGATCAGTCGCCACCCCATGTATCTGGGTTTTGCCTGTCTTCTGGTGGCCTGGGGTGTTTACCTTTCTTCACCCTGGCTGTTGCTGGTGTTGCCCCTGTTTGTACTCTGGATATATTATTTCCAGATCCGGCCTGAAGAAAAAACACTGGAAAACAAGTTTGGTCAGGCGTTTCTGGATTACAAGGCCAAGGTGCCCTGCTGGTTATAAGTAAAGTTTTATTAACCGGGGTCGATATTCTGGATTCGACCTTTACCTGGTTCAGGAGTGAATATGCGCGTTCAGGGTTCCCTGCAGGCCCCTTTGCCCCAGCCGCTGAAGCGGCGCAAACAGACACCGGAAAAAGCGGGTGAACAGGCTGCTTCCAGGCCGGAAGTGATACGTCTGGCACCGGAAATTGATTATATTTCCGGTGAGGAAACGCCTGACTGGGATGCCGCCGAACTGTCGGCTTCTGCACGCCGTGCCCTGCAGGGTTACTGGTCAGTCGCCCACCAGGGACACCTCTGGGCGGAGTGGCGTCGTGTTGATGTCTATGTCTGATGCTGGTTTGTAAGCAGCCTTCCGCTTTTCCCCAGGCCCATGTCTGGTCTGAGCAACTGCAACTCCCTCTGCTTGAAAACAACCCCGCAAGTGGTTTTTATCTGCTTTATGATCAGCAGGGCTTGGCCCTGGCCAATGCCGATGACCCCAAGGTGTTGCCGGTCAGAGTCGATTTTCTGAGCGGAGCCACAGCGCACCGCCGAATTTATGGCGGCGGTCGCGGACAGGCCCTGGCCAAGGCCTGTGGCCTCAAGCCGGGTATTACCCCACGTATTCTGGATGCCACTGCAGGTCTGGCCGGTGATGCTTTTGTGCTGGCCAGTCTGGGTTGTGATCTGCTGGCCATTGAGCGCCATCCCTGGATAGCGGCTCTGGTTGAAGATGCCCTGCAGCGCTCAGCACCCGATCCGGAAGTGGCTGAAGTTACGGCACGCCTGAAGATGCGCAAAGGCGATGCCACTTGTGAGCTGGACAGACTGGCCCGTCGTGAAGATTTTGCACCTCAGGTGGTTTATCTCGATCCCATGTTCCCGCACACCGAAAAGACGGCTCAGGTCAAAAAAGAGATGCAGTTTTTCCGCGAGCTGGTGGGCAAGGATGAAGACGCTGATCTTTTGCTGGATCAGGCCCTGAACCTGGCCAGCCACCGGGTGGTGGTCAAACGTCCCCGCAAAGCTCCGCCGCTGGCTGGTAAGGAACCTGGTCTGGTTCTCAGTGGCAAGGCCAACCGCTTTGATATCTATCCGCTCAAGTCTCTGCGTGAGTGATCACTAACTTTTTGTCCCGGTTCGTGTCAGGCTCAGCAGGCTGTGCCTGAGCTGCGGATCAAACAGCTGGCGACCGCGATACATGGCCTGCAGAAGTTCTGCATCAAAGGTCAGGCGCTCTTCTTCATCCTCTTGCAACCAGCCCAGTTGCAGCAGGATCACCAGAGCCTGATCAAACAGGCGGCTGTCGGAAAATTCCGGTGAATCCAGACCCTGTAGTAAGGTGAGGCGTTCCGCCATCTGTTGAGTGGTCGCCACCAGCTCTGCTGAGGTTAAACTGCCGCTGCCCTCCCTTTCCAGCAAAGCCAGTAGCAGGTAGATGCGCTCCAGTGCCGGTTGTACCAGTTGCGCGAGTAAACGCAGCCGCAGGTGGCTGGCCAGGTGCTCGGCCGGTTTTTGCCAGCAGCCCTCCGGGGTTTCCTCCAGCAGGCCCAGTTCCGTGAGTTGCCTCAGGGTTTGCTGCAGGCGGGGCTCCAGTTCGGCCTGACTCCAGGGTAAAAACAATTCGGCGGCCAAAATGGGGTAGACACTGCTGGCTTGCTGGTGGACCTGCTCACTGCTGAGAGTTTTCTGGTTGATGAATAAAAAGGCAACCAAGCCCTGCAGGGCAAAGAGGTGCAGGATGTTGTTGCGATAATAGGTCAGCAGGATACCCTGACGTTCATTGCAGCGATAAATGGAACCCAGGGGGTGGTCGAGCTTTTCAATAAAACCCAGCTTTTCGCAGCAATTGATCCAGCTGGCCGGTTCGCCTTCCGGTTGCTGAACCACACCGCGCAGCCCCGCCAAAGCAGACAGGGTTTCCAGTTGTGCCAGCAGGTTGTCGGCTTCCAGAGCCCGGTGATGGCTGGCCAGCAGGGCCAGGGCAACCAGGTTGATCCGGTTGAGGGTGGCGGCCTGATTGATGCCGGTGGCAATTTGTCGGCCCAGTTGTGAAACGGCCTGGTAGCGATCCTGTGCGGTTAATTGTTGTAGGAGTTCGCCTTCCAGAGCCAGAGGGTCACCAAAGCTGACATCCACCTGACCAAAATCCTGACGCAGATTGCGCAGGACTCGAAAGATATCCAGGGGGGATTCCTTCTTTTTGTTCTGGCCGCGCAACTCATTCAGGTAAGTGGAGCCTTCCAGCACCTTTTCATAGCCGATGTACACAGGGATCAAAAGCAGGGGTTTGTGGGTGCCTCTTTGCGCAGCCTTGAGAGTCATGGCCAGCATGCCGGGTTTGGGGGGCAGGGTGCGTCCGGTGCGGGAACGTCCGCCTTCAATAAAGAATTCCACCGGATGTCCCTGATTGAAAAGCTGGTAGAGATATTCATTGAAAACACTGGCATAAAGCGGGTTGTCACGAAAGCTGCGCCGCATGAAGAAGGCACCGCCGCGGCGCAGCAGGGGGCCGATGAGGGGCATGTTGAGATTGATGCCTGCCGCGATGTGAGGGGGCATCAAACCCTGTTTGAACAGAATGTAGGATAAAAGCAGATAATCAATATGGCTGCGGTGGCAGGGCAGGTAAACCAGGGTATAACGGCCAGCCTGATCGCGAAGCTTTTCAATGCCGGTGATGCGCACCCCATCGTAAAGCCGGTTCCAGAGGCTGGACAGCAAGCGATCCAGCACCAGTAATACCGGGTAGGAAACATTGGATGCAATTTCATTGATGAAGCGCAGGGCGCGGTCTCTGGCCGCTTTTTCCGAGGTAGTTTCGGCTTCCCTGCGGATGGCATCCCGAACCTGGGTGCTGGCCATGATGGTGTTGCGTTGGGTGCGCCGGTGGGATAAATCCGGCCCCAGCACGCGTGTCCGAACCCGGCGAAAATACAACCGCAGCAGGCGCTGGCTTTTTTCTGCCGCAAACTCAGCCCCCTTGCGATTGAGTTGCTGGGGAGTAACAACCTGGTGAGCAGCGATAGGATCGCCCATTTCCACCCACAGCTGCCGACCCTGTAAGATGACGGTCAAAAGACGCCGGAGTCCACCCATCACGGCCCAGCTGTCTGCAGTCAGAATTTTCAGCAGGGACTCCTGACGCCCCGGTGCCCGGCCCCAGAAAAAGCTGACCGGAATCACCTGGACTTCTTTTTCAGGATGGGTTTGCAGATCCTGCCAGAATTTCTGGAAGTCCCCTGTTGCTTGTGGCCCCAGGTGGGGTCGGAACCAGGGCGGTGCTTCTTCCAGATACAGGAGGTTGCTGCTCCTGACAGGAGGGAATCCCTGCTTTCTGGCCAGCTTGCCCAGCAGCAGGGGTTCGGTCATGTTGCGTCGGGCCAGGATATAATAGGTCTCTGCTTTTTGGTGGGGTGGCATGGGCAGCTGGGTGAAGTGCGGCTTGACCCACAACAGCAGAGGCCAGCGCAGAAGCTGTTTGATTGGATAAACAAGGGGTTTTAACAGCAGCTTCAGCATGGTTTTTATGATCGCTTTTCAATAAGGAATTCAGTTGTGATGGCAAGGCATTTTCCCTGGCGGGCAGGCAACCGGTTACAACTTCTGGATCAGGGCAAGGCCTTCTTCCCTGCCATGTTAACCGAGATAGACCGGGCAACCGAATATGTTTTGCTGGAAGTCTATCTGGTGGAGTCGGGTGAAGTGGTCACGCAGTGGTTGGATCACCTGATCCGGGCCGCACAACGCGGTGTGAAGGTGGCCCTTCTGCTGGACAGTTTTGGTGCGGCCGGTCTGGCTGACAGGGATCGCAGACTGCTGGCCGCTGCAGGGGTCCGGGTCAACTGGTTCAACCCCCTGCGCTGGCACCAGCTCAGCCGCAACCTGATGCGGGATCACCGCAAACTTCTGCTGGTGGATGGCAAGGTTGTTTTTACCGGCGGATTTGGTCTGACCGATGACTTTGTCGGCAGCGAACACAGCTGGCGCGAAGTGGCAGTAAAGCTGGAAGGGCCCTGTGTTGCTGATTGGCAAACACTGTTCTGGAAAACCTGGCACCAGGCACGCGGTCGGAGTCTGGTGTTGCCAGCCTGCTCTGCCGTTGCCGCCTTCAAGAGCGGAAGTGAAGGCCGTCTGGTTCAGGGTCAGGGCCTTTATCTGCATGCCATCAAGCTATCTTTATTACGCCGTCTTCGCCAGGCCCGAGGCCACATTTGGTTGGCCACGCCTTATTTTGTGCCCGGCTACCGGATCCGCAAGGCTTTGAAAGCCGCCGCTGCAAGAGGGGTTGAAGTTCACCTGCTGTTGCCGGGACCGCAGACTGATCATCCTCCGGTGCGCTATGCCGGGCAAAGGTTTTACAATGATTTGCTGGCTGCCGGGGTGTATCTCTACGAATATCAGCCCAGCTTCCTGCATGCCAAAATCAGCCTTTGCGATGACTGGGTATCCCTGGGTTCCTGCAATTTTGATCACTGGGGGATGCATTGGAACCTGGAGGCCAATCAGGAAATTCTGGATGCGGACTTTGCAGCTGAGGTTTTAAACTGGTTTACCCAGGCCAGAGAACAAAGTCTCTGGCTGGATAAACGCCTTTGGCAAGCCAGATCACGCCGCCAGAAAATCCGGGAGTATTTTTGGGGGTTGTTGGATGGCTTAGCCATTCGCTTTAAGTAATGCTTACTGGTTTTATTTGCGTCTGCGGTTTTTGCTTTTGCCGGGTTTGGCTTTGCCGGTGGGGGTGGGTTTTTCTTCCGGGGCATTGAGCTGGCAGTAAATATCCAGCAATAGCTCGGGCAGTTGGCGGGTGAAAGCCTGCATCAGAGCCGGGTCTTCTTCCAGTTCGGCAAACTCTTCTTCATCAGCAAAGAGGCCGGACAGGGCCATGACGGGCAGGAGCAATTCAGCCAGTTGCTGTTCCTGGTTTCCAAACCAGAGGTCTTCCTGTTCAAAAACAGCCTGCATGAAACCGGCACACCAGTCACCGATCAACTCTTGGGTGTCTTCCTGCCAGTCACTGCTGAAAGGCAGTTCGATGCCTGCGCCCTGATAAAAACCCTGGGCAGCCAGCCGGTAGGCTGTTTCCAGTAGAGTCTGCAGGGTCGGTGATTTCGGGGGTTCGTCAAACAGGGCCGCCAGCCAGTCGGCAACTGTTGCTGGCCGGGGGCTCATGGCCTGGGCGGTGACATAGCCAAGAACCACCATAAGGTTGCTGGCTTCGTCATCGTCCTGGTCGGCTAGGGAAAGCAATTCATCCAGCTCGTCCAACTGGGTTTCGGTCAGGAGGATCTGGGGAGGCTGTTGGTCTTCTTGCATGTTAATATCTGCTGAATTATTGATTTGGCAGAAAGGTTAACAGGGTTTTGGACAGACAGCAGTCACTTTTTGACAAGAACCATGACCGGAAAGCTTCCTGGCTCAGCAGGGTGCGCAGTGAAGTACTCAAGTGCTACGCCCTGGCGGAAGAATTTTATCTGAAATCCTTTCCACGTCCTGAGGTAACCCTGAGCCTGCGCGGACGCAGTGCCGGGGTTGCCGAACTGCAAAAAAACCGACTACGCTTCAACCCAGTCCTTCTGGAAGAAAATCACCAGGAGTTCCTGGCGCAAGTCGTGCCCCATGAAGTTGCGCACCTGTTGGCGTGGCAGCTGCATGGTCGACGTATCCGTCCACATGGCCGCGAGTGGCAGCAAATCATGCAGCAGGTGTTTGCGGTGCAGCCGGACACCACCCATCGATTTGATGTCAGTCGTTCAGCCAGGCAGGGCTATATTTACCAATGCGGCTGTGAAGACAAAGAACATGCTTTAACGGTGCGTCGGCATAATAAAATTCAGCGGGGTCAGCAGTATGTTTGTCAGCGCTGTCGATCCACTTTAAGCTTCCTTTACGTGGACGAAAGCGTGACCAGAACCTGACTGGCGAGTCATGCCTTTGTAAGGCATTGAAATAAAAGAGAAAAAAGCTGCTACCAAGGTCTAATGTTGTTACCCCGCTTTGGGCATGTATAACTTTGCGCAGTAAGTCGACACAAAAACAATCCATTGAGACACAGAGGCTGAGTCTGATGAGCGAACAAAAAAAGCTTTATCCTGTACCCCCCGAACTGGCTAAAACGGCCTGGATTGATAAGGAAAAATATCAGTCCATGTACAAGCAGTCGGTGGAGAATCCCGAAGCTTTTTGGGCCGAGCAGGGTAAGCGTATTGACTGGATGAAACCCTACACCAAGGTTAAAAACACCAGTTTTGATTCTCATAATGTCGATATTCGTTGGTTTGAAGATGGCACCCTGAACGCCTCCGTTAACTGTCTGGATCGTCACCTGGAAGAGCGTGGCGATGAAGTGGCGATTATCTGGGAGGGTGATGATCCCAATGAAGACAAGAAGATTACCTATCGTGAGCTTTATCACGAGGTTTGCCGCTTTGCCAATGGCCTGAAAAAACTGGGCGTTAAAAAAGGTGAAGTGGTTACCCTGTATATGCCCATGGTGCCCGAAGCCGCTGTAGCCATGCTGGCCTGTGCCCGCATTGGTGCTATCCACTCGGTTGTCTTCGGTGGTTTTTCCCCGGATGCGATTGCCAGCCGTATTATCAGCTCTGATTCCCGGGTTGTGATTACCTCGGACGAAGGTTTGCGCGGCGGCAAGCAGGTTCCCCTGAAGGAAAATGTTGATGAAGGCCTGACCAATCCCAACGTCAAGTCAGTTGAGCACGTTGTGGTTCTCAAGCGTACCGGTGGCGATATTGACTGGCACGACCATCGTGATGTCTGGTGGCATGACCTGGTCAAGGATTGTGCAGACGAGTGCCCTGCCGAAGAAATGAACGCTGAAGATCCCTTGTTCATTCTGTTCACTTCCGGCTCCACGGGTGCCCCCAAAGGTCTTAAGCATACAACCGGCGGCTACATGGTGTATGCCTCCATGACTCACCAGTATGTGTTTGATTACAAGCCCGGTGATGTCTACTGGTGTACAGCTGATGTGGGCTGGGTTACCGGTCACAGCTACATTGTTTACGGCCCTTTGGCCAATGGTGCCACCACCCTGATGTTTGAAGGTGTGCCCAGCTATCCGACCCACGGTCGTATGGGTGAAATCTGCGACAAGCACCAGGTCACCATCATGTACACGGCCCCCACTGCCGTGCGCGCCCTGATGGCTCAGGGTGATGATGTCATGAGCAGCTCCAAGCGTGACTCCCTGCGTCTGCTGGGTTCCGTGGGCGAACCCATCAACCCCGAGGCCTGGCAGTGGTACTACGACAAGATCGGTAACAGCCAATGCCCGATTGTGGATACTTGGTGGCAAACCGAAACCGGCGGCATTCTGATTTCACCGCTGCCCGGTGCAACTGACCTGAAACCGGGTTCGGCCACCCTGCCGTTCTTTGGTGTCCAGCCTGCTTTGGTTGATCCTGAGGGCAACATCAAGGAAGGTGCCACTGAAGGCAACCTGGTGATTCTGGATTCCTGGCCGGGTCAGGGCCGCTCCATCTGGGGTGACCATGAACGTTTTGTTCAAACCTACTTCTCTGCTTATCAGGGCATGTACTTCACCGGTGACGGCTGTCGTCGTGATGAAGACGGTTACTACTGGATCACCGGTCGTGTTGATGATGTGATCAACGTTTCCGGTCACCGCATGGGTACTGCAGAAGTTGAATCAGCCATGGTGGCTCATGAAGCCGTTGCTGAAGCGGCTGTGGTTGGCTATCCACACGACATCAAGGGTCAGGGCATCTATGTCTATGTCACTCTGGCCGATGGCTTTGAAGCCAGTGATGATCTCAAGAAGGAGCTGATCAAGTGGGTTCGCAAAGAGATTGGCCCCATCGCTTCTCCTGATGTGGTGCAGTTCTCGCCCGGCCTGCCCAAGACCCGTTCCGGCAAGATCATGCGTCGTATTCTGCGCAAGATTGCTGCCAATGAAACCGATGGTCTGGGTGATACTTCAACCCTGGCAGATCCTTCGGTGGTGGATGATCTCATCTCCAACCGGGCTCTTAAATAAGTTGTAATCAGCAAGTCCAACCCTTTGGCATTGCTTTTGCCCCGCCCTGCGCGGGGCTTTCTTTTTTCTGTTTCCTTGATAAATGATGACAGGAATATAATAATGCTGTCGTGTGACTTCTTTATCACCGGAGGAAAGTGAATGGCTTTACGCCACAAAATTATTGTTGCCGATGACCACCCCTTGTTTCGTGCCGCTTTGCAGCAGGCTGTTCGTCAGGCTTTAAGTGATGTAGAGATCGTTGAAGCGGATACCCTCGACGGTGTACATAAAGCAGTGGCTGAAAATCCGGATGCTGATCTGATCCTCTTGGATTTGCACATGCCGGGTGCTCACGGTTTTTCCGGTCTGGTCTTCTTGAGAGGGGTTAATCCCGGCATTCCGGTGGTGGTCATTTCCGGTAGTGAAGACAATCACGTCATTCGCCGTGCCATGGATTATGGGGCTTCAGGCTTTATTCCCAAGTCTTCCCCTTTGGACACCATTGCCGCAGCGATTTCCCAGGTGATTCAGGGCGAGGTCTGGATTCCGCCTGCCGTGGCCAACAGTCTGGATGAGATCAGCGAAGATGAAGCCCGATTTGCCGAAGCTCTGTCCTCCCTGACTCCACAACAGTTTCGGGTTTTGAATATGCTCACTGAGGGTTTGCTGAACAAGCAGATTGCTTATGAGCTGGATGTTTCCGAAGCAACCATCAAGGCCCATGTGACGGCCATACTGCGCAAGCTGGGCGTCCACTCCAGAACCCAGGCTGTCATCGCCGCCAAGCGACTGGAAGTTGATCCTCCCAAGGTCGCTGACTGACCTTCTAGCCCTGTCTTTTTCGGCTTTGCAGCAAACGGGTGATCATGGCCCTGAGGGCAGCCGGTTTGACGGGCTTGTGCAGCAACAAAAAGCCTGCCTCACTTACTTCATCGGCAATTTCATCCGTCCGGTCTGCGGTAATCACAATACCGCTGATGGCTTGCCTGGTTAATTCCTCAAGAGCTTTCAAGGCCTGAACCCCCGTTTTACCCTCGTTGAGATGGTAGTCTGCCAGGTAAATGGCAATATCCGGGTGATGATCAGCGCTCAGCAATTCGCGGGCTTCGTCAAGACTGGCAGCGGTATGGGCTGAACACTTCCAGCCTTTGAGCATGGCCTGCATGCCTTCCAGAATCAGGGGTTCATTGTCGATACACAGAATCTCCAATCCATCCAGCTTATTGAAGTTTCGACGGCCGGGTGCAAAGCTGGAGGTTGATTGTTGGGCTTTGACTCTGGGAAGAGTCACGGAAAACACTGTGCCCTTCCCAGGCCAGCTGCGCACAGCAATCTGATGCTTCAGAACCCGTGACATCCTTTCGGCAATGGAAAGCCCCAGGCCCAGGCCCTTTTCATTACGCTTGTCGGGTGTATCCAGGCGCCGGAACTCCTGGAAGATCT
Source organism: Marinospirillum sp. (assembly GCF_044810985.1). Lineage (GTDB taxonomy): Bacteria > Pseudomonadota > Gammaproteobacteria > Pseudomonadales > Halomonadaceae > Marinospirillum. Next base: position 2,838,693 of record NZ_CP085242.1, read on the forward strand.
CGCCCAGGCGGCTGTCGGGTATGCCGGGGCCGGTGTCCCAGACTTCCAGGCGCAAATCCTGGCCGACCCTGCGACAGCCCAGCAGCACCCGACCTTCTCCCGTGTAGCGTAAGGCATTGGAAAGAAAATTCTGCAGAATGCGCCTGAGCATTTGCGGATCGCTGCGCACCCAGGCACGGCTTTTGACCTGTTCCAGGTGCAGGCCACGATCAGCTGCCATGACTTCAAATTCGGCCATCAGGGGGTTGAGGATTTCACTCAGGGCAAAGTCACTGACCTTGGGTTGCAGGGCACCGGCATCCAGTTTGGAAATGTCCAGCAGGGTGCTGAGCAGCTCTTCTGCCGCCTTCAGGGAATTGTCGATGTGCCGGGTGGTTTTGATGTGCTCCGGGTCTTCCACCTGCTGAGACAGAGCGGAGGTAAACAGGCGGGCCGCATTCAGGGGCTGCAGCAGGTCATGACTGGCGGCCGCCAGAAAACGGGTTTTGGAGGCGTTGGCATCTTCCGCCTGCTGCTTGGTCAGGCGCATGTTTTCCTCGGCCCGGGCGCGCACCTGATTTTCCTTGAAAAGGGCGGAGTTGAGTTCGGACAGAGCCAGCGTGCGCTCACGTACTCTTTCTTCCAGATGCTCGTTGGTTTCCTGCAGAGCAATCTCCACCAGGCGCCTTTCGGTAATGTCCTGGTAAAGGGCAAAGAAACCCAGCAGTTCACCTGTTTCAGCTATGTGGGGGGTGTAGGTGACCAGAGCATAGCGAATGCTGTGATTGTGACCGGGCAGCTCCAACTCAAAAGTCTGGCGTCGCCCCTCCAGGGCAGCGCGCATAAAGGAGCTGCGCGCCTCGTATTCGGCCGGGGGAAGCACCTCATAAACGGGGCGGCCGATTACCTGGTTGCGGTCAATCTGCATGGCCTCCTCGTAGGCGCGGTTGGTGAAAAGATAGCGCCGCTCAGTGTCAAAGTAGGCAATCAGTGCGGGTACATTGTCAGTGTAAATGCGAATGTTGTTTTCCGACTGAATCAGGGCTTCTTCAATCTGCTTTTGCTGGGTGATGTCCTGATAGCTGTAAACAAAGCCACCGCCGGGCATGGGGTTGCCCTGGATTTCAATCACGGTGCCGTCCTTGCGGTAGCGGATATAACGGTGGGACTCGCCATCCTGAACATTATCCATCAATTGCTGGACATGGGTTTCCGGGTCACCGGGGCCATACTCTCCCTGTTCAGCGTTGTAGCGAAAGATCTCGGCAGCAGGGCGCCCGACCCGGATGAAATTGTCAGGAAAGCTGAACAGCTCCAGATAGCGTTGGTTCCAGATCACCAGCTTCATATGCTGATCAATCACGCTGATGCCCTGGGAAAGGTTTTCAATGGTGGATTGCAAAAGTCCACGGTTGAACTCCAGCACCTGAGAGGCTTCATCGACAATCGAGATAACATCGGAAATCTTGATTTCCTTGCCCTGCAGGGCAGAACTCATCACGATGCGTGCGGAAGAGGCCCCCAGAACCCCGGCCAGCAGGCGTTCGGTGAACTGGATCAGCTCAATACTGGCCGGGTCTTCATCGCGCAGGGGCGGCAGATGCCGCTTCAGGGCATAGTCACGATAAGCGCGGATAACCGCCTCTTCACCGACAAAGCGCTCAGCCAGCAGACGCAGATCGCCCAGATTGGTGGAACCCTTCCACAGACGCGAGCTTTTGACCGGCTTGTTTTCCAGGTTGTCCACAAAGGCTGAAGCCTGGATGCGGTCAATAACCCGCTGGCGGGTGAAACGCGATACCGTGACATAAACCAGCAGATTGGCACTCAGACTCCAGAGCACCCCCTGGGAAAAGAAATCCAGGCCGGTGGGAATAAACAGGGCGGTTGGCTTCAGCCACCCGATTCCCCAGGGACCATAGGCAAGCAGTTGATCATTGACCAGACCCGCTGCTTCCAGACTGGGCAGCAACAGGGTGTAGGCCCAGACAAGTCCACCGACCACCAGGCCGGACAAGGCACCCCAGCGGTTGCCCTGCTTCCAGAGAATGCCGCCAATCACGGCTGGAGCGAGCTGGCCGATGGCTGCAAAAGCCAGAAATCCGGTGGCGGCCAGAGAGTTGAACTCGGCAATGATGCGATAGGTGATGTAACCCAGCAGCAGCACCAGCAGAATGGTAATGCGCCGGATGCGTAAAACCAGACGGCCAAAATTCTGGTGAGAAGTGCTGCTCACCCAACGGGTTTTCAGCAGGAAGGGGATGACAATCTCGTTGGACACCATGATGCTGACCGCCACCGTAGCCATGATGGCCATACTGGTGGCCGCAGAAAAACCACCGATATAAGCCAGAAGAGCCAGCCAGCCAGCGTCATAAGCCAGTGGCAGCGTCAGGACAAAGGTGTCGGCCTCGATATTGCCATCAGGGAAAGTGACCAGGCCAGCCGCAGCAACAGGCAGCACAAAAATGGCAAACAGGATCAGATAAGCGGGCAAAAACCAGCGCGCATGCTGGGCATCATCCTTGTGAGCATTTTCCACCACGGTGACATGAAACATTCGCGGCAGCAAAATGATGGCCATCATGGCCAGCAGTGTCTGGGCCACAAAGCCTTGCGTCAGGGCGCTGGCATTCAACTGGGCTTCCAGGGGGCGAAAAAACTCGGCTTTGCCGGCCAGATCGGAAAATCCCCCAAAAATCCCCCAGGTCATGAAGACACCCACTGCCAGAAAAGCAAACAGCTTGACCAGGGATTCGAAGGCAATGGCCTGGATCAGCCCTTCATGATGCTCCGTGGCATCTATGTGCCGGGTACCAAAGAGGATGGAGAAGACCGCCAGAATGAGGGCAACATGAAAGGCTGTATCCGTCAGGAAGGGAATCCGGGAATAATTGGTCTGGGTGGCAGCTTCCGGGTAGCGGGTCAAGACCTCGTAAGCCATGGAGACGGCTTTCAACTGCAGGGCAATGTAGGGCAGAGTGCCAATCAGGGCAAAGCAGGTGACCACCACAGCAAGAACCTGCCACTTGCCGTAGCGTGAAGCAATAAAGTCGGCAATGGAGGTGATATTCTGGGCTTTGCTGACCCGGAAGATTTTTCTCAGCCAGGGCCAGGCAAAAAAGTAAGTCAGAATGGGGCCCAGAAAAATACTCAGATAAAGAAGGCCACCGCCTGCCGCCTGACCCACGGCCCCGTAAAAAGTCCAGGATGTGCAATACACTGCCAGCGCCAGACTGTAAATCCAGGGGCGGCTTCTGGGAACCGTCTGACGCCTGGCCGCCTGATCGCCCTGCCAGGCAATGGCAAAAAGCACTAAAAGATAGGCCAGGGAAGAAAGGATCAGTTGCCAGCCTGCAAACATAGGAAGTCCCAGTCGAAAAATAAGTGGTGTGTGCCGCTATTATGCGCAATTTGCAGGCTGAATTCAGGCCCTGAACAGGAATCCAGAGGGATGTTATTAGACTATTGTCCAGTAAGTGTCTGCCGAGTTAGCCCTGATGAAGTGTCAGTGTGGTTGTAAATTACTGATATTAGGGTAGTATTCCTGATTCCTGCAGAGATGATCCGGGCGCTTACTACTAATGTCGGGGCTTACATTATTGCGCTTAATTTTGCAGAATCATCAGGGCGTTTCCCCGAAACTCTCAATAACAATAAACGGAGAGCATTACTATGGCAGATGATAAATCTAATGCTGCTGCATACTGGTCAGCGAACCTTCGTCTGATCTTCGGAAGCCTGATTGTCTGGGCTTTGGTATCTTACGGCTTTGCAATTCTATTGCGTGACCTTCTGTCAGGTATTCCTGTCGGCGGCACGGATTTGGGATTCTGGTTTGCCCAACAGGGTTCAATTCTTACTTTCATCGCGATCATTTTCCACTATGCCTGGAGAATGAACAAGCTTGATGAAAAATTTGGCCTTGGGGAGTAAATCAGCATGAGTCAATTTGCAATCAACCTTCTGTTTGTCGGCGCATCCTTTGCGCTCTATATCGGTATTGCCATCTGGGCACGTGCCGGTTCGACCAAAGAGTTCTACGTTGCTGGCGGTGGTGTTCACCCCGTCACCAATGGTATGGCAACGGCGGCTGACTGGATGTCCGCTGCATCCTTCATCTCCATGGCCGGTCTGCTGGCCTCCGGTGGTTACTTCGCCTCCTCCTTCCTGATGGGTTGGACTGGCGGTTACGTACTGCTGGCGATGCTGCTGGCTCCTTACCTGCGTAAGTTCGGCAAGTTCACAGTGCCTGACTTTATCGGTGACCGCTTCTACAGTGGTGCGGCCCGTAACATCGCGGTAATCTGCCTGATCACGGCCTCGGTGACCTACGTAATCGGTCAGATGAGTGGTGCCGGTGTGGCCTTCTCCCGCTTCCTGGAGATCTCCAACACTGCGGGTATCTGGATTGCAGCTCTGATCGTATTCCTGTATGCCGTATTCGGCGGCATGAAGGGCATCACCTACACTCAGGTTGCCCAGTATGTGGTACTGATCATTGCTTATACCATTCCTGCGATCTTCATTGCTCTGCAGCTGACGGGTAACCCCATCCCCATGTTTGGTTTGTTCAGCACGCACACTGAATCCGGTCTGCCCCTGCTGGAAAAACTCAACCAGGTGGTCAGTGAAATCGGTTTCCGTGAGTACACTGCAGACATCGACAACAAACTGAACATGTTCCTGTTCACCCTGTCGCTGATGTTTGGTACTGCGGGTCTGCCTCACGTAATCATTCGTTTCTTCACCGTACCCAAGGTTGCTGACGCACGCTGGTCTGCCGGTTGGGCTCTGGTGTTCATCGCCCTCCTGTACCTGACTGCTCCAGCAGTGGGTTCCATGGCGCGTCTGAACCTGGTCACCACGGTTTACCCCGATGCGGCTGGTCAGGTGGAGAACTATGAAGAAGCCATGACCAACCCCATCGCTTATGAAGATCGTCCTGAGTGGATTAAGACCTGGGAAGAAACCGGTCTGATCACCTTCGAAGACAAGAACAACGATGGTCGCATCCAGTTCTACAACGATTCCGCTGATTACTCGGATCGTGGTTGGGAAGGTAACGAGCTGAACATTAACAACGATATCCTGGTACTGGCGAACCCCGAAATTGCCAACCTGCCACCCTGGGTTATCGGTCTGATCGCTGCTGGTGGTATTGCTGCGGCCCTGTCCACTGCTGCAGGTCTGTTGCTGGCTATCTCTTCTGCGGTGAGTCACGACTTGATTAAGAAAACCTTCAAGCCTGACATCACTGAGAAAGGCGAAATGCTGGCCGCACGTATCTCCATGGCGGGTGCCATTCTGGTCGCGACCTATCTGGGTCTCAACCCTCCCGGCTTTGCGGCCCAGACGGTTGCCCTGGCCTTTGGTATCGCAGCTGCCTCCATCTTCCCTGCGTTGATGATGGGTATCTTCTCGGTGACCATGAACAACAAGGGCGCTGTAGCCGGTATGCTGGCGGGTCTGCTGACCACCCTGGTGTACATCTTCACCTACAAGGGCTGGTTGTTCATCCCAGGAACCAACACTCTGCCTGATAACGTGGATAACTGGCTGCTGGGTGTTTCACCTCTCTCCTTCGGTGCAATTGGTGCCATGATCAACTTCGCTGTAGCCTTTGCTGTAGCCAAGTCGACTGACGCGCCTCCTGCCGAAATCCGTGAGATGGTGGAAAACGTTCGCTATCCCAAGGGTGCTGGCGCTGCTCAGGACCACTAAGTAGCAACCAGCCTGAAAAGCAGATAAAGTCTGCAACAGGTTGAACCCGATCGGGCTTCCTCAGGGAAGCCCGACTTATTTTGAGGAAAGAATTTTATGATTTGGCATTTGATTGCAGCAGTGTTTTGCGGTTTGGCTGCAGCGGGTGTTGCCCTACTCTTGCGGAAACTGAGTGGTCAGCGCTTACCGAAATGGATCATCCCCGTGTTTGCCGGTTTGGGTATGTTGAGTTACCAGGTCTATACTGAATACAACTGGTATGAGCTAAAACAGACCCAGTTGCCGGAAGATTCGGTAATTGTTTCCAAGGAAACCAAGGAGAACTTCTGGCGCCCCTGGACTTATGTAGTGCCCTTGACCGGTGCCTTCACCCTTCTGGATACCTCCAGCCTGGAAACCCGATCCATGGGCGACCAGCAGGTTGCTGAATTTGTGCTTTACCGGTTTGAAAGACTGCATGTTGACCAGGTGGCCAGTCAGGCCTATGTGCTGAATTGCAGCAGTCGTGAACTGGTTCCGCTGCAGGAAGACCGGGCCATGAAGGTGGAGGCCATGCGTCGATTGAGTGCCGAGGACCCGCTGCATGAGGCGGTCTGCGAGACCCAAAAACCTTGATACTAAAGTACGGCTTACAGCTGCAGGAGGTGTTTGTTACATTCAGATAATGAATCAATACAGGGGTTCATGGATGCTACTGATCTAACTTTCTGGTGACGTCTGTCACCAGGTTGAAGCTCCAATAACAAGGATAAGCAAGATGAGCAATGAATTTGATATTTCTCACCCGCCTTTTGATCTGCTCACCGAAGAAGAACAGCAGCAGCTTTTGACTTGCCTGGATATCGGTTATTTCGGCAAGGATGAAATCATTATTGAAACCGGTCAGACCAGCGACTACGTATTTGTCGTCATGAAAGGCGCTGTGGTTGAGGTGGACAGCAAGGCCTCGGAAGCGGACCCAGACCAGGGTGTCATCCGGGAGTATGCCCACGATGACCTTTTCGGGGCCATCAGTATCATCAATGGTTCCAGTCGCTACACTTTCCGTGCTCTTGAGGAAACCATTGCCTGGCTGCTTCCCAAAGCTGTTTTCCTCAAGTTTATGGACGATAACTCGGCCTTTGCCGCCTACTTCCAGAATACCCTGGCTGAAAAAGCCCGCTTGCTGGAAAGTCGCCGCAGCAAACAGCAGGGCGGCAATGACATGTCTGCTTTCATGCTGGCCAAGGTGGCCGACTCGGTGCTGCGTGATGCCGTGGTTCTGGACTCGGGTACCTCCATTCTGGAAGCCACCCGGACCATGCGTGAACAAAACTCCGACTCCCTGCTGGTTCGCAAAGGCAGCCAGTACGGCATGGTGACCCGTACGGATCTTCTGGAAGGCGTGGTGCTCAAGGAAATGGCACTGGACACGGATATCTGTGACCTGGCCAGCTACAATCTCCTCACCGTGCAAACCGATGACTTTCTTTTTAATGCCCTGGTCTTGATGACCCGCCATAAAATACAGCGGGTCGTGGTCTACGATGGCCCCAAGCTCGCAGGTCTGGTCGAGCTGACCGATGTGCTGAGTTTCTTTTCCAGTCAATCCCATGTCATCGGCCTGCAGATTGAACGTGCAACCAGCCTGGATGAACTGGCACGTGCCTCCAAAGGGACTACAGAACTGGTCAGTGGCCTGGTTTCCCAGGGGGTTAAAATCCGTTTTGCCATGGATCTTCTGGCGGCACTCAATGGAAGAATCATTGCCAAGGCATTTGAACAATTGGTTCCTGAAGAAATCCGCCAGAAATCTTGTCTACTGGTGATGGGCAGTGAAGGCCGTGGTGAACAGGTTCTGAAAACCGATCAGGACAATGCCCTGATACTCTCGGACGATCTGGACTGGCCGGAATGCAGCAAGGTGATGGAAAAGTTCACCAATACCCTGCTGGACTTTGGTTATCCGCTTTGCCCCGGCAATATCATGGTCTCTAACCCGGAATGGGTGATGACCGAAAGCCAATGGAAAAAGCGGCTTGGCCAGTGGACCAGTTCTGTGGAAGGCACCGGCCTGATGAATCTGGCCATTTTTGTGGATGCGCATCCGGTTGCCGGTGACACCCGCCTGTTTAACCGTTTGCGGGATGGCCTGTTCGACAACCTGGAAGGCAACGATGTTTTCTACTCTTACTTTGCCATGCCGTTGCGCCGCTTCAGTACACCCCTGACCTTCTTTGGTGGCCTGAAAAGCTCGGACGGCATGGACATTAAAAAAGGCGGAATCTTTCCCATCGTGCATGGTGTGCGCACCATGGCGTTGCAGCACAAGATCAAGGAAACCAACACCTTTCAGCGCCTTGAGGCCCTGACCGAGAAGCGGGTGATCAAAAAGGATTTTGCCGATGATCTTTCCGAAGCACTGGCCGTCATGAGCACCTTGCGTCTGCACCAGCAATTGAAAGCAGAAAAGGGGCAGGCGGCCATGGACGAAGCCAACCTGATCAGTGCCGTAGGCCTGAACAAGCTGGATCGAGACCTGTTGCGTGAAGCCTTGCATCTGGTTAAAGAGTTTAAATCAAGGATGTCGCATCGCTACCATCTTGAACGATAAAACAACAAAGAGGTCAGCATCATGGTACTTAAAACAATAAGAAGTGCTACAGATAAATGGACGCAAAAAGATGGTGAATATGCGTTCCTGTTTGAACCTTATGAGGGAGACGAGGTGGTTGCCCTGGATTGCGAGATGACCGATCTAGACCCTCAGAAAGCCGAACTCGTTTCCATTGCTGCAGTAAAAATCAAGGGCACCCAGGTTTTGACCAGCGATAAGCTGGATATCAAGCTGCAGAAACCGGAAAGCCTGACCGGGGACTCCATCAAGATCCACCGCATTCGGGGTGTTGATCTGCGCGGGGGTGAGGTGCTTGCCGATGCACTGCAGCAGCTTCTGGAATTTGTCGGCAACCGTCCGATCATGGGTTATTACATCAACTATGATATTACGGTTTTGAACCGCTTCATTCGCCCCCGTTTCGGATTCAGTCTGCCCAACAAAAATATCGAGTTGGCGCACTGCTATCTGGACAAGGTCAAGCGCGCCAACCCTGAACTGCAGCCTGACCTGCACTTTGAAAAAATTGCCGAAAAGCTGGGTGTGCCCATGGTCGGTGAGCGCCACTCCGCTTTGGGTGACGCCATCACGACCGCCTTGATGTATGTGCGCCTGCTCAAGGGGCCGGTACCGACCAGCTAGCCTCTAGTCCTTGTACCAACTGCCATCCCTTTTGGGCAGCATCCACTGACGTGAATACCAGAACCAGCGGTTTTCCGTTTTGTGGGGTGCTGTGCAGTTGTACCTGGAGCGTCCGGGGTTCAGGGATTTGTGGGGCTTGATGGTGACCTGGGTGCTCTTGTCTTCCAGCGTTTTGGTGCTGACATCCAGCACTTCAGCATCAGGCCCATAGCAGCGCAACTGCTTCAGTCGATAATCCCCTTCAAGCATGGTCAGCTCAAGTGTGGGCCGACGCTCGTCAGCTTCCAGAACTCCTGACTGTGGGGACTGAGAGGTCAAGGGAAAAGGCAGGGCATGTAACTTGATCTTCAAGGGATCAGGGTTGGCGTAGATGCCATTGGCGGCATAGCGGGGAACGGCCTGCAGGGAGGTGTAGGGACTAGCTGGCCCTGAGTGCTGACCAAAAGCAACATAGCCCAGGTCTTTCATCAGCTTTTCCAGCTCCGGGTTGTATTCCCCGTAGGGGTAGGCAAACAGCTTGGGGGCATCGCCCAGCTGTTCGACCAGGTGGCGCTGGTTTTCCTCCACTTCCTGACGCATTCTCTGCAACCAGTCCTCTTCGGACTCCTCTTCATTTTTACGAACCATGTGGGGGTGGCTCAGCGAATGATTGGCAATAATGGCTCCCTTCTCCTTGGCCTCACGCAATTGCTCCCAGGACATATAGAGGAGCCGCTCCTTGTTGATGGGGTCGGCATTCACAAAAATGGTGTAAGGCAGATCCCTTTCTTCCAGAAGGGGCATGGCTGTTTCATAGACGCTGATATAGGCGTCATCGAAAGTCAGTACGGCAATCTTGTCAGGTAAGGGGCGAGGACGCTGCAGATGGCTGACAACGCGATCCAGGGGCCAGACTTCAAAGCCTTCCTCCTCAAGAAGATCCAGGTGCTGGATGAATTTCTCACGCGAGGTGCTGGTGGATGGCGGGGTGGAGCTGCTGATGTGGTGATACATCAGAATGGAGGCATGGTAGCGGGGTGTCTCAGTTTCTGTGTCCTGAGCCCAACCCAGATGGCTGAGGAGGAAGAGGCCGATGGTCAGGGTCAATGCAATAGTGGGTTTGCGCATAGTGATTTTGTCTCGGTTTCAGGAGGATTTCAGCAGGGGTTTGAGTACTTCCATGGCTTCATTGATATCCTGAAGCTTTTCCGGGTCGCCACCGCGATCCGGGTGGTGTTGCATGGCCAGACGCCGGTAACTCAGCTTGATTTGCTTAGCCGTTACGCCTTCATTCAAACCCAGGGTTTCCAGGGCCCTGGCTTTAAGACCGCCACCGGTGAAGACGCTTTCCTGATGCAGACGTTTCCAGAAGTTGTTAAGAGCCGTTTCGATATCCAGTTGCGTGGTTTTTTCCAGTTGCTCTATGTCCAGATAGTAGTCGCGCATGGGATCGTGTTCCTGCAATGCTGCTTTGCCGGGGTGGTAAGGCATGAGCTGAATGCGCACTGCTGTGATTTCCAGATGCCCTCTGGCGGTTTTCCAGAGCTCATCGCGCAGCTGATAGAGGGCATTGTAGAGTAGAAAGTGGGTTCGAAAGAGCTTGACGTTATCACTGAAAGTATCGGCTTCCAGAGTGATCGTCCCCTTTTGATCCAGCTTTTTTAAAAGCAAGTGCTCATTAACCCCTTCAGGACAGTCCTGTAAAACTTCGAGCAGGTCCTCGAAAAGTCGAGTTTCTTGTAACGCCGTCATCTTGGTATCAAACCTTAAGCTGGATAAATAGTCCCAAGCTTGGATATTAACAGGGCAAAGCCGGATAGAAAACGCTTGGAGCATTTACATTTAGTCCTGCTTTGGTTAATTTGCCCACCTTTAAAGTTAACCGTGACAGGTGTCTCATGCAGGAATTGCTTCCCAAGGCCAAAAAAGAGTTCAACAAGCTGCAGAAGCGGCTTCGGCGGCAAACAGGTCAGGCCATTGCAGATTTTGACATGATCCAGCAGGGCGACAAGATCATGGTCTGCCTGTCCGGTGGCAAGGATTCCTATACGCTGCTGCATCTACTCATGGGCCTGCAAAAAAGCGCCCCGGTTGAGTTTGAACTGGTTGCCGTGAATCTGGACCAGAAACAGCCGGGTTTCCCGGAAGAAATCCTCCCTGCGTATCTGGAAAAACTCGGCGTTGCTTACCATATTCTGGAAAAGGACACCTACAGTATCGTCAAGGAAAAGGTGCCGGAGGGGAAAACCACCTGTGGCCTTTGCTCACGTTTGCGGCGGGGCACCCTGTATGGCTTTGCTGAAGAGATAGGGGCCACCAAGATAGCCCTGGGTCACCATCGCGATGATCTGCTGGAGACCCTGTTCCTGAACCTGTTTTTTGCTGGCAGCATCAAGTCCATGCCACCCAAACTGCTTTCTGATGATCACAAGAACATCCTGATTCGCCCAATGGCCTACTGCAAGGAAAAGGACATTGCCGAGTTTGCCGAGCTGATGGAGTTTCCAATCATTCCCTGCAATCTTTGCGGCTCGCAGGATAACCTGCAGCGTCAGGTGATCAAGGAAATGCTGAATGACTGGGACAAGCGTTTTCCAGGGCGCATCGAAACCCTGTTCAACGCCCTGCAGAATGTCGCGCCGTCACAGCTGGCCGATACCCGGATCTTTGATTTTCAGGGTCTGGAAGCGAAAAGGGAAAGCAGCCTGGCCGACCGGATACAACTGGTCGACCAGTTGGCGACAGAGTTATAAAGAGACTTCAGTCGCCTTCAAACGCCATCAGAGAGTAGGTGGAGACATCAATTTCCTGCAAGCGGCCACTGCCACCCTTGTCGGGTAGATCAATCAGGGTGGCCACTTCCTGGATTTCGGCACCCTGGCGACGCAGCAGGGCTGCTGCCGCTATCAGGCTGCCGCCACTGGACAGGATGTCATCAAACAAGAGCACCTGGTCGCCTTCCTTGATCAGGCCTTCACGCATTTCCAGGGTGCGGTCGCCGCCGGAGCTGGGAGCACGCTCAAAGAGCACCTCGCCGGGCTCTTCACCCAAATCACGGATCAGAACCAGAGGCAGGTTGAGTTTGTAGGCGAGTACGGCTGCAAACATGGTGCCGCGCCCCTTGAGAACAACCAGATGGCTGATCGTAGAGTCCAGGTAGCGATGGGCAAAGGTATCGGTGATGACCTGCAAAGCTTTGGGGTCGTAAAGCAGGCCGGAAAGGTCACGTGTGGTGTAACCCTTCTTGGGAAAGTCCTTGTGAGCTGTCACCAGCTGTTTGATAGAAAAGTCATCCAACATCTGTCTTCCTCCTTAAAATAAAGTCTTGCTGCAGCCTTGCCGGAAGTTCAGGACGCTATGAGCTTGCCAGGCTGTTCCACCTCGCATTCTGTCACACCGGCAATCTCAAGCAGTTGCTGTCGGTCAGTAATATGCACTTCTTTGCCATTGACAGCAATGATCTGGATGGTCTGAAAGCGCGTAAAAACACGACTCACGGTTTCCACGGCCAGGCCCAGATAGTTACCAATTTCATTGCGTGACATGGGCAGGCGGAAGGTATAAGGCGAATAGCCACGCCGCTTGAAGCGTGAGGACAGGTTGCCCAGGAAAGTGGCGACCCGCTCCTCGGCATTTTTCTTGGATAGCAACAGCATCATCTGCTTATCGTCACGGATTTCCTTACTCATGCTGCTGAAAATCTGGTTGCGCAGGTCGGGAAGTTCCTGGGCCAGGCTTTGCAGTCGGGTATAAGGTATTTCGCAAACGGTGGTGGTTTCCAGGGCCTTGGAAGAAACCGGATAGCTGGAGCAGTCAACACCATCCAGCCCAACGAGTTCACTGGGCAGGTGGAAATTGGTGATTTGCTCTTCACCATCATTGGTCATGATGTAGTTTTTCAAACTGCCTGAACGGACTGCATAAACCGAATCAAAATGATCACCCTGGCGGAAGAGGTGATCACCCTTTTTCAGCGGCTGGCGGCGTTTGATAATACGATCCAGCTGGTCAATATCTTCCAGGTTGAGGGATAAAGGCAGGCACAGAGAACTCAGGCTGCAGGTCATGCAGCGGGTTTCCTTAGCCAGATTCAGGCCGACTCCTTTATTTTGTTGGCTGGACATCGTTTAACTCCCTATAACTTAAGCAGACATGATATATCTCAACTACTTTTACCATGAGACATGATCCAAGGCAATGAGGGAACCTTATATTAAATAATCCGGGAGAAAGCCTTGCCCAGGCCGTTTTGATCCAGATAACTGTCAAAAATCATACAGATACTTCGTACCAGCAGGCGTCCGGCAGGGCTGACAATCAAATGATTGCCCTGAATCTGTAATAAGCCATCCTTCTGGTGCTGCTGCAGATGCTCCAGTTCCTGCTGAAAGTAGTCGCCGAAATTGATGCCGTGCTGCTTGCCGAAGGCATCCCCATCCAGTTCAAAGTGGCAGATCAACTGGTTGATGGCAGCCCGGCGCAGCAGGTCATCTTCAGTCAGCTGCAGACCCCGCAAGGTGGCGAAGCGGCCATCACCAATAGCCGCTTCATAGCTTTCGGTGTCATGGTGGTTCTGGGCATAAGTCGGCCCCACCTGGCTGATGGAGGAGGCACCCATGGAAATCAGGTCGCAATTGGAATGGGTGGTGTAGCCCTGGAAGTTGCGGTGCATCCGGCCTTCGCGCTGGGCAATCGCCAAGCTGTCATCCGGCTTGGCGAAGTGATCCATGCCGATGTAAACGTAACCGGCTTCTACCAGACGGGAAATGGTCTGTTCCAGAATGATCAGCTTCTGTTCGGGCGTGGGCAGGTCTTCGGCCTTGATGCGACGCTGGGGTTTGAAGCGCTCGGGAAGGTGAGCGTAGTTGAACACCGAAAGACGATCCGGGTCCATCTCAATGACTTCTTCCAGAGTGGCGGCAAAGGTTTCCGGTGTCTGGTGGGGCAGGCCGTAAATCAAATCCAGATTCAGGGAGCGAAAGCCCAGCTCTCGGGCCTGAATCAGGGCATTTTCAGTCATGGCTCTGGGCTGGACACGGTTAACGGCTTCCTGAACCTTCAAATTCAGATCCTGCAGGCCAAAGCTCATGCGGTTAAAGCCCAGTTCGCGCAGCAAAGGCAAGGTGGTGGGCTGGATCTCGCGGGGATCAATTTCAATGGAATAATCCCCCTGGTCGTCGTCACGCAGCTGGAAACGCTTGCGGGTTTCCTGCATGAGTTCACGCATTTGCTGGTCGGACAAGAAAGTGGGAGTGCCGCCGCCCCAGTGAAGCTGGTTGACCTGGCGCTGTGAGTCGATCTGCTCCGTGACCAAATCCATTTCCTGATAGAGGCGCTGCAGGTAGGGTTCACAGCGTCGGGTGTCGCCGGTGGCAATCTTGTTGCAGCCGCAATAAAAGCAGATTTTCGCGCAAAAAGGAATGTGGAAATACAAAGACAGAGGGGCCTGGCTGGCATTGCTGTCAACCAGCGCCTGACGAAATTCTTCCGAGCCGAAACCGTCATGGAACTGGGGAGCTGTCGGGTAAGAAGTATAACGTGGGCCAGCCAGGTTATAGCGCTCTATCAGTTCGGGGTTCCATTCAAAACGGTTAAAATCAACGGGGTTCATGAGTTGTCTCTTCTAGGGATGAGGGGGCGATGAAAAGCCCAACAAGGGCAAAGCCTGCCACAGGGCAAAGGCAAGCAGCAACAGGGCTGAAGCCTGACGCCAGAGAGGCTGACGAAAGAAATGCGTCACCTGGCGTGCTAAAGCGCCGGTCAAAAGCAGCGTGGGCAGCGTGCCGAGACCAAAAACAAACAGCAGCAAGGCACCTTGAGTGGCACTGCCACTGCTGAGAGCCAGAATCAGCATGGAGTAAACCAGACCGCAGGGCAGCCAGCCCCAGATGAGGCCGATCAACAGAGCCTGGCCGGGATGAGTCACGGGCATCAGACGGCGGCCCAGGGGCTCCAGAAAGCGCCACAGGTATTTGCCCAGGGCTTCCACGCGGGTCAGGCCCTGCCACCACTGACCGATGTAAGAGGCCATCAAAACCAGCATGGTGACGGCCAGCCAACCCAGTACCTGGGTGATGGCCTGGATGTTATGAATCAAAAGCTGACCCAGCCCACCAACCAGGGCACCGGCCAGAGTATAGCTGCTGATGCGGCCCAGATTGTACATCAACATCAGGGCGGCAATGCGGGCTGGATGCCTTTGGCTGGGTGGAAGAGCAAACGACAGGGCACTGACAATGCCGCCACACATACCGATGCAGTGTCCACCGCCCAGAAAGCCAGCGATGAGGGCGGTTATCAGGCCTCCAGCCAGAAGTTCAGTCATTTTTCAGACTGGTCCGAGTCTTCTGCAGTGGATTTTTTTACTTCATCTTCATCATCAAACAGGATGGAGTAGGCGGGTCCTTCCAGATCCTCAAACTGGTCATGCTTGACTGCCCAGAAAAAAGCCCAGACAGCCAGGCTGAGTAGGATCAGAGAGAGGGGGATCAGCAAAAAAAGGATATTCATGCTTTGGCCTCCTGTTGTGGGTTTGCTGAGGCGGGCCGGGAAGTGACCTCACTCAGGCGTTGCTCATTGCCTTTATCTTTCAGGCGCAGGGCGTTGAATACCACTAGCAAAGAGCT
The DNA here is from genome assembly GCF_044810985.1 of Marinospirillum sp. Classification (GTDB taxonomy): domain Bacteria; phylum Pseudomonadota; class Gammaproteobacteria; order Pseudomonadales; family Halomonadaceae; genus Marinospirillum. Next base: position 2,854,239 of record NZ_CP085242.1, read on the forward strand.
GCTGGTCATGCCCAGAGCAGCCATCCAGGGCGGAATGAGGCCCATGGCGGCTGCGGGTAGAGCCATCAGATTGTAACCCAGAGAGATACTGAGGTTCTGGGCAATCGTCATGCGGGTTTTGCGTGCTTTGCGTATGGCCTGGGGAATGCGAATCAGGCGGCTGGATAAAAGCAGAGTGTCGGCACTGGTTTTGGCCAGATCCGTGGCATCACCCATGGCAATGGAAACCTGGGCACCGGCCAGGACAGGAACATCATTAACCCCGTCCCCGACCATGATGACCTGGTGGCCTTCAGCCTGAAGCTCCCGGAGCCGGGCCAGCTTCATTTCCGGGGTGGCACTGGCGCGATAGTTTTCTATCCCCAGTTCCTGAGCAATACTGGCGACAGCGCCTTCCTGGTCACCGGACAAAAGCTCCGCCTGCATACCCAGGTGGTGCAGCTCCTCCAGCATGTCGCGGGTATCCGGGCGCAGTTGATCGCTCAGACGGAACCAGCAAAGAGGCTCGTCATCCGCAGCCAGAAGTAACCACTGGCCTTCTTCTGCAGGTGGAAGCAGCCCGGTATTCGGTGCCACAAAATCGGCACGCCCCAGACGATAGGTCTGGTTTGTAATCACCCCGCTCAAACCCTGGCCGGTCACCGCCTGGATGTCGGTTGCCTTGATGCCTTCCTCGCGGCTGGCTGTAAAAGCCCGTGCTATGGGGTGTTCGGACTGGGTTTCCAGAGCTGCAGCCAAAGCCGCGGCCTGCTCCCGGCGTGGGTCCTCTGCATTGGCCAGCCAGCGAACCTCTTTCAGCTCCAGGCGTCCTTCAGTCAGGGTGCCTGTTTTATCAAAAATGATATGCGTGGCCTTGGCCAGCCCTTCAAGAACATGGCCGCGGGTAATCAGAACCCCCTGACGTCCCAGAGTGGCGTTGGCAACCGCCAGGGCGGTGGGTGTTGCCAGTGCCAGCGCACAAGGGCAGGTGACCACCAGCACGGAGAGGGTAACCCAAAAAGCACGGGAAGGGTCCAGAAACAGCCAGACGCTGAAGACGGTCAAGGACACCAGCAGGATGGCAGCAACAAAATATTGTGAAACCTGGTTGGCCAGGGTCTCTATGCGCGGTTTTTCAGCCAGAGCCCGGTCACTCAGGCGGGCAATGCTGGCCAGTCGGACTTCCTGACCGATTTTTTCCACTTCCACGATGAGCGGGCTGTCAATGTTTTGTGTGCCCGCCAGAACCTGATGGCCGGGGTGGCAGGAAACGGGCAGGTATTCGCCGGTCATGGTGGCTTCATTCACGCTGGAGTGACCCGAAAGGATTACACCGTCAACCGGCAGCGTGTGTCCCGGTTTGACCAGAATGCGGTCTCCGGGTCGGAGTTGACGGCTGGGCACATATTCTTCGTTATCATCAGCATCCAAAAGAAGAGCCGCTTGGGGGATGAGGTCGTGCAAGGCATTGCCACCACTGCCGATTTTATGCCGGGTGCGCATTTCGATGTAGCGACCAAACAGCAGAAAAAAAGTGAACATGGCAATGGCGTAAAAATGCAGCTCACCGACTCCAAAGACCAGTGCCCAGACACTGGCCGCATAACCCAGGCCAATGGCCAGGGAAACAGGGACATCCATGCTGAGGCGTTTATGCCGGAGCTCCCGGGCGGCACTGCTGAAAAAAGGCCAGGCCGAGTAGAGCACAACCGGTGTGGTCACCAGGAAGGACATCCACATAAACAGCAGAATGAATTCCTGCTGCATGTAATTTTCCAGCATGCCCGCTTCCAGGGCGACACCAAACATCATGGCCTGCATGGAGCCTATGGCGGCAACAATCAGGCGACGGATGGCGGTTTTTTGTTCTCTCTGCAGCTTTTGCTGTTGTTCATCGGCCTGCCAGGGTTGAGCGCCATAGCCGATTGATTTGAACTCAGCCAGGAGTTTGCTGAACGGCAGTTTGTTGATATCCCAGCGCAGGGTGGCGCGCTGGGCACTGAGATTGACTGCAGTACGCTCCACACCCTCAAGGTTGTCAATCTGGTGTTCGATCAACCAGGCGCAGGCGGCACAGGTGATGCCATCAATGGCAAGGGTGGTTTCAGCAATCCCCTGGTCGTTTTGACTGACAAATTCCTGAAGTAACTCAGGGGTATCATAGATCTGCAGTTCAGCCAGCTCTTCCTCACTGAGTTCAGGGCGGGGTGGCAGTTCGGTGCGGAATTTGTAATAGCTCTCCAGGCCGCCATGGACGATGGCATTGGAAACCGCTTCGCAACCAGGGCAACAGAGGGGCTGCGGCTCCTGCTTGATGGTGACCTGATAGGGGCTGTTGTCAGGCACCGGTTCGCCACAGTGAAAACAGGACTGCTGCGTCATTACTTGGTTCCCCTGATTGTCATCTTGAATACTCTGCTGCCCCGCTCTGGTTTCTGGTGCTGTGGCTGGCTATTAATGGCTGCTGGGACGCATTTCCAGAGGACCCTTGAGTGGGAAGTGGGCGCGACTGTGAAGTCGCCACTCCTTGTTGGGGCCATAGAGCTTGACGTCCCAGTCGTTGGCTGGCTGTTGAGGCAGGTTGCCCAGATAGCGCCCACCCTGAAGGTGCTGGACGGGAATGGAGAAATCCTGGTTGGCACGCGTGGGATTTTCCATCAGCACCAACATTTCCTCAGGGAAGCTGGTAAGCTGACCGGACAGGTCCAGGTGCAGCTGGTTGCTGACAAAGCGCAGGGAAGCCGTCAGATCCAGCTCTTCTGCGTAGCGATCGCGTTCAAAAGACTGGTTGATCGCTCTTCCCTCCTTGTAGTAATCCTCGTGTACGACCCCATCATAATTGATGTTGCCGACAACCAGCAGGGTTAGACCTGAAAAGACACCCAAAATAGCTGGCCCAAAGGCCAGCCAACTGAGAGGTTCTTTATACCAGGGTTTTTTGGTTGACGTACTTAGGTTCATTAGCGTGCTGACCTTAAAATAAAGCGGGATTCACGTGAGTTTTTAAGACTCGGGTCGGATTCGGATTCAATATACAGCCTTATATCGATCGCAGGAACCTGAGGAAGTTTCTCAGGGTCAGCAACAACCCGGAAAGAAAACTGTTGGGTTTCACCGGCATCCAGGGTGTAGGTTTCTGCACTCTGAAGTTCAAGCCCTTCCGGTGCTTCAAGACTTAACCTGAAAGTACGCTCTTCCTGCACCATGTTGGTAATACCTATCCGGTAGCTGTTTTCAATCAGTCCTTCAGAAGTCATGCGGAACAGCTGGTTGCGATCTCTTTGCACTTCCATTTCCAGCGGCACCCGGTTGGACAGGGCTACGCTGAAGGCAATAATCATGGCCATCAGAACCGTAAAGTAACCAATCAGGCGAGGTCGTAAAATTTTCGTTTTGCGGCCTTCAAGCTCTTCTTCAGTGGTGTAACGAATCAGGCCACGAGGGTATTCCATCTTGTCCATAACCTGATCACAGACATCCACGCAGGCTGCACAGGTGATGCACTCATACTGCAAGCCATTGCGGATATCGATGCCGACCGGACAAACCTGCACACAGAGGTCGCAATCAATACAGTGGCCAAGGTTGGCTTCTTCCAGATTGGTGGACTTTTTGCGTGGGCCGCGTGGCTCACCGCGAGCTGCATCATAAGAAACAATCAAGGTGTCCTTGTCAAACATGACCGCCTGAAAACGTGCATAGGGGCACATGTAGATGCACACCTGCTCGCGCAGCCAGCCAGCAAACAGATAAGTGAACAGGGTAAAGAAGCCCATCCAGAACATTTCCCAGGTTCCCAGCTCAAAGGCAAGGATTCTGGGCAGCAGATCACGTATGGGTGAAAAGTACCCCAGAAAGGCAATGGCCGTTGCCAGAGCGATCACCAGCCACACCAGGTGCTTGATGCCCTTGCGCAGGAACTTCTCGCCATTCAGGGGTTGTTTGTCGAGTTTTTTGCGTTTGTTGGGTGAACCTTCGGTTTTTTCTTCAACCCAGATATACAGCCAGGTCCAGACAAACTGGGGGCAGGTATAGCCGCACCAGACACGACCGGCAAAGTTGGTCACGAAAAAGAGCACGAAAGCCAGAATGATCAGCAGCCAGGCCAGGAGCATAAAATCATGCGGGAAAAAGGTGGTGCCCAATATATGAAACTGACGGGCCGGAAGGTCAAACAGGATGGCCTGACGATCCCCCCAGGGAATAAAGGGAGTCAGGAAAAACCCCAGCATCAGTACCCAGTTGGTGCCTGTTCGCAGTTTCTGGAAAAAGCCCTGAACCCGTCTTACATAAATATGCTTGCGGGAGGTGTAAAGCTCACCCTGAGGCCCACCGGTAGTGGGTGACTTGCGGTTCTGGGCAGCATCTTTCGGGGTTACATCTTGAGTCGGTATCTTGTCGGTCATTCGCTTATCACCAAGCAGGAATGGAAAATAATATCTCTCGAATTCAGACCCTGGGTTTTTTTATGGGTTGTATTGTTCTAGGTAGGATTATCCGTAATACCCAAGCGGCTTACTTGGGTATTACGGATAGCACTATACTGAGGTTAAACGATAAAAGGGAATGCGACCATCCGCCGCATCCCCTTTCGTTATCAGCCTGGTTTATTGACTCAGGCTATAGATATAAGCAGTTACCAGGTGAACCTTGGGCAGAAGCTCAGCCAGTTCTTGCTCATTCATGCTGCGGCTGAGGTTGCTCAAATCAACACCATAGTCCAGATAACCGGCTTGCGCTGGCATGTGACCGTTACGACCATGACGCAGGGTTTGCTTGATGGCAGTCTGCAGATCCTGGCCGGGTTGCTGATACAGCCAGTAATCATCAGTCAGATCGGGAGCACCGATATCATGCATGTTCTGGGCAGCAGCACCCTTACCATCAGCACCATGGCAGGCAACACACTGAGCCATGAACTGAGGTTCAGCCTCTTCTGCCTTGGCCGCATCATGCTCTTCACCGGAAAGGCTCAGAACATAGTGGCTCATGTTGTCTATGCCTTCATTACCCAGGATGTCCTGGTAGGCCACCATGTTGCCGCTACGACCCCAGATAATAGAGGCGCGGATTCTTTCCGGCTCACCGCCATACATCCAGCTGTCATCGGACAGGTTGGGGAAGCCGTAGCCGCCGCGGGCTGAAGAACCGTGACAAATGGCACAGTTGTTCTGGTAGAGGCGATCGGCAACCTGCATGGCTTCGGGATCCTGGGCCAGTTCGGTGACTTCAATCTGGGCATAGTCGTCGAAAATGGGTGCATATTGCTCTTGAGCATGCTCCATTTCATCTTCCCATTGCCCCTGGGAAGTCCAGTCCAGAAAGCCTTTGTAGTTACCCAGGCCGGGATACAGCGCCAGGTAAACCAGACCAAATACAATGGTGATGACGAACATGATGAACCACCAGCGAGGCAGGGGGTTGTCATATTCTTCAATTCCATCCGCTGCGTGACCGGTGGTTTCAACTTCACCGCTCGCGGACGGGGTTTTATCAGTTTTGCGGTTTGCATACAGGAGCCACCAGCAGAAGGCAATTACACCCAGGGTAATTACCGAAATCCACAGGCTCCAGAAGCCGCTCATGGCTTGGTCAGTCATGCTTTTTATTCTCCAGTGATGAGCTTTCATCCTGGTTATGGTTTTTTTCGTCTTCGTCTTCATCGGCGAAGGGCAGGTTAGCCGCCTCGTCGAAAGGCTTTTTCTGTTTTTTGCTGTAAGCCCAATAGACTATCCCTAAAAAGGCAAGCAGCAAGATAACCGACATCAGCCCACGAAAAACGTTAATATCCATAACCCTACCTGTCTTTAAGAACGGTACCCAGTTGCTGTAAGTAAGCAACCAGTGCGTCCATTTCAGTTTTTCCGCGAACACTATCCGCGGCACCTGCGATTTCCTCATCAGTGTAAGGTACGCCCAGCATCTGCAACCGCTGCATCTTGGTGGCAGTTTGACTACCATCCAGGCTGGCGTAGTTGAGCCAGGGGTAAGCAGGCATTATGGATTCAGGTACTACATCACGTGGGTTGTGCATGTGAGCATAGTGCCAGTCATCACTGTAGCGACCGCCAACACGTGCCAGGTCAGGCCCGGTACGCTTGGAGCCCCACTGGAAGGTGTGGTCGTAAACAAACTCACCGGCTACCGAGTAGTGGCCATAGCGCTCTGTTTCGGCACGGAAGGGGCGAATCTGCTGTGAGTGGCAAACGTAGCAGCCTTCACGGATGTAGACATCGCGCCCTTCCAGTTCCAGAGCAGAAATGGGCTCCAGCCCTTCAACCGGCTGAGTGGTTTCCTTTTGGAAAAACAAGGGAACGATCTCGGCCAGGCCACCAAAGCTGATCACAACCAGGATCAGTACGGCCATCAGGCCTACATTCTTTTCAACAATATCGTGTTTCATCTAGATAACCCCTTCGCTTAGGCTGTTTGAGCAGCTGCTTTCTTTTCAGAAGCATTGCCCTTCACAGTCATGTAAACGTTGTAGGCCATCAGCAGCATACCGACCAGCCACAGCAGACCACCAATCCAGCGAACAATATAGCCGGGATGGCTGGCTTCTACTGACTCGATGAAGGTATACATCAGAGTGCCGTCAGCGTTGACTGCACGCCACATCAGACCCTGCATGATGCCGTTAACCCACATGGAGGCAATGTAAAGCACGGTGCCGACAGTGGACAGCCAGAAATGCACGTTGATCAAGCCAATCGAGTGCATGTCTTTGCGGTCAAAGAGACGTGGAATCAGGTGGTAGATAGCACCGATGGTGATCATGGCCACCCAGCCCAGAGCGCCGGCGTGTACGTGGCCGATCGTCCAGTCAGTGTAGTGAGACAGGGCGTTGACCGTCTTGATAGACATCATCGGGCCTTCAAACGTGGACATGCCGTAGAAGGACAGAGAAACCACCAGGAAGCGCAGGATGGGGTCAGTGCGCAGTTTGTGCCAGGCACCGGACAGGGTCATCATACCGTTGATCATACCGCCCCAGGAAGGAGCCAGAAGGATCAGGGACATGATCATGCCGACAGACTGGGCCCAGTCAGGCAGTGCAGTGTAATGCAGGTGGTGAGGACCGGCCCACATGTAGACACAGATCAGTGCCCAGAAGTGCACGATGGACAGACGATAGGAGTAAACCGGACGCTCGGCCTGCTTGGGTACGAAGTAGTACATCATGCCCAAAAAGCCTGCTGTCAGGAAGAAGCCAACCGCATTGTGACCGTACCACCACTGCATCATGGCATCCGTAGCCCCAGCATAGATGGAGTAGGAGTGCAGCCAGGAGGTGGGGATCGCCATGCTGTTGCCGATGTGCAGAACGGCAACGGTCAGGATGAAGGCCGCGAAGAACCAGTTGGCCACATAAATGTGGGAGGTTTTACGCTTGTAAATGGTGCCCAGGAAAACCACGGCATAGCTAACCCACACAACGGCAATCAGCACGTCGATAGGCCAGATCAGCTCGGCATATTCCTTGCCCTGAGTCAGACCCAGAGGCAGAGTAATGGCAGCCAGTACAATCACCAGTTGCCAGCCCCAGAAGGTGAAGGCAGCCAGACCGTCAGACAGCAAACGCGCCTGACTGGTGCGCTGCACCACATAGTAGGAGGTGGCAAAAAGTGCAGAACCACCAAATGCGAAGATTACCGCATTGGTGTGCAGCGGACGCAGACGTCCGAAGCTTGTCCAAGGAAGGTCAAAGTTCAGTGCAGGCCAAGCCAGTTGGGCTGCGATCCAGACGCCGACAAGCATGCCGACGATACCCCAGACCACAGTCATAATGGCAAATTGCCTTACCACCTTGTAGTTATAGGTTGGGTGTTCAATTGCTGTGCTCATGTCAGGTTCCCATTACAGCAGTTTAGTTGGAGGAATCCAGCGCCAAGTTTCCAGCAGCTGGGATTCCCCAGCCATGATACATGTCAATGGATCGCGATCATTCTAACTCAGAGCTAGAATGACCTGAACCTAAGTCTGCTTATTAAAAGGGGAAACACGAATAAGAGCGGCTGATTGCCGAGCATTTTTCTTTAAAAACAACGGGTTGCCTGGGTGCGACAAAAAACCCCACCCACTAAAGTCGCAACCTGTTGTTTTTGCTCATCCTTGAGGGAACCTGACATGAGCAAGTCAAGGTCGTCACTCTCAGAGGCTGGAAAATGTGGAAAGTTCCCGTTTTTGATGACTTGCCGGTTTCGGGTTGCAATCAACTGATAAGCAGCCAAAAAAATCTTAAAAAAGAAATTGACAGCCCCGGAAAAGGCTGTAGAATGCGCAGCCACATGACGGGGCGGTTAGCTCAGTTGGGAGAGCACCAGCCTTACAAGCTGGGGGTCACTGGTTCGAACCCAGTACCGCCCACCATCATGTCCTTCACCTAGTGAAGTATTACTGCAGATGCGGACCGGTAGTTCAGTTGGTTAGAATGCCGGCCTGTCACGCCGGAGGTCGCGGGTTCGAGTCCCGTCCGGTCCGCCATTTTCAGTAATAACCCCCAGATACAGAAGTATGCTGCGGACCGGTAGTTCAGTTGGTTAGAATGCCGGCCTGTCACGCCGGAGGTCGCGGGTTCGAGTCCCGTCCGGTCCGCCATTTTTCTGTCATCTTCCCGGGTGGTTAGCTCAGTTGGGAGAGCACCAGCCTTACAAGCTGGGGGTCACTGGTTCGAACCCAGTACCACCCACCATTTTCTGCTCCGATCAAGAAATCCCCCTTTCTACGCCCATATCTTCTACTCTAATTCAGAGAGCAGCCTTGTGGCTGGATTTTTTGTGCCTGCAAGTTGTGGGTGGGAAATGATGTGGCTAGAATGCGACCTTGGTTTAAGAAACCATAATTCACTATTGCGCTTGGTGATGCTGCGTTGAAATCGATCTCAAAATGCTCATTTACTCGACTGTAAACTCTGCTTTTTCGATCAATTTCGCCTTGCCTGACCTACGCTCATAACGTGAATTAAAGTTTTCTTCGTGTTCCGGTTTCTGGAATTCAAGTTTCTGGCGGGGGTAGGATGTCTTCAACAACACAAGAACAACCCATTATTGCCGTAAAAAATGTCAGCAAGGCATTTGGCGGCCTGCAGGTGATCAATAACTGCTCCCTTGAAGTGGCCCGGGGGTCAGTGACGGGTATGATCGGCCCCAACGGGGCAGGCAAAAGCACCCTGTTCAACATCATTGCCGGTACTCTGCCAGAGGATTCCGGTCAGGTTTTGATGGAAGGGCGGGACATTACCCATGAAACGCCCGATGCCCTCTTCCATCAAGGTCTTTTGCGCACCTTTCAGATTGCTCACGAATTTTCCCACATGACGGCTTTGGAAAACCTGATGATGGTGCCGCCGCGTCAGGAAGGGGAGACGCTCTTTAGTACCTGGCTCAAGCCCTCTCTGGTTCGTCAACAGGAACAGGAAGTGCGTCAGCGCGCCCTGGAAGTCATCGACTTCATCAACCTCTCGCATGTCAAAAATGAACTGGCAGGGAACCTCTCCGGTGGCCAGAAGAAGCTGCTGGAGTTGGGTCGTACCATGATGACGGATGCCAAGGTGGTTTTGCTGGATGAAATCGCTGCCGGGGTGAACCGGACATTGCTGGTGGATCTGGTCAAAAATATTGAACGTCTGAACCAGGAGATGGGTTATACCTTTCTGGTCATTGAACATGACATGGACATGATTGCACGGCTTTGTGATCCGGTCATTGTACTGGCTCAGGGCGAGGTGATGATGGAAGGTAGCATCGAAGAGGTGCGTAACAACCCGGAAGTGGTCGAAGCCTATTTTGGTAAGGTTGATTAAAATGTCATTACTGAATGCAACTCAGGTTGAAGGTGGCTATGGAGGAATGAATATCCTCAAGGGTGTGGATATGGCCATCGACAAGGAAGACATCGGTGTCATCGTGGGTCCCAACGGGGCGGGTAAATCAACCATGCTGAAAGCCATTTTCGGCCTGGTTCAGGTGAACGGCGGGGATATTCAGCTTCGTGGCCAATCCATTGCCAACCTGGCCCCCAACAAACTGGTGGAGCTGGGCATGGGTTTTATCCCCCAGGAAAAAAATATTTTCCCAAGCATGAGTGTGGAAGAAAACCTGGAAATGGGGGCTTATATCAAACCGCACACTACCAAAAGGATGTTGGAAATGATCTACAGTTTTTTTCCGCCTCTGCTGGAAAAGCGCAAGCAGCCAGCGGGAGAGTTGTCCGGTGGCCAGAGACAAATGGTGGCCATGGGACGGGCTCTGATGACTGAGCCGACTCTTTTGCTTTTGGATGAACCTACAGCAGGCCTTTCTCCTCTTTATATGCAGGAAATCTTTGACCGTATTGTGGAAATCAACAAAGCTGGTGTCGGCATCCTGATGGTTGAACAAAATGCCAAGCAGGCTTTGAATATTGCCACCAAAGGTTTTGTGCTGGCTTCTGGCCAGAACCTTTATACCGACAGCGGACAAAATCTGCTCAATGACCCGGAAGTCGCCAAAAGCTTTCTGGGCGGTTAACCCCTGCACCCAACCATGGGAGATAATACCTTGAACGAGTTGGTTTTTTTCATTAATAAAGTCTTGATATCCGGTGCAGTGTCGGGCTCCATCTATGCAATCGGTGCGGTGGGCGTCACCCTCGTGTTCAGTATCATGCGTTTTGCGCATTTTGCCCACGCCGACCAGATGACCTTTGGGGCTATGATTGTATTTTTTCTTACTGCCCTTTTTCCTGGAAGTGGCGCTGCTCTGGGTATTCCCACCCCGCTCTTGATGCTGCCCCTGGCCATGGTTGTGACGGCCCTGCTGGCAATCGGTATCGACAAGACTTTCTATAAACCTCTGCGTGAACATGGCGTCAAACCCATTGTGATAGTGATTGCTTCGCTGGGGGTCACCCTGATGCTGCAGGGGCTGATCCGTCTTTTTTCCGGCACCAGCTCACGCAGCATGTATATTGAAGAAACCAAGGCGGTTTTTCGTCTGGATCTGCCTTTTGATCTGGCTGCCCGACCTCTGGTGATTACCGAACCCCAGATCACCCTGATTGTTTTTACCCTCCTGGCGGTTATCGGCTTGCATCTTTTTCTGAATCGTACCCGAACCGGCAAAGCCATGCGCGCCATGTCGGATAATGTCGATCTGGCGCGGGTATCCGGTATCGATACCAACAAGGTGGTGATGGTGACCTGGGTGCTGGCAGGTTCTCTGGCCGCAGCTGCCGGGACTTTTCTGTCCATGGATGTCAGCCTGAGCCCGGATCTGAGCTTCTTCCTGCTGCTGCCCATTTTTGCAGCAGCCATCGTTGGTGGTGTGGGGCATCCCTACGGTGCCATTGCCGGTGGCTATTTGGTCGGTTATGCCGAAACCCTGTCGGTGTTCAACTGGAGCATTCTACTGCGCCCTCTGAACAACTGGTTTCCGGAATGGGTGGAGCTTCCCCGCAACCTGTCGATGGTGGGTACGGAATACAAAATCGTGGTGCCCTTTTTCATTCTTGTTGCAGTCTTGATCTGGCGTCCCACCGGCATCTTTAAAGGGAAGGTGATCTAATGTTGGCGAAAATGATCGAAAAATTTCCACAGGGCCTGCCTGTGCGGGAAACCCTGGTTGCTGGCCTGATTCTTGTGTCTATCCTGCTGGTGTTTCTTACCCAGGGTAATGCTTACAGTATTCGTATGCTGGTGGAAGCCAGCTGTTATGCCATTATTGCTTTGGGTCTGACCATCCAGTGGGGCTATGGTGGCCAGTTCAATGCCGGGGTTATGGGTTTTGTGGCTATGGGTGGCTTTTGTGCCATGCTCTTCAGTGTGCCGGTCAACCCCGATTTTTGGGGGTCCGACCTGCCAGGAAGGCTGGGACGCACTTTCCTCTGGGGGCTGGCCGGTATAGCCCTGGTGGTGGCCGTTTCCCGTATTGATCGTTTGGGCGTTCCCAAAAAATGGCGTACCCTGCTGACGATTATTCTGGCTTTGCTGGTCTGGATGATTTTCCGTGCACTGTTTGACCCTCTTGCCGATGCGATAGAGTCTGAAGCTGGCTTTGTGGGTGGTCTGGGCCTGCCTGCCTGGATAGGCTGGCTGATGGGTGGACTTCTGGCTGGCGTGGTGGGCTACTTTATCGGGCATATCTGTCTGGGTTTGCGCAGTGACTACCTGGCCATTGCCACTCTGGGGATTGCTGAAATCGTCAAGGCCTTCCTGAAAAATGCCGACTGGTTGACCCGCGGCACTGCAACGGTTTCACCCCTGCCCTGGCCGACCCCCGGGCCGGGTGAGCTGGGCTTTATTCTGGCCCGTTCCATCTATCTGGCCATTACCGCCATCATGATAGTGGCGATCTTTTATCTGCTGCAAAAAGCCTACAATGCTCCCTGGGGCCGTATGATCCGGGCGATTCGTGATAATGAAATCTCAGCCCAGGCCATGGGCAAGGATATCAACAAGCGCCGCCTGGAGGTTTTCGTCTTTGGTTGTGTGCTGATCGGGATTGGCGGTGGTGCCCTCACTACCTTCAATGGTATTTTTGATGCTCAGGGTTTCCTGCCGCTCAACCACACTTTTCTGGTGCTGGTGATGGTGATTCTGGGTGGCCCCGGCAATAACCTGGGCACCATTCTGGGTGCCCTGTTGGTCTACATTATCTGGGTGATGTCGGAACCCCTGGCTTTGTTGGTCATGCAGCTGGTTGTGGATCTGGGAAGCAACTGGTTTGCCTGGGAGGCCCCCGATAATCTGTCCAGTCGTGCTCTTCAGGCCCGGGTGTTTGTCATCGGCCTGCTGATTGTTCTGGTACTGCGTTATGCACCCAAGGGGCTGATGCCGGAAAAAACCCAGCAGGTAAACTGATACAGCCTAACAAGGACTTAGGGGGATTATGGGTGACCTGACGCAGAAGCTCATTTCGGACAATCAGGTTCTGATCAATCTGGGAATTGCGCTCCTGCTGGGGGCGCTGATTGGCTTGCAGCGAGGTTGGGTTGCCCGGGATCGCAAGTCAGGCGAGCGCATAGCCGGTATTCGGACTTTTGCACTGGTGGGGCTGCTGGGCGGGGTCGCGGCTCTGTTGACCAAGCAACTGACGCCCTGGGCTTTTCCAGTTGTTTTTGTGGGTGTTATGGCTGTCAGTCTGGCGGCCTATCTGGCCAAAGCCAGAAAAATTGAAGATTACAGCATCACCAGCCTGGTCGGTTTGATTCTGACCTTCTGCTACGGTGCTCTGGCGCTTGCTTATGACCCCACGCTGGCTGCCGCCTGTGCAGTGATCACCACCATCATTCTGGATAACAAGGAAGAGATCCACGGCTTGCTGCATCGCCTTTATGCCCATGAGCTGGATGCCGGGCTCAAGCTGCTCTTGATTACCGTCGTTCTTCTGCCGCTTTTACCCAATAGAGATATGGGGCCGGGAGGAGCACTCAACCCCTATGAAATCTGGTGGTTGGTGGTGCTGATTGCCTCGGTTTCCTTTGTCGGTTATTTTGCGGTGCGTGTGGGAGGGGCGGAAAAAGGCATTCTTTTTACCGGTCTTTTTGCTGGCCTGAGTTCATCCACTGCCCTGACCCTGCATTTTGCCCGGCAATCACGCCATGCCACGCAACTCAGTTCCCTGCTGGCCGTGGGGATACTCCTGGCCTGTGGCACCATGTTTCCGCGGATTCTTCTCTATGCTCTGGTGATCAATCCGGCGCTACTGGAGAGTCTCTGGTTGCCAGTTCTGGTTATGACGCTACTGCTTTATATTCCAGCCTTTATGATCTGGCGCACCAGCCGTCGCAGCCTGGCCGTTGAGCAACCCACACTCAGTCAGAACCCCCTGGATCTGACTTCGGCAGTGGTTTTCGGTGCTCTCTTGACCGGTATTCTGGTGCTGGGTGAATGGCTGAGGGATGCCCTGGGTGATGCCGGGATCTATCTGTTGGCAGCCAGCTCGGGTGTGGCCGATGTGGATGCCATTACCCTGTCTTTGACACGCATGGCCCAGGGGCGGATTGAGGAAAGCACAGCCGTGATTGCCATTGTTTTGGCGGCCAGTGTCAATAATGCCATCAAGGCGGGTATGGCGGTTTTTCTGGGCACTTCCACGCTGGGCTGGAAGGTGGCTTTGCCCATGGGGGTTTCTTTGTTGGCGGGACTGGCCGTGGCCTGGTTGCTGTAAAAGAATACGGGGTGGCTGTAAGAGCCACCCCGCAAACTGTCCTGAGCTGTTTCCAACCGTGATCAGAAGTCGATCTGACCCTTGGTCACCAGCTCACCATCAGTGATCAGCATTTCTACAACGACACCCATGATGTCGCCGTTTTTGTCAAAGTCATGCTTGCCGGAAGCACCTTCATAGTTGATCTCCTTGCCTTCGGCCAGGAGGCGCTTGGCCTTTTCCCATTCGCCGGGCAGGATGACTTCACCTGGGGCGGAAGCAACCGCACGCACGGCCTTGGCCAGCCCCTGACGGGAGTCACTGCCATTTTGCTCCACAGCCAGGGCGAGGATAAAGGCAGCATCATAGGCCTGGGCAGCAAAGACCGCGTTGGGGTCAAAACCGGCATCTTTGGCCGCTTTCTCGAACAGATCGGTGCCGGGCAGATCAGGTGAACCCGGGCGGGTGGCGATCATGCCTTCCAGAACATCCGCGCCCAGGGCTTCGATCAGAGTGTCGCTGATCATGCCGTCAACCCCCACATACTGGGAGAAGGAGCCGCTTTCATGAGCCTGACGCAGGATGGTCTGACCGGAAGAGTCGGCATAGGCGAAAACCACCAGTGTTTCCACCATTTGGCCTGACAAGGAGCCCAGCTCTGACCGATAGTCGGCACGGTTGTCTTCGTGAGCCAGGTTGTCGGCCACATAGCCACCCAGGGATTCATAGGTTTCCACAAACTGGTCGGAGAGGCCACGACCATAGTCATTGTTGACATAGGTGGCAACGACTTCATCAATGCCCTTGTTGATCAGCAGATGGGCCAGGGCTTCACCCTGAAAGGCATCGGAAGGTACGGTGCGAAAAACCAGGTCGTCATCTTCAATGGCTGTGACCGCCGGGGCCGTGGAAGCCGGTGAAATCATCACTACATCACCGGGAATGCCTGCGTTATTGGCAGCAGCCAAGGTGGCACCGGTGCAGAGGGCGCCCACAATGGCCGTCACTTTTTCACTGTTCACCATACGGTCAGCGGCATTGGATGCAGCCGAGGAGTCCGAACAGGTGGTATCCCCCGTGGGCATTGCAAAGTCCTGGCCATCCAGCAGACCGCCCTGATCGTTGACTTGTTTTTGTGCCAGTTGAGCACCTTCGTGAATAGCGGGCGTCATCCCCTCGATGGGGCCGGTGAAGCCACCCAGAAAGCCGATTTTTACTTCAGCCTGAATCTGGGCTGCACCCAGCACTGAAGCGGCAGCCAAGCCGATACTCAGTAAAGTTTTTTTCATCATGATTTTCTCTCTTTTTTGTGATGGGTTCCCTGAACCTCATTAATCTTGGGATGTTTTGTGAAGAAAAACAAGGTGCGAATGTTTCAGTGCGTTATCCAGTATTCGTTTTAAACGTGCGATTGAATTTGTGTTGGGTTAGACTGGGTAGACCTTTTGATAAGAACAACGGCAGGAGCTTTGATTATGAGCAGCAACGCCTTTCCCCATCTTTTTGAACCTCTGGATCTGGGTTTTACCCGCTTGAAGAACCGGATACTCATGGGTTCCATGCACACCAACCTGGAAGAAACCTCTGGAGGTTTCGAGCGCCTGGCAGCCTTTTATGCAGAAAGAGCCGCAGCCGGTGTGGCTCTGATCGTCACCGGTGGTATCGCACCCAATGAAGAAGGCGTGGTTTTTCAGGGCTCGGCCAGAATGACGACCGCAGAAGAAGCAGCAGAACACCGGATGGTGACCACGGCCGTGCATGAAGCAGGTGGCAAGATTTGTATGCAGATACTGCACACGGGTCGTTACGCGCATTCTTCACGCCTGGTTGCCCCTTCACCCATCAAGGCCCCGATCAATCCTTATACACCTAAAGAGCTGACGGGCGAAGAGGTGGAAAAACAGCTGAATGATTATGCCCGTGCTGCAAGCCTGGCCAAAGAGGCTGGTTATGATGGGGTGGAGGTCATGGGCAGTGAAGGCTATCTGATCAACCAGTTTATGTCGCGTCGTACCAATGAACGTCAGGATGAATGGGGTGGCAGTTTTGCCAACCGCAGCCGTTTTGCAGTGGAAAGCGTGCGCCGGGTCAGGGAAGCAGTGGGAGAGGATTTCATCATTATTTTTCGACTTTCCATGCTGGATCTGGTGGAAGACGGCAGTACCTGGGAGGAGGTGGTTACCCTGGCCAAAGCCATAGAAGCGGCAGGTGCCAGCCTGATCAATACCGGCATTGGCTGGCATGAATCCAGGGTGCCGACCATCGCCACCAGTGTGCCCAGAGCCGCTTTTACCCGCGTGACCCTGCGCATGAAAAAGGAAGTCAAGATTCCCCTGATCACCACCAACCGCATCAATATGCCGGAAACGGCCGAAGAGGTGCTGGCAGCAGGGCATGCGGATATGGTGTCCATGGCGCGGCCCTTTCTGGCTGATCCACAATGGGTCAGCAAGGCCGAGCAGGGCAAAAGCGATGAAATCAACACCTGCATTGCCTGCAACCAGGCCTGCCTGGATCAGGTTTTTATGGGCAAGGTCACTTCCTGTCTGGTCAACCCCCGAGCCTGCCATGAAACCCTTTTCCAGCCTGAGGCCGTCAGTCAGGTCAAGAAGGTGGCTGTGGTGGGCGCTGGAATGGCCGGTCTTTCCTGCGCCACCCAGGCGGCAGCCCGTGGACATCAGGTGACCTTGTTTGAGGCCGCCGATGAAATCGGTGGTCAGTTTAATCTTGCCCGCCAGATACCGGGGAAAGAAGAATTCAGTGAAACCCTGAGGTATTTTCGCAAGCAGCTGGAATTAACCGGTGTTGAATTGCGGCTGAACTCCCCGGCCAACCTGGAATTACTCCAAGGCTACGATGAGGTGGTGGTTGCCACTGGTGTGAAGCCGCGGATTCCTGACTTGCCGGGCGTGGAGCTGGCCAAGGTGGTGAGTTATCCTGAAGCCATTCGTCACCCTGAAAAACTGGGTAAGAAGCTGGCCTTGCTGGGTGCGGGAGGCATCGGCTTTGATGTTGCTGAACTGCTGGTTCAGGTTACCCGACAAAACCAGCCACAAAGCACGGAAGACTTCCTGAAAGAGTGGGGGGTGGACCTTGAAGTCGAACAGCCCGGTGGTTTGGTTCAACCTGAAACACCCCAGGCGGTCAGGGAAATCTATCTGTTACAGCGCAAAGCCAGTAAGCCGGGCAAGGGTTTGGGTAAAACCACCGGCTGGATTCATCGCGCTTCCCTGAAAGCTCACCAGGTCAAAATGCTGGCGGGTTGTGAATACTGGAAAATTGATGAACAGGGTTTGCATCTGCGCCATGAGGATGAAGATATCTGCCTGGATGTGGATCACATTGTTCTCTGCACCGGCCAGGAATCCGTCAATCAGCTGTTTGCTGAACTCAAGGAAGCAGGCCAGTCAGCTCACCTGATCGGTGGGGCTGAACTGGCTGCGGAACTGGATGCCCGAAGGGCGATTGAACAGGGCTACCAGCTGGCTTTAAGCCTGTGATGCTGGCTTGAAGTATTCAGCCAGGTAGTCATCAAAACTCAGCTGGTCACTGGCTTCCAGATCCTTTTGCTGTTGCAGGGAACTGGCTGCCAGTTCAGTGAAAACAGCTTCCCTGGCCTTGTTCATGGGGCAGGTCAGCAGTTGTTCACGTTGAGCACGGGCCAGTTGCAGGATGGCCGCATTATGGCTGCCGCTTTCCTTGATCAGCTCCAGTAAGCGAGCCGAAGGTGTCAGGCTGACATCCTCCACTCTGGCCAGCTGCTGCTCCAGGGCTCGGGAAAAGGGAGCTGTGTCAGGGTGGTTTTTATCCAGTAACAGGGCCACCGGCTGCAGGCGCTCCATCAGGGTGAGTGCAGCCTCCTGCAGTGGTTTTTGCTCCACCTTGTCCTGATCAAACCACCAGATGCGGGTTTGTAGATCGCGGCCCTGGTTGACGGCCTGGGTCATATTGTCTTCCACCTGCTGGCAGGCCCGGTCACTCAACTCCGGGCTGGTTTCCAGCAGACAGTAGAGCAGGAAAGTATCCAGAAAACGCATCTGGGCGACATCGATGCCACCGGGCAGAAAAGGATTGAGATCCAGGCAGCGCACCTCGATGTATTCCACTCCCTTTTCCTGCAGGGCTTCACTGGGTTTCTGCCCGCTGCGAGCCACTCTTTTGGGGCGGATGTCACTGTAGTATTCATTCTCAATCTGCAAAATATTGGTGTTGAGTTGGCGGTATTCACCGTCCACCTTCACACCGATTTTTTCATAGGCAGGGTGAGAGGTGTGAATGGCCTCCTGGAGGGTGTTGATGTAATTGTCCAGAGAATTGAAGCAAATCTTCAGGCTGGCTTGCACCTTGTTCTGATAACCCAGGTCGGACATGCGCAGGCTGGTTGCCAGGGGACTGCCCCAGGTGGCTTCTGCCAGAGGTGTCAGGGGGTGGTCGGGGTGTTCGGCCAGAAAGCTGGCATCCACCGCCGGACTGGCACCGAAAAGATACATCAGCAGCCAGGAATAGCGCCGGAAATTGCGGATCAGGGCGAAGTATTTATCCGATCGGAACTGGGCATCCGCCGCCTCGGGAGCCCAGCCTTCCAGCTCTGCAAGCAGCGGCCAGAGGTCATCCGGGAAGGAGAGGTTGTAGTGCAGCCCGGCAATGCTCTGCATGATGCGGCCATAACGCCAGTCCAGGCCATGCCTGTAGACTTCTTTCATGCGACCCACATTGGAGCGCCCATATTCAGCAATACGTACACTGCCATTACCCTCCAGGCGGCAGGGCATGCTGGCCGGCCACAAGAGCTCCTGGTTCTCCAGATGCCTCAGGCTGAAGCGGTGCAAATCCAGCAGAAAATCCAGAGTGTTTTCGCGACTGGTGCTAACCGGGGTAATGAACTCCAGCAGGGCTTCTGAATAGTCCGTGGTGATGTGTGGATGAGTCAGTGTGGAACCCAGGGCCGAGGGGTGATCCTCTTGACTGATCTTGCCCTCGGGGGTCGTTCGCAGGGTTTCCTTTTCCAGGCCGCGGCGTAGCTGGTCGAAAAGACCTCTGGCTGCTGCTGGTTCCAGTTGCTGCAGACGTTGATTAAGTTCTTGAGTCACTGAGGCTGCCTTGATGGGTAAAGATTGAATGGGGCGAATCTTAGCCAGTTTCGTCAGCGACAACAAGCCGGGCAGGAAGCCCGGCCTGAGAAGACCGCTTAGCTGCCGAGAGTTTGCAGGTTGGAAAGGGAGAGCAGATGGGCATAAACCCAGGGTAGCCAGCCTTTTTTGTGAAATTCCAGAATCTGGGCATCATCCAGTTTCATAAAGGCCTGTTCGTTGATGACCCGAAAATCCCGAAGCATGAAATGAGTGCCATCAGCGCGGCTGACCTGAAGGTCACGTTTTTCCAGCAGCTCCAGCTCCAGCAGTTTGTCGACGAAAGGCCGGGTGCGCTGCATTTCCTGGTGTACGCTTTCCACAAAAGTCAGAACCTTTTTCAGGTAATCCGCTTGTTCGCCCTCGTCAGTGAACAGAGGCTCACCTTCCCCCTGGGTGTTAAACCCTTTCCAGCCGTCATCCATACAGAGAGTCAACTGGCTGTTGTCAGCGGAGTTGGCCAGTATAAAAGGATAGCGGCGAATAAAAGCGGGAATATAAGCATTTTTCTGCCACTGGTTGGCATCATTAATAAAGATATTCTGTTTTTCCGAATAACCCATAACGGCAACCGGCACCAGGGACTCGGTTTCTCCCGAGAAAAGCACTGGATAGTAGCGGCTGGCATTGAAGAATTCGGTTGCAGCCAGAGGCACGACCGGGGTGGTGCGTGCAAAGCTGTAGTCGTTGTTGTAGGGCTTAAGGCAGAGGTCTTTGTGCTCTTCCTTGTTGAGAGGCGTAATATTTTGGTAAAAAAGAATTTCTGCCATGGTTCACTGCTTCCTGTTTATCCGGTTTTTATTCAGGCTTGAATACTACTAAGCCCACACCCCAATGAGAAGTGGCGATAAACAATAACTGCAGAATATGCAATAACTATGGCAGTCCATGCCTGCTTGCCGGGCACGGGGAGTGCCCGGCATGTTGCATCAAACTCTTTAACCCTGCGCACGGCTGGCAATCAGGGCCTTGAGCAGCAGGCCCCGAGTGATGATTCCTTGCACTTTTCCGTGGGAAACCACCGGGTAAAGTTTGGGCTTGTCCACTTGTGACATGGTCTGGGCCAGGTCAATGATGCTGTCATCGGGTTTGACACTCATGACTTCATGGCGCATGACATCCATCACCGTAGCCTTGCTGGTGCTGTGATAGCTGGATTCCAGCAACTGACGCAGCAGGTCGTGTTCGGAAACGAAGCCAATCAGCTCATGGCGTTCATTGACGACCGGGGCTCCGGGCAGAAGGTGTTTCTGCAAGGCTGCTGCAGCTTCCTCCACACTGGCATTGGCCTGAACGGTGTAGTTATCGTAAGACATGGCATCTTTAACCAGAATATGCTGCGTCATCGTGTTGCTCCTGTTTTTTTATTGACCTGAGGTGCTAAGAAACCTCTGATTAACTATTGCGCTTGCTTATGCTGCGTTGAAATTGGCCTCAAAATGCTCATTTACTACTTGTAAACTCCGCTTTTTCGTTCAATTTCGCTGGCGACGTGCACGGATGCTGGAAGTGCAGAGATTCATCAGGAATGAATTCTGCCCTAACCTGCGCTCATCACGTTAATCAGAGGCTCCTTAATCCAGTTGGGCCGCTGCCGAGCGAAGCGCGCTTCTCAGACCCTCTTCAATGACCGGGTGGTAGAAGGGCAGCTCCAGAAGCTGCGGGACGCTCAGTTGTTGTTGGATCGACCAGGCCAGCAGATGGGCCAGATGCTCCGCTGCCGGACCCAGCATTTCGGCTCCCAATAAAACACCACTTTCCTTATTAGCATAGACTCTTAGCAGCCCTTTGTTAACAAGGAGCACCCTGGAGCGCCCCTGATTGTGAAAACTGACTTCACCTATGACCAGGTTTTCGCTTCCCAGGCGTTCCTGAAGTTGTGGGAGGCTGGCACCCACCAGTGCCATCTGGGGGTCAGTGAAAACAACGGCAAGGGGTGTGCGCCTGGGAACCGGGTGGAGATCCGGCCAGCTGGCTGCATTCTGTCCGGCAATATGGCCTTCATCATTGGCTTCATGCAGCAGAGGGCGATAGTTCTGGACATCCCCGGCAATAAAGATGGGGGCTGCCTTGCCGGACTTCAGGTAAAGCTGCCCGGTTTGGGGATCGGCTGTCGGTGAACCTTTTGGGTTCAGTTGCAGGTCAGCTGCTTCAAGGTTCAATGACTCCAGGTTGGGACGTCTTCCCGTAGCCGCCAACAGGTAATCATAGCTCTCCCGGCATGCCTGCCCCTGCTGATCCACAAAGCAGATGTCCACCCCCTGGTCGGAGCGCTGGATAGTCTCTACCTGGGCGTCGTCGAGCAGGGAAAACTCCTGATTGAAAATCTCTCGGGCCAGATCGCGAATTTTTTCATCCTGCAACGGCCCGATGCTGCCGCCCCGGCCAAACAGCCGAACCCTGACGCCCAGACGATGCAGTGCCTGCCCCAACTCCAGACCGATAACGCCAGGGCCGAATACAGCCACGGAGTCGGGCAGCTTTTCGAAGTTGAACAGGTCTTCATTGCAGATCAGGCGGTCACCAGCCTCCTGGAATTGAGCCGGTATGAAGGGGCTGGAGCCGGTGGCAATGACCGTGGTACGGGTGTGAATGCGAAAGCCAGTGTCGGTTTCCAGGGTGTTGGCATCAATAAACCGGGCATAACCACGCAGGCGATCTTCTTCGGGCCAGTTGAGAACCATATCTGCAGCTGCGTTGGCAAAGCGATCCCTTTCCCTGCGCACCCGTTGCATGACCTGATGTCCGTCAACCCGGTATCCGGCCGTTAAATGAATACCGAATTCTTTGGCTTTCTCGAGCTGGTGGGCGTTTTCGGCTGCGGCAATCAGCAGTTTGCTGGGCATGCAGCCTACACGGGCGCAGGTGGTGCCATAGGCCCCGCCTTCGATGACAATAACTCTTTGACCGGATTTTTTGGCGGCCTTGTAGGCGGCCATTCCCGCTGTGCCTGTGCCAATGATGGTGATGTCTGTTTCACGTTGCTGCATGTCCGTCTCCAATGAATATTAGCCTGGTCGCAAGTATGTGGGTTATTGCCGAGGGTTTAAAGGGGCGCTTGCTGATGAGTTTCAGCAAACCTATAATCTGTTAACTTAATATTTTTAAGGGGTTAACAAGTGACTTATCTTTGGGGTGTGACTCTACTCTGGGCATTTTCATTCAGCCTGATCGGTGTTTATCTGGCAGCCAGCGTTGATGGCTACTTTGCGGTACTGACCCGAACGCTCCTGGCCAGTCTGGTTTTTCTGCCGTTACTGAAGTTTGCGCGCATTCCTCTGCGCCTGGCTATCAAGTTGATGGCGGTGGGCGGTGTGCAACTGGGTGTGATGTATATCTGTTTTTATCAATCCTTTACCCTGTTGAGTGTTCCTGAGGTCGTGTTGTTCACGGTTTTTACACCGATTTATATCACCCTGCTGGATGACCTCTGGCAAAAGCGTTTTACATTGTTCTATTTGTTGACCGCTTTGCTGGCCGTGGTAGGGGCCGGGGTGATCCGTTATAACGAACTCAGTGCTGACTTTGTGCTGGGCTTTTTACTGGTGCAAGGTGCCAACCTTTGCTTTGGGTTTGGTCAGGTGGCTTATCGTAGAATCATGCTGGCTGAAGAGGAGCAAGGCAAGGTGAATCTGAGTCATCGTGATGTCTTTGGCTATTTTTACCTGGGTGCCTTTGCCGTTGCCTTGTTGGCAATGCTGGTGTTGGGTGACTGGAAACGCCTGCCGACCACGGGTCTGCAGTGGGGTGTTCTCTTGTGGCTGGGTATCGTTGCTTCGGGTCTGGGTTATTTTCTCTGGAACAAGGGGGCGACTCTGGTGGATGCTGGCGCCCTGGCCATCATGAACAATGCCCTGGTTCCCGCAGGTTTGCTGGTCAATCTGCTGATCTGGAACCGGGATGTGGATTTGCTGCGCCTGGCGTTGGGTGGAGGCATTATTCTATTGGCGCTGTGGATTAATGAGTCCTGGGTTAAACCCAGAGTGGAAGCAGCCAGAGCCTCGTGACTCTGGTAATTCGTCTTTATTCAGTGTTTAATCGGGCTGAATACCGATCCTAAACTGGACAAGGAGTTTACCGATGAAGCGCTGGATGGCCTCAGGGCTGTTAACCCTGGCTTTTTTCCTGCCCTTTGCCACTGCTCAGGCTTTTTATGATGAGTATGATGACATCTACAGCTATGTCAGTGGTGGTCTGCATTCCTGGAATTCAGGTGAAGCCAGTGCAGAGGGCCTCAAGATACGTTTTGGGCAGCAGTTGAGTACTTTTGTCGGGGCGGAAATGCATTTTGCCCTGGGTGGGGAAGATGCAGAAGCTGAAGTGAGCCTGGATCGACTGTTCGGCCTCTATGCGACCTTTTCAGTGCCTCTGGACTCTTTCCGGCCTTATGGCAAGCTGGGCCTGGGTACTGCCTCTCTCAGTGAAGCCGAAGAAACCACCAGTGAGCTGGAAATCGGCTATGGACTGGGTGCCGCTTTTTTCCTGACTGATCAGGTTTTTGTGGATCTGGAGTATATGGTTTACCTGGAAACGGCTGAAATGGAGCTTGAGGGTTTTACTTTGGGTGCAGGCTATAAGTTCTGATGAAAAAACCGGGCTTTAAAAATATCGGCCTGATTGGCCGGTTAGGCAGTACACGGGTTGTGGAAACCCTGAAGAGGTTGATGCGTTATCTGGATGAACACCACTACCAGATTATCGTTGAAGACCGTACGGCAACGGTGCTTTTGGGACACGGCTTCCAGGAAGCCAACCGCAAAATGCTGGCGGAAATCTGTGACCTGGTCATTGTTGTGGGAGGGGATGGCAGTCTTCTGGGTGCGGCTCGTGCCATGGCCAGAACCGGTGTCCCTGTGCTGGGTGTTAACCGTGGACGTCTGGGCTTTTTGACCGATATCAGCCCCAGTGACCTGGAAGAAAAAGTGGCCGAGGTGCTGGCTGGGCATTACACCTCTGAACGGCGTTTTTTGCTGGATGCTGAAGTCATGCGTGCAGGTGAACCCATCGGCTCGGCAGATGGCCTGAATGATGTGGTTCTGCATCCGGGCAAGTCGGCACGCATGATTGAATTTGATCTGTATATTGAAGGTCAGTTTGTTTACAACCAACGTTCCGATGGCCTTATCGTTTCCACACCCACCGGTTCTACTGCCTATGCGCTTTCCGGTGGTGGCCCCATCATGCACCCCAAACTGGATGCTCTGGTGCTGGTGCCCATGTTTCCACACACCCTGTCCAGCCGCCCCATCGTGGTGGATGGCAACAGTGAAATCAAAATCATCATCACGGAAACCAATGAAACCTATCCGCATGTTTCCTGCGATGGCCAGACCCACCTGGTCACCAAGCCCGGCGATGTCATCTACATTCGCAAAAAGCCGCATAAGCTCAAACTGATTCATCCGCTGGGTCATGATTTTTATCAGATCTGCCGCAGCAAACTGGGCTGGAATTCCCAGCACAGCAACTATTGATGAGCTGTGTTATGCGTGGCTATGATCTGATCGGTGATGTGCACGGTTGCGGCAATACGCTGCGGCACCTGCTGCAGCTGATGGGTTATCGGCACCAGGCCGGTGCCTGGCGACACCCCGAAGGCCGCAAGGTGATTTTTGTAGGGGATATCGTGGATCGGGGGCCACGGGTGCGCCAGGCGCTGCACGATGTCAAGGATATGATCGATGCAGGTACGGCACGCATGGTGCTGGGCAATCATGAATACAATGCCATGGCCTACTTTACCCATGATGATCAGGGGCGTCCGCTGCGCGAGCATAATGCCCGCCATCAACGGGTGATTCAGGAAACCCTGGATCAGTTTGCCCACTACCCCCAGGAGTGGCAGGCTTTTCTGGACTGGTTTATGGACGTTCCCCTGGCTTTGGAAGACGAAGGTCTGCGCGTGGTTCATGCCTGCTGGGATCGCTCTCTGATGACTGAATTTCTCCGGCAGCATCCTGATGCCTGTATGGATGCCGATTTTTTCCGGCGTTCAGCCGTCCCCGGTAGTTTTGAATTTCGGGTGGTTGACCGCTGTACGCGGGGAACCTGGTTGAAGTTGCCTGAAGGTGTGACCCAGAAAAGTGGTGATGGTTTTGTCCGGGATCGTTTTCGTACCAGTTACTGGGTGGATCAACCCCGCACCTGGGGGGATGTTCTGTTTCAACCCGACCGCCTGAGTCCGGTGCTGGAAAGTCGCCTCCTGAGTGACGAGGACAAGCAGCAGCTGTGCTACTATCCGCCCGATGAACCCTCTTTGTTCTTTGGTCACTACTGGTGCCAGGGGTTTCCGGCAGTGATCCGCCCCAATCTTGCCTGCCTGGACTACAGTGCAGTCAAATACGGGCGTCTGGTGGCCTATCGTTATGATGGTGAAGCTGCTTTGGATGCCGGGAAGTTTGTTTGGGTGGAAGTGCAGCGGGATGAATTTCCGCCCCTGGATGAGTTGCGTGCAGAGATGACTGCAGAAAAAAATCAGAAAATCTGAAACGGCTGGGGAACTTCCGTATAATCCTTCCCTCAAAGCAGGTGTAGTTTCCTCATGATGATCCCTGCTTTGGCGGCCTTTTCAGGTCGCCATTTTTTTTGCCCAGGTACCTGATATCTTATGCTGAAAATCTTCGTGCTGCCCGGTGACCAGGATCCCATGCCATTATCTCGCCATCTCTGGCAGGCTAAAATCGGGCATCGTGTGCTGCCGGATGAAGCGACAGGTGGTCATGCTTTCTGGTTGTTGAGCGCTGAACAGCTACCGGCCTGCCGTGATGCTCTGGACGCCTGGCAGCGGGGTGACGTGCAATCACAAAAAACAGCAGGTCACCCATCCGGGGGGTGGCTGTTTTTCAGACAACGACCAGCAACCCTTATTCTGATGGCCACCGCAATAGTGGTCACTCTGGCCTTTGAATGGCTGGTGGGGCCTCTGGTGTTTTTTCTGGTGTCCTTTACTCCCATGCTGGTTGAGGGACGCGAGCTGGTGAGTCAACCCTTGAGTGCAACCCTGTCCAGCGGTCAGTGGTGGCGGCTGATTACCCCTATTTTCCTGCATTTTGGCTGGATGCATCTGGTCTTCAACCTGCTCTGGACCTGGGTTCTGGGGGAAAAAATGGAACGCCATCAGGGCAGTTTGCGCTTGGTTCTATTGGTTGTTTTTGCGGCTCTGGTTTCCAATGCCGCCCAGTTTCTGGTCAATGGTTCCAGCCAGTTTGGTGGGCTTTCCGGTGTGATTTATGCTTATCTGGGTTATACCTGGCTCTGGGACAGACGCCATCCCGGTCAGCAACTGGGACTCACACCCGGCATGATGGGTTTTATGCTGGGCTGGATGCTGTTTGGTATGACCCCCTGGTCGCAATCCCTGGGCATTAATATGGCCAACGAAGCCCACCTGGGTGGTTTGTTGGCGGGTCTGGCTTTTGCGTTTCTACCCTGGCCTTCATCAGGCACGGCCAACACGAGGAAGACTTCTCTATGACCTTTGCAGAAATGATTGAAAAAATGACACCTGATATTTACCAGGCGCTTAAAACCGGTGTCGAGCTGGGCAAATGGCCGAATGGCCAACCCCTAACGCCGGAGCAACGAGAAATCAGCATGGAGGCGGTGTTGCGCTACGAAGCCACGGCAGGTGTTCCTGAAGAAGAACGTGTGGGCTATATTGCACCCAAGCTTAAAAAGAAAACCGAGGCTGTGGAAGCCGTTAAAATTCTCGATTCAGGACAGTAACCGCATGCATTATCAGGGGCGCCTGAGAAAAATGCCCACCCGCCATGCGGCGGAGGTGGAGTATGAGTTACGGCTGACTGATCCGGCCCAACCGGAGAGCCGGGTTGCCCTCAATCCCTTGCTGGGCCAGCATCTGAGCCTGAAATTCAGTGGTGAGATTCACTGCATCCACTGTGAAAGAAAAACCACGAAAAGCTTCAATCAGGGTTATTGTTATCCCTGCTTTAAAAAGCTCGCCCAGTGTGATTCCTGCATCATCCAGCCGCAAAAATGCCACTATCACCTGGGCACCTGCCGTGAACCAGCCTGGGGGGAAGCCCATTGTTTTCAGCCGCATCTGGTTTATCTGGCCAACACCAGTGGTTTGAAAGTCGGCATTACCCGTAAAACCCAGATGCCAACCCGCTGGATGGATCAGGGTGCAGTGACGGCCCTGCCCCTCTTTGAAGTGCCTGATCGCCTCTCTTCCGGCCAGGTCGAAACCCTGCTGGCGCAGACCCTGAAAGACAAAACGGCTTGGCAGGCCATGCTCAAAAACCAGGTGCCGGATCTGGACCTGCAGGCTGAAGCCAGCCAGGTCATGGCTGACTACCAGCAGAAACTGGAAGATTGCACTGCAACTCCTGTAAAGCAGTTGGACTCGCAACCCTGGTTTTTTAATTATCCAGTCCTGAATTATCCCGCCAGGGTGAAGTCTTTGAATCCGGAAAAAACACCGGACATCCAGGGGCAGTTGTTAGGCATCAAGGGCCAGTATCTGTTGCTGGATATCGGGGTCATTAATCTGCGCAAATTTGCGGGCTATGTGGTTGATTTTCACTGCTCTTAAACGCGGGTTTCTGACCCTCGGGCTGGTTTTCCTGGTTCTGGGGCCGCAAGCATTGCTGGCGGACAACCTTGAGTTGGAGCTGAACCCGGAAAACCCGGCCCTGCGCAGCAATATTGAAGCCTATCTGGGGGAGGTTGCCGACCGCAGTGCGCGTGAAATGCGACGCTATGCCCGCTTTGCCCAGGGTGAAATCAAAAAGGCACTGGAAGCTCTTGGTTATTACAACTACCAACTGGATCTGCAGGTTGAAGAAAGTGAACCGGCCCGCCTGCGGGTTGTGATACAAACCGGTCGCCCGGTCATGCTTGGGCAGGTCAACCTGGGTCTGACTGGGGAAGCGCTGCAGCAGCCTGCCTTTACCTTGCCGCCAACCACGCAACTGCGCCAGGGACAGCCTCTCAATCACAGCCACTATGAGGCTGCCAAACGGCATTTTCGCAACCTCGCTTTGACCTATGGCTATTTTTCATCCCGCTTTACCCTGCAGGAACTCCTAATTGATCCTCAGGCGGAAGTGGCGGACATCAACCTGCATTTTGATTCCGGCCCTCGTTATCGTCTGGGTGAAGTCAGTTTTGACCATGAAGAGGCTCTGGATGAAGCATTTTTGCAGCGCTTTGTCCGCTTCGTTCCCGGTATGCCCTATTCCACAGATCGACTGGCACAGCTCAGCCGGGAATTGCGGGAAAGTGGTTATTTCCAGGAGGTGCTGGTGGATGCCGAGCCAGAGGCGGCCAATGAGGATCTGCAGATTCCTGTTGAAGCCCTGGTGCGGGCCAGAGAACCTCGCACCCTGAATCTGGGTCTGGGTTTTTCCACTGACCTGGGGCCGCGTGCCACCGCTGGCTGGGTTCAACACTGGGTCAACCCCAGAGGTTTGCGGCGGGGTGTGGATGCCCAGGTATCTGAGCCTCAGCAAAACCTGAGTGGCTGGTATGAGTTTCCCCTGACCCCACCCATGACCGACAAGCTGCGTCTGAGCAGCAGCCTGGAAAATGAACGTTTTGATGACCAGGAAAGTCGTCGTTACGGTGCCCAGGTGCAATGGTTCTCACAACACAGCAACGGCTGGGAGCGAGTGCTGTCACTGCGCGGGGAAAGAGAAGAATATCAGGTTGGTGAAGATGAAGGGGCCACCTGGCTGACTCTCCCGGGGATCAGCTATGGTTTGCTGCAAAGCGACCGGCGGGTTGATCCCAATCGCGGCTATCGTTTACAGGTTGATGTGGAAGGCAGCCGCGAGGATATTTTTGCGGATGTGGATATTTTACAGATCAGTTTGCTGGCCCGGGGTTTGACGACTCTCTGGGACAAGCATCGTTTACTGATTCGCTGGCGTGCAGCCGGTACGGCCACCAACGAATTTAACCGGGTTCCCCTCTCGCTGCGCTTTTTTGCCGGGGGTGATCAGAGTGTCAGAGGTTACGGTTACCAGGAATTGGCACCGGAAGGCAGTGATGGCCGCCTGGTGGGTGGGCGCTATCTGATGACCAGCAGTCTGGAGTATCAGTATGCCCTGGCTCAGCGCTGGCGCTTGGCTCTGTTCGCCGATGCCGGGGATGCGGTGCTGGAGCCCTATGAACTGGAGGAACCCAAGGTTGGCTTGGGAATGGGCCTGCGCTGGGTTTCACCGGTGGGCCCGCTACGCCTGGATTTTGCCCAGGGCCTGGATGATGACCTGGGTGGCTGGCGGATTCACTTTACCCTGGGGCCGGAAATATGATCAGGCGCTCCTGGCTGTATTTCAAACAAAGATGGGCTGCACGTCTGTTACTGCCTTTTCTGTGGCTGCAGTTGATCCTTCGCTGGCTGGTTTACCTGGTCTCAGCCACCCTCAGCCTGGTCAGTCTGTTGCTATTGCTGGCTTTTCTATGGCTGTTTGTCAGTGAGCCGGGTGGCGGCTGGCTATTGCGCCAGGCACCGGGCGTGGAAGTTGAAGGTTTCACCGGGTATTTATTGAATGACTGGCAAGCTGACCGCTTAAGCTGGCAGGGTGAAAATCAGGCCGTGATTCTCACGGATCTGGATATCCAGTGGCAGCCCTGGTGTTTATTGCGCTTTGCTATCTGCCTGGAAGAGGTTGCAGCCTCGCAGCTGGAGGTGCAAACAGGCCTGAATGAACCCTCTGAAGCTCCTCTGGACCCGGAAGACTTTAGAATGCCCGAGGTGGTTCTGCCACAGCTCAAGCTGCCCTGGCCCATGACCGTGGAAGTCCTGAAGCTGGGTCGTTTCCAGGTTAATCAACAACAGCATTTTCAGCAACTGACCCTAGTGGACGGTCGTTGGCAGGGCGCTCGGGTGGAGTGGTCGCAACTCGACTTGCAAACCCCCTGGGTGCCTCTGGACGACGAAGAGTTTTTGCAGGCTCAAGGTCACCTGGACATGCAGGATGACTGGCCTCTGCAAGTTGCTCTGCAAGGCCGTTTACAAGAATTGAACCTAAATGCTGAAGTGACGGGCAGCCTGCAACACCTGGAATTGACCCGCCTGCAGGCTGAAGGCTTGCCGGTTACGGCCTCAGGCCGCTTGTCCCTGTTTACCCCCGAGCTTCCTGCACAGATCCAGCTGGAAGCCATTGAGCTGCCTGCAGCGGGTTTCTGGCAGGCCGGGAAGCAGCCACTGCCGGAATGGCTGGCGCCCTGGTCGGATAAAGCCCTCCTGGATCACCTGCTCGTGGAAATGAGTGGTAATTTAAACCAGGGCTGGCAGCTGCAAGCCTATGGCCAGCTGCTTCTTGACCAGCAGATTTTTCTGCTGGATCTGGACAGCCAACTGGATTTTTCCGGCATTCAGGTGCAAAAACTGCAGCTCAGTCATCAGCATCAGCACCGCGCCCGTCTTTCCGGCCAGGTTGACTGGACTTCACTGCTGGCCAGCTTCAGTCAGGGTCCGGAGGCACTGGATGCAGAATTAAAACTGGATTGGCAGAACTTCCTGGGGCCCGAGTTTCCCTGGCAGCTGTGGACCCAAAATCCTCCCGTCTTGCCCTGGCAGCAGGAGCAGCTGACGCTGGATGCTGATTTCAAACAGGGCCGGTTGTCACTGGCCGGAGAAGTGGTCACCGATGTTCTGCTGCAAGAAGACGAACTGCAACTCCAGGCTCGTTTGCAGGCAAGCCTGCCGGTATCCCACTTGTTAACGCCCTTGCCCTCTACGGCCGGTTTGCTGGATCGGCAGTCCGGTGCCTCTCAGCAGTGGCTGAGTTGGGCAGAAGAGCTGGATCTGGATCTGGAAGGTAATCTGGAGGGTGATTTGCAACGGGCTGATTACTCTTTTGCAGCCGATCTGGATTTTGCTTTACTTTGGCAGGGCCAGGATCACTACTACCAACTCAGGCTGCCCCAGGTGAGCCTCGAGGGTGTCAACAACGAGCATCTGGATGCCAGCGTGCAGCTGACCCCGGATCTTTGGCAAGCCAGCCTGTCCAGTCATTTTTCCGATCTGGGTCAGCTGACACAGCCCTGGGTTGAAGGTATCAGTGGTGATCTGGTTGTCACCGCCGATGCCCGTTTGCCCTCACTATGGGAAGGCGGCTCAAACTGGGCCGACCTGCGAGACTGGCAGCAATTGCTCCTCAAGGGGGACTACCACTTCAGGGCCTCGGCAAAAGAACTCAACTGGCCGGATGGACAGCTTGAAGAAACCGCCCTGGCCTTGGAGTATTCGGGGCTGAAGTCTCTGAACCGGGGAGAGCAACCGGTCAAGCTGCAGGGTATCAGCAAACGTTTGCAACTGGGTGACTCCCTGGCGTTTGAACAAATCCAGCTGAGTCTTGATGGCATCAGCAAAGAGCAGAAGATCCAGCTGAGTGCCCATTATGCCGAGCAACCTCTCAGCCTGACTCTGACTGGAGGCTGGCAACCGAATGCAAAAGATGAATTGCAACTGGCTTACCAGCTGGTTCCCTTTGACTTGCAGAACATCAGCGCCTTTTTGCCGGATAACCTGCGCTGGTTGGGAGACATTCAGGGGAATCTGCAACTCGGTTGGCAGCCCCAGGGGCCAAGCCTGGATCTCCATCTGGATGCCCGCGGGGGGGAGCTGGGTGTCTATCAGACGGATGAGGTCAATCAAACAGGCGAGTGGGTGGATTTTGTTTATCAGGAGCTGGCTCTGGATCTGCGTCTGCGCCCTGACTACCTGGAAGCTGGCTGGCAATTGATCGGTGAGCGCCTGGGACAGAATGAGCTGAAACTGCGTCTGGATCTCTTGGCTGATGCCAACTCGGGTGAGCGCGCCCTCTCCGGCCACTACCTGCTGCAGGATACCGACTTGCAGTTACTGCTGCCTTTTCTTGAAGCCGATGATGTTTCCGGCACCCTACAGGGGCAAGGCGAATTTCGCGGGCATCTGCTGGCTCCCGAAGTCTGGGGAAGCTTGCAGCTGGAGAAGGTGAGCGCAACCGATTTGCAGTGGCCGGTCAGCCTCAGACGTCTGGATGCAGAAATAATCCTGGAGGCCCATCAGGCCAGTGTTGCTGGTGATTTTCAGGCCGGTCAGCGGGGTGAAGGCCAGTTGCAGGGTCGGATCGACTGGCAGGATGAACTCCAGGGACAGCTGGCGGTGACCGGGCAGCGGATCGATGTGCGGGTTGAACCCTGGGCAAACCTGGAACTGCATCCGGATGTAACCCTGAATCTGGAAAAGGGGGGTCTGAGTCTGAGTGGCACCCTGGCTATTCCGTCCGGAAACGTACAAATCCAGCAATTGCCCCGGCAGGCCGTGCGAGTATCCCCGGATGCCCGAGTCAGAAACCGGTCCGAGACCCAGTCTTCCCTGGTGACAGGTTTTCAGATGGATCTGGAGTTGATCGTCGGAAGTGAAGCATTACAACTCGAAGCTCTGGGTCTGGAGGCTGATCTCCAGGGACGTTTGCGCCTGGGCACGAACCTGGATGCCCGTGGCGAGCTTTTGCTGGTCAGAGGAACCTACCAGTCTTTTGGTCAGGATTTGCGTCTGAGACGGGCGCGCCTGAACTTCAACGGCCCGGTTGACCTGCCTTTTCTGGATGTGGAAGCGGTGAGAGACATTCCACCGGGCATTGTGGGTATTCGGATAACCGGGCGGGTTGACCAACCGGAAACCGAAATCTTTTCCGAACCGGCCATGTCCAATGAACAGGCCTTGTCCTGGCTACTGACCGGTGCCCCTCTGGAAGCAGAAACAGACATCAATGCCTTGGCTTTATCCATGGGGCTGGCCGGGATTTCTGATTACACCAGCAGTGTGGGCGAGGCGATAGGCATCAGGGAATTTGAGTTGTCGACCGAAGGCGATGGTGAGGAAGCCAGCCTGGTGGCAGCGGGCTACCTGAATCGACGTTTGAGTGTGCGCTACGGGGTAGGGATCTATGAAGATATCAGCCGGATTGCCATTCGCTACGAGCTGACACGACAATTTTATATTGAAGTCGTCAGCTCCATCGAAAACTCGCTGGATATCTTCTGGGAAGTGGATTATTAAAGGTTGTCCAGCCCTTTTTCCGCCATGGCGACGGCACGGAAAACCGCCCTGCCCTTGTTCAGGGTTTCTTCCCATTCCATCTGGGGCACGGAGTCGGCAACCACCCCGGCGCCGGCCTGGATATGGATTTCTCCCCCCTTGATCACCGCCGTGCGTATGGCAATTGCGGTATCCATGTTGCCCTGCCAGCCCAGATAACCGACAGCACCACCATAAACGCCGCGTTTGACCGGCTCCAGCTCATCAAGGATTTCCAGAGCGCGAATTTTGGGTGCACCGGAAAGGGTTCCGGCAGGGAAGGTGGCCCGTAATACATCCAGAGCACTCAGTTCGGGCTTCAATTGGCCAACCACGTTGGAGACGATGTGCATGACGTGCGAATAACGCTCGACCGTCATGCTGTCGGTGACCTCGACACTGCCGGTTTTGGCAATACGCCCGACGTCATTACGGCCCAGATCAATCAGCATCAGGTGCTCGGCTCTTTCCTTGGGGTCGGCCAGCAATTCAGCTTCCAGGGCCTGATCCTGGGCTTCACTGGTACCTCGCTTACGGGTTCCGGCAATCGGGCGTACTGTGACTTCACCTTCTTCCAGACGGGCCAGAATCTCCGGTGAAGATCCAACCACCTGAAAGTCGTCCAGTTGCAGATGGAACATGTAGGGTGAGGGGTTGAGGCAGCGCAGAGCACGATACAGATCCAGCGACTGGGCCTGAAAAGGCAGGCTCATGCGCTGGGAAAGCACACACTGCATGATGTCACCGGCCAGAATATACTCCTTGATTTTGTCCACAGCGGTTTTAAAGTCAGCTTCACTGAAGCCAGCCTGAAAATCACTTTCCTCCACCTGACCGCGACCTGTGCCGGGGCTGGTGGTGGTCAGGGTGGCGGTACGCAGCTGAATTTCCAGAGCTTCCAGACGCAGGTTAGCCCCTTCCAGAGCAGCTTCCTGTGCCGGGTCGGCATGGGTGATCAGGTAGAGTTTGCCGGAGAGATTGTCAAAAACCACCACCTCTTCAGAAACCATTAACAAAATGTCCGGCACCTGCAAGGGGTCCGATTTGGCTCTGGCTTGCGGTGTGTTTTGCAGCCGGGGTTCGATATAACGAATGGTGTCATGACCAAAATAACCCACCAGGCCACCGGTAAAAACAGGCAGCCCCTGCAAGGGAGCAACCTTGAACCGGGCCTGGAAATCTTCAATGGCCTGCAGAGGATCCAGAACCTCACGGCTGTCAAGCAGCTCACCTTCCTGCCAGTGCTGGAAAGTGAGGCCGGTCACTGCAATGCGCTCCTTACTGGGCAGACCGATAATGGAGTAGCGCCCCCATTTTTCTCCGCCCTGAACGGACTCCAACAGATAGGTGTAGGGAGCCTGGGCCAGTTTCATGTAGGTGGATAGCGGAGTGTCCAGGTCAGCCAGAACTTCTCTGGCGACCGGAATGCGGTTATAGCCTTGAGCGGCCAGAGAAGCAAAAAGTTCAGGGGTCATGCAGAGAGTCCTTCATTCAACAGTAGAGGTCAGGCGAGCCAGTGTTGTCAGGGTACACCAACACCGGCTTGTGGGTCACCAGGGGTCAGTTTTTGGTCAGCTCGGCGCGCAGTTGTTTGATGATGGTATCAAAAGCATGAGGATCACTGGCCTGGCGGGCACCAAAAATGGCTGAACCGGCGACAAAGGTATCTGCACCGGCCGCAGCAATTTCAGCAAGGTTGTTGAGTCCCACACCGCCATCCACTTCCAGACGCAGTGGCAAACCACTGGCTGCAATTTTGGCTCTGGCCGCCTGGATTTTTTCCAGGGTATGGGGAATGAATTTCTGGCCACCAAAGCCGGGGTTAACACTCATCAGCAGGATCATATCCAGCTTGTCCATGACATGGTCCATCAAATGCAGGGGGGTGGCTGGATTGAACACCAGACCTGCCTTGCAGCCGCCGTCACAGATCATCTGCAGGCTACGGTCAATATGTTCCGAAGCTTCAGGATGAAAAGTGATGCTGGTTGCTCCTGCTTCAATAAAATCACCGATCATCCGGTCAACCGGCTTGACCATCAGGTGAACATCAATGGGAGCAGTCACACCATGATCCCGCAAGGCTTTGCAGACCATCGGGCCAATGGTCAGGTTGGGGACATAGTGGTTATCCATGACGTCAAAATGCACCCAGTCAGCGCCTGAAGCCAGTACCTGATCAACGTCTTCGCCCAGGCGGGCAAAATTGGCGGAAAGAATGGAAGGGGCAATGACAAAATCTTGTTGGGACATGAAAAGTACCTGCAGGAAAATTTCAGCCTATTTTAGCAGAAATCCTCCAAGTCAGGCTTAAAGGCAAGTGCGAATTGGCCACCTGAAACAAAATGCTGAACTGAAAGCTATGCACCAAAAAAGACCCAAAGGCTAAATGTTAGTGCATTTTTTTATATTAAAGAGGCTTTGTTGTGCCCGAAAAAGGGTTGCTGCACCGAGTCTGAGCAAATGCATCCCTGGGCTGGTGCCGTCTGAAGCCTGTTTGTGCCAGTTAATGATGCGACTGGCATGCTTTGTGCTTGCTTGTGGGGCGTTTAACGGCCGCAACGATAAAATAGCTTGAGGAGAAGCTCGTGGATAACCTGAATAGTGCAGTGGAAACACTGATCAGCAGTTCCAATACTTTTTTTATTCTGTTGGGCGCCATCATGGTGCTTTTTATGCATGCAGGCTTTGCATTTCTGGAAGTGGGTACAGTTCGGCATAAAAACCAGGTCAATGCCCTGGTTAAAATCATTACCGATTTTGGTGTATCAACCCTGGCTTATTTCTTTATCGGCTACTCCATTGCCTATGGAGCGGATTTTTTTGCCAGTGCCGGAGACTTGACGGGCAATAACGGCTATGAATTAGTCAAGTTCTTCTTTTTGCTGACTTTTGCTGCTGCTATTCCCGCCATCGTTTCGGGTGGCATTGCGGAAAGAGCACGCTTTTATCCTTTTTTAATTGCCTCGGCCCTTTTGGTGGCTCTGGTCTACCCCTTCTTTGAAGGCATGGTCTGGAATGGCAATTACGGTTATCAGGATTGGCTGGCTTCAGCTTTTGGTGCCGGTTTTCATGACTTTGCCGGTTCCATGGTGGTGCATGGCATGGGCGGCTGGCTGGCGCTGACAGCCATTTTGTTCCTGGGTGCACGTCAGGGTCGCTATCGTGATGGTCGCCCCAAGGCCTTTGCTCCCTCCAGTATTCCTTTTCTGGCTCTGGGTGCCTGGATACTCACGGTAGGCTGGTTTGGCTTTAATGTCATGTCGGCGCAAACTCTGGATGGGATCAGTGGCCTGGTTGCGGTGAACTCGCTGATGGCCATGGTTGGCGGTACTCTGGTGGCCATGCTGGTGGGCAAGATTGACCCCGGTTTTATACATAATGGCCCCCTGGCCGGTCTTGTAGCTGTTTGTGCCGGTTCAGACTTGTTTCATCCTTTGGGGGCGCTGGCGGTGGGTGGTATCGCCGGTGGTCTTTTTGTCTACACCTTTACGTTGTTCCAGAACAAGGTACCACGCATTGATGATGTCCTGGGTGTGTGGCCTTTGCACGGTCTTTGTGGTGCCTGGGGCGCTCTTGCCGTGGGGATTTTCGGAACCCAGGCCTTGGGCGGCCTGGGGGGTGTTTCCCTGATGTCCCAGTTGGTGGGAACCCTGACCGGGATACTGGTTGCACTGATTGGCGGTGGGCTGATCTACGGTGGCATTCAGTTGCTGAGCGGTCTGCGTTTGAACGAAGAGGAAGAGTTTGACGGGGCTGATCTGGCTATTCACAAGATTGCGGCCACTTCTGAAGACCGCTAGATAACCCTGATGCCTGTATAAGAAGAGCCACCGCTTGGTTGTCGCGTCCCAGCTGTTTATACTGCCTTTTTGGCTCAGTTATCAGTAAAGGATGCTACCTAGTGAAGCGTTTACTTATCGCTCTGTTTTTGCTGGCTTTTATCCTGCCGCCCCTGCAGGCGGCAGGCCTTCCTCCCGGCTTTGCTGAAGATGAGGAGGATGAAGAAGATCAGGCCCCGCAACGAGCGGATGTTGACCATCAGCAATTGCAACTGAAAGCCATGCTGGAGCAGGTTGACCCTCAGGAGGTTCTGTACCTGTCTCTGGATGCTGAGCAGGAGTTTCTTGCTCTGGAACGTTCAGCTCTACAGGCTGACCCTAAGGGACGGGTGGTGCTTTTGCCCGCCGATGGCATGCACCCGGATAACCCTCAGGGCATTGCGGCTTTGCGTACCCAACTGCCGGAATATGGCTGGAACAGCCTTTCCCTTGCACTACCCAATTACAAGCCCCTGGGGCCGCCTGCCCGCACCCTGCCTCCCGGCCCGCTTTTATCGCGCATGGAAAGTGCACCGGAATCGACTGAAGAGGAAACAACTGAGCAGGAGGAAGAGGGAGCTTTTGGTGGTGCTTTCAATGAAGAGCCCGAAGAAGAGGAAGCCTCTCCTGAAGAAGCTCCTGATCCGGCTGAACGTCTGGCAGAGCAGCAGGCGCTGGTCAACGAGCGTCTGCAGGCAGCCTTGAATCATCAGGCTGATTTTACAAGACAGGTTCTGGTTCTTCAGGGGGAATCTCTTTTCTGGCTCCTGCCTTGGCTGCAGGAAGGCAACTGGCCGGAAAATTCACCTCTGGTTCTGCTGGATTTACGCGTCCCCGAGGGAGCCCGGCTGCAAGATGCAATAACTGTTTTGCGGGGACTGGGGCGGCATCCGCTGCTGGATATCTATGATTCCAGCCAGCGTCATCAGGCCTGGGCTGCTGAGGAACGTCGTGCTGCTTATCGGCGTGCAGGTAATGATCTGGCAGTGCAGTTAAAGATCAGCCAGGATGTAGGCCTCTCCCCGAATCGCATAAACACCTGGCTGGTGAAAAGGGTGGAGGGGTGGTTGCGCAGCCTGAACTAAATGTTGCGGGCCTTTTTTAACAAGGCATAAGCCTGTTGGATTTCCTGGGCCCGAAACTTGCCTTTTTCCAGGGCGCGCTCGGTTAGTCCCTGAGCAACCAGCTTGTCCGGGTGATTCTGGCTCATCAGACGCCGGTAGGTCAGCTTGATTTCCTGGTTGCTGGCTGATGAGTTGAGGCCCAGGGTGCGGTAAGCGCTGACCAGGTTGAGTTCCTGAGCCGACTTGCGGGTATAACCCTCCTGCCTTTCACTCTGGCTGGAAAAGCCCTTGCTTTCCCTTAAGCGACGGTGCAAGCGATCAAATTCCAGCTGCTTGATATCCAGCAATGGCAGAAAAGCCTGGAGCCTTTGCAGTTGTGAGTCTCTGGGGCCACCGTCGGCATAGGCCATATGCAACAGCTGATCCAGAAAGTCCAGCCTGCGGGCTTTGCGAGTGGCGTAGCGCTTGCGCAATTGCTCAAGCCGACCTTCAATTTCCGTAGCTTCGAGCTTGCCTTGATTGAAGAGCTCAATGGCGTCCTGCCTTTCTTTCTGCTTAAGCTTCATGCGTTTGAAAAGAGCTTCCGCTGCAGCAATTTCCTGGGGTGAAACCCGACCATCCTGTTTGGCCAGGTGGCCCAGACAGACAAAGAGAGCTTCCCGGTAAATACGTTCACTGGGCTTGGGCAAGCGACCCTGGGGGAGCTTGCTCAAGAGCGTAAACAGGGATCTGCGGTGGTAATCAAAGCTGTGTCCGAGAATGATGCCCAGGGTCAGCCCGACCCAGCCACCCAGAACAAAGCCGAGTAGTGCTCCAAAAGCCTTTCCAGCAAAGGTGGGGATTTTCAGCGTCATGCCA
This sequence comes from Marinospirillum sp., assembly GCF_044810985.1. Classification (GTDB taxonomy): domain Bacteria; phylum Pseudomonadota; class Gammaproteobacteria; order Pseudomonadales; family Halomonadaceae; genus Marinospirillum. Next base: position 2,893,251 of record NZ_CP085242.1, read on the forward strand.
ATTGCTCGTTTAGTTGCTTGAGTCTTTGCGGTGTGCCCACATCCTGCCAGTCACCACCATGAACCTGAGCTGCTGCCAGCCCCTGATCCACCAAGTGTCTCAATAAGGGGGCCAGAGCAAAAGCCTCTCCGGCAGAAAAAATCCGTTGATAGGCTGCCTGTTGATGCCGAGGTGCCAGGCAATCCGGGTCGAGCAGGCTGATGCCGGCAAAAGTGAACGCCCTGGCATTGGCAAAAGCCTGATTCCCAAGTTGGCCGCTGGCTTGATCAAAATAAAAGTCACCCTGCAGGTGATGGTCGGGATTGCTGACCAGCAGCAGTTGGGCGAGTTTACCCGGCTCCAGTTTTAAATCAGGGAGCGGAGAGCACCAGGTGTCGCCATTGACGACCAGAAAAGGTGCGGCGGACAGCAAGGGCAGTGCCTGCAAAAGCCCGCCTCCGGTTTCCAGGGGTTGCTGTTCCGGCGAGTAGTTGATTTGCAGACCCCAGGTTGCTCCTGTACCCAGGGCTTCAGGCAACTGCTTGCCTAGGTGGCTGGTATTGATGACCACTTTTTTGATGCCCAGGTCAGCCAGCTTTTCCAGTTGCCAGACAATCAGGGGCTTGCCGCCTGCAAGCAACAGGGGCTTGGGCTTGTTCAGAGTCAGGGGGCGCATTCGCTTGCCTTCACCTGCTGCAAAAATCATTGCCTGATCAGTCATCTTGCTTGGGAGTGTCCTTCAATAATTGCAATCGTTCCTGCAACCGCGGTTGCACTTCTTGGCGTAACCAGAGGTTGATATCGGCCCAGTCTGGATAATTTTGAAGGGCCTGAGTCAGATGATCCAGGGTGCGTGGCAAATCGGCCAGATAACCGGCTTTGCCATCCCTCAGCCAGAGGCGGGCAAAAATACCGGCGGCTTTCAGGTGACGCTGCATTCCCATCCAGTCAAACCAGTGACGGTATTCGTCCAGAGTGACGGGGGGCTGGGTCAAGTCATAAAAGCAGTTCAGCCAGGCTTGCTGCCAGTTTTGCGGCCAGGCCAGATAGCAATCACGAATCAGGGACACAGCATCGTAGGTCAGGGGGCCATGAACGGCATCCTGAAAGTCGAGAATCCCCAGGTTCTGACCCCCGGTCACCATCAGGTTGCGGGAATGGTAGTCACGGTGTACCCGGGTTTTCGGCTGGATCAGAGCCTGGTTGACCAGTTCCTGCTGAAACGCTTTCCAGCGGGCAGGACGCTCCCGGCTGTTGAGTTGCAGGAAATCACCCAGCAGCCAGTCATCAAAGAGGGCCATTTCCCGCTTGAGTAAGGGTGCGTCATAGTCGGGTAGCTGCTGAGTTTGCAGCGGGTCAGAGTCTTGAATTTCAGCCAGCTGTTTCAGGGCCTGGCGATAAAAGGGGTCGGCTGCTTGGGGCTTTTGCCCGGCCACTGCCTGCATTAATTGTAAATCCCCAAAATCTTCCAGCAGTGCAAAACCCTGGCGGGCGCAACTGTCCAGCACTTTGGGAACCGCAATGCCTTCGCGGTGCCAAACCTGAGCGAGATGCAAAAAGGCATCGGAGCTTTCTTTCTCGGGAGGGGCATCCATGACAATCAGGTTGCTGCCTTGTGTGTTTTCCGAGGCATGCAGGCGATAATAACAACGGAAGCTGGCATCACCGGCAACCTGGGTCAGGGCCTGAAAATCCCGGGAGAGCCAGGGTTGCAGCCAGTTGAGCAGTTGCTGGTGGCGAGGCGGGAGCGGCTTTACTTGCTGAGTCATAAAAAGCAATCATGGCAGTCATTAATAGAAACGCTATAATACGCTTTTTTTCGGCCTTTAGCAGGTGTGCTGTTGGGTTCCGGTGTCCGGGAGTTGTTTTTGAAACCAGTAAATTCAAGGGTTTTCAGTTTTAGCCTGCTGATGGCAGGCCCGGCTTTTGCCTGGGCTGCTTTGCCACCCGACCTGCCGGCAGAAAAGCTGGACTGGCAGACCCATGATCAACCTGTGTCCGGTCAGGTATGCCGAGGTTACTATGCCCCGCCGGCATTGGATTTGCCCGAACCCGACCTGAGTGTCAGCGATGCCCGGCTGTTTGCCGAGGGTAATCAACTGAATTACACCGCCGAAGGGGGGCTGGATCTGTTTGGAGAGGTGCGCCTGCGCCAGGGCCCGCTTTATCTGCTGTCGGATCAGGCCTGGGTTAATGCTGCAAGAACCCGGGCCAAGCTCAGTGGCAATCTGGAAGTGCGCGAGGATAACTTTTTATTGCGAGGTGCCCAGGGGGACTACCACCTGGATAGTGACTATCTGAGAGCCGATGAGGCCTACTACCTGATTCATAACCAGCATTTACGCGGAGCTGCCTGGAAATTGGAACAGCTGCCAGACGGTCGGGTCAGGATGCAAAATGCTAGCATGACCACCTGTGCTCCCAATGATACTGCCTGGCGCCTGGTTGCCGGTCGTATGGACCTGGATCGTGAGAAGGGCTTCGGGGATGCCTATCATGTGCGCATGGAAATTAAACAGGTGCCCGTTTTCTATTGGCCCTGGGTGCGCTTTCCGATCGATGACAAACGCCATACCGGTTTGTTGCCTCCGACCTTTGCTTACTCAACCAGCAAGGAACGCCTGGACTGGATTCAGCCTTTTTACTGGAATCTTGCTCCCAACTACGATGCCACCTTCTGGCCACGGTATATATCCGACCGGGGCTGGATGCTGGGCACCGAATTTCGTTACCTGCAGCCCAGCGATGAGGGCCAGCTGTTTTATGCACGCCTGAATAATGACCAACACTATTTTGAACTGGATCGCTGGCATTTTTCTGCTCAACACCGAGGCCAGTGGGGCAGCTCACCGCTGCGCTATTCCCTGGATTTTGCCCAGGCCAGTGACCAAAGTTATTTTCACGATCTGGCCAAGGGGCCTTTTGGTGAAGAAGGTAATGATCAGCTCCTGCAGCAGTTGCATTTTGATTATCGCTGGAATAACTGGCAAGGGCGTTTGCAAGCTCGCGGGTACCAGCAATTGGATAGAAATATAGATCCTAACCGTGATCTTGATGCAGGTGAGGGGGCAGCGAGCACCTTTTCGCTCTTCGATCTTAGGCAGGGGCGCGACTCTAACCAGCAAGACTATTTTCAATTACCTCAACTTGAAATTAAAGGCCAGGAAAGACTCAGTCAGCATTTTCAGGCCAGTTTACTAGTGGATATGACTGCTTTTGATAAGCTGGCTGACGAAGGAGTCAGCTCAGCTCGTTATTACACTGGAGGTGTAGGTGAAAATAATGGTGATTTTTATATTACAAATCGCAATAGCTGGGGTTCGCCGAAGACAAAGCGCCTGCACATGGAGCCTGCTATCAAGGGTGACTGGAACTGGCCCTGGGCGTACATCCGCCCGGAAATGAAGCTCAAGCACTCCAGTTATCATATAAGTCCTTACTGGGATGAGAGTGTAACTCAGGCAGAGCGTGACGGGGTTAATCTAGAGCCCAGTCTGACGGTCCCGGCTTACAGTCTGGACAGCAGCCTATTTTTGGAAAAGGATACCCGCCTGCTGGGTGAGGATATGATCCAGACTCTGGAACCGCGCATTTTTGCTGCCTATATTCCCTATGTTGAGCAATATGATATCCCCCAGCTGTTTGATGGCTCTTTCAGTAGCTTTAACATCAACCAGCTGTATCAGGCCGAGCGCACCGGTGGGCGTGATCGTGTGGGTGATATCCAGAAAACCACTCTGGGGCTGACCCAGAGGTTGCTCAGCCAAAATAGTGGGCGGGAAGTCGCCAGTCTGGCCGTGGCCCAGGAGTTTTATTTTTCAGATCGTTATATAAATAGCAGCTATGTGCATCCGGATGCTGAAGCTCACCCGAAAAACCAGGACAGGGAAGAAAGGTCTTATGCTGATGTCCGGGAGGCCTCCAATCTGGCTTTCCAGGCCAATTGGAACATCACGGACAACCTGCAGGTCAGAAGCACCCTGCTCTGGGATTCGCATTTTGAGGTAACCGATCAAGCCAATACTCGCCTTAGTTACAGCGGTGGTCGCGGCTTGCAAGTCAATCTGGGTCACAGTTACATTTCCAACTATCAGCAGGTGGGCTTGACCGGCCCCAGGCCGGATAGCGCCATCATGGAAGACTACTCTTATCTGAAACATGCCGAAGAGCAGGTTTATATCAGTGGTGTTCTACCCTTGCCCGATGAACGTTGGCGCTTCTTCTTCAAATACTCCCATGACTGGAAAAGAAGTGAAAGCCTCGATAGCCTGACTGGCATTGAGTACACTTCCTGCTGTTGGCAACTGCAACTGGTCTACCGTGACTGGGTCGAAGAGCCCGATCTGGGTCGCCCTTATCAGCCTGCAACATATGAAAGTGGCTTTGAAGCGCGTGAAAGAGACCAAACTATTCTCCTACAGGTGGTGTTCCGTGGCTTGGGTGGTGCCGGTCAGTCCACTGATGACTTGCTGGGTACAGAAATTCAGGGCTTTACTGAAAGAAATTTCACTAGTGAAAGATAAAACAAGGTGTTAAGTGTGTTGAATGCAAATAGATTAGTGGCTTTGCTGGGCTTGTTGCTGTTGTTGGGTTCGGCGCAACTACTGGCTGAACAACGTTTGCTTGATCGGGTGGTTGCTGTGGTTGGCGAAGAAGCCCTGATGGAAAGTGAGCTTCAGGACAGGATGCAGATGGTGCGTTCCCAGATTGCTGATCGCGGGTTGCAAGTGCCGCCCGATGATGTGCTGCGTGAGCAGGTGATGGAAAGGTTGGTAATTGATACCATCCAGTTGCAGTTGGCCGAAGAGGGCGGACTGCGTATAGATGAACAGACTTTGAGTGGCACGATTGACCGTATTGCCCGGCAAAACGAAATGACCCGGGATCAGTTCCGGCGGGCCATTGAAAACGATGGTATGACTTTTGCTGCTTTTCGTGAACAGATTCGCCAGGAAATGTTGATTTCCCAGGTACGTCAACGTCAGGTGGGTCAACGTATACAGGTCAGTCAGCAGGAAATCGACAACTATCTTTCCTCGCCGGAAGCGCTGGAAGAAGAAGGTCGTGAGTTTCGGGTTGGTCATATCCTGATTCCTGTACCGGACAGCCCCTCACCGGAAGAAGTTGCCCGTGCTCAGGAAAAAGCTGAAGAGCTGCTGAATAAAATCCGCAAGGAAAAGAATTTCCAGGAAGTGGCTGTTTCTGCATCGGCAGGTGATCAGGCTTTCAGTGGTGGCGACCTGGGCTGGCGTACGGCCCTGGCTTTGCCCTCCCTGTTTGCTGATCGGGTGGTAACCCTGAAAGAAGGGGAGATAGCAGGCCCGATTCGCAGCCCCAGTGGCTTTCATCTGATTCAGCTGCTGGAAACCCGGGGTGGATCAGAGCAGCTGGTGGAGCAGACCCGTGCCCGCCACCTGCTTTTGACTCCCAATGCTCTGCGTGATGAAGAAGCCACCCAGGCGTTGATCCTGCAAATGCGTCAACGTATTCAGGAAGGGGAAAGCCTGGCAACCCTGGCCAGTGAACATTCCGACGATCGCGCCAGTCGCCAGTCAGGAGGTGACCTGGGTTGGGTCAGTCCCGGTCAGATGGTGCCTGCTTTTGAGAAAGCCATGCAGGAACTGGAACCGGGTGAGGTCTCGCAACCGGTGCAAAGTCGTTTTGGCTGGCACCTGATTGAAGTTGAAGAGCGCCGCCAAGCGGACGTGACGGATTCCACACGACGTCAGCAGGTACAGCAACTCCTGTCGGAACGTCGCTTTGAAGAAGAAGTGCAGAACTGGTTACGGGAAATTCGAGACAGTACCTGGGTGGAAATTCGTGGTTGATTCCCTGAGCAAGACCCTGGTCATCACACCTGGCGAACCTGCAGGTATAGGCCCTGATTTGCTTTTGCAACTGGCCTCTGAAGGTGGCAACAGTGACTGGCTGCTGGTTGCCGATCCCGAGCTGCTGATGCAAAGAGCGGCCGAGCTGCAGCTGGAAGTAAAGCTGCAGGAAGTCACATCAGAGCAGGTAAAAAAAGCTGAGCTGCCAGCCGTGGAGCCCGGTATTTTGCGCGTCTGGCCAGTGCCTCTTCGGGCCGCGGTTCAAGCCGGGAAACTGAATCCGGCCAACGCCTCCTACGTTCTGGAAACCCTGGAAAAAGCCACCGATGCCTGCCTGCAGGGCTGGGTGCATGGACTCGTGACCGGCCCGGTTCACAAGGGTATTATCAATCAGGCGGGTTACCGTTTCAGTGGCCATACCGAGTTTTTGCAAGAGCGCTGTGGCTGTGAGCAGGTGGTTATGCTGCTGGCCACCGAAGAACTTCGTGTCGCTCTGGTCACCACTCATCTGCCATTGAAGGATGTTGCTGCAGCCATTACCCCGCAGCGTTTGAAGCAAATCATCCGCCTTCTTCACCGCGACCTGCAGCAGCGCTTTGGTTATTCGCAACCCCGCATTCTGGTGTGCGGGTTGAATCCTCATGCCGGGGAAGAAGGCCACCTGGGCCGTGAAGAGCTGGATATCATTATTCCCACCCTGGATGAGCTGCGTACTGATGAAGGCATGCAGCTGTTGGGTCCCTGGCCGGCCGACACCCTGTTTACTGCAAAAAACCTGGCGCAGGGTGATGCTGTACTGGCCATGTATCATGACCAGGGTTTGCCTGTATTGAAATACCAGGGGTTTGGGCGCGCAGCCAATATCACCCTGGGTTTACCCATTATTCGCACTTCAGTTGATCATGGCACGGCTCTGGAACTGGCCGGGAAAGGCCTGGCTCACACTGGCAGCTTACGCACAGCCTTGAAGTACGCCGCTCTTTTTCAGCACTGAATATTTTGAGAGAAAACATGTCTGCACCCCTGCAAGGACACCGCGCACGCAAGCGTTTTGGCCAGAACTTTTTACAAGATCCGGGCATGATACGGCGTATCGTCCGGGCAATCGGCCCTTCCAGCAAAGATCATCTGGTGGAAATTGGACCGGGTACCGGAGCCATCACGGAATTACTGCTGGAAGCAGAAGTCCGTCTGGATGCAGTGGAGTTGGACAGAGATCTGGTGCCGGGACTCAGAGTCAAGTTTTTCAACGAACCCCGATTCACCATCCATGAAGCCGATGCCCTGAAGTTTGACTTTGCCAGCCTCAAGCAAGAAGATGAAAAGCTGCGCATTGTTGGCAATCTGCCTTATAACATTTCCACTCCCCTGATTTTCCACCTGCTGGGCTTTGAGGGTGTGGTTCAGGACATGCACTTTATGCTGCAAAAGGAAGTGGTTGAACGGCTGGCAGCCTCACCGGGTACCGGACAGTGGGGGCGGCTGAGTGTGATGGCCCAGTATTTTTGTGATGTCGAACAGTTGTTTCTGGTTCCCCCGGAGTGCTTCCACCCAAAACCCAAAGTGGATTCGGCCATAGTTCGCCTGACACCCAAAGCTGTACCCGATACACGAGTGGCGGATCTGGACAGCTTTGCCGCAACATTACGCCAGGCTTTTTCACAGCGGCGCAAAACCCTGCGTAATAATATGAAAGGGTCGATCAGTGGTGAACAGCTGGAGAGTCTCAACCTTGATCCTCAGCGCAGGCCGGAAACTCTGACACTGGAAGAATTTGTCACCCTGGCCAACTTTCACCATCAATCAGCCACGAACTCCGCAAGGAACTGATCATGGCAACCTATGCAATCGGCGATATTCAGGGCTGCTATCGTGAATTCATGCAGCTGCTTAAGAACATTGATTTTCAGCCCTCCCGGGATCAGCTCTGGCTGGCCGGGGATCTGGTCAACCGGGGTGAGGGTTCTCTGGAAGTACTGCGCTATGTTGTCGAGCTGGGCAGTGCTGTCAAGGTGGTACTGGGAAATCATGATTTCCACCTGCTGGCCGTTGCCTGTGGTCTGCGTAAAACCAAGCGCTCCGATACCCTGGATAAACTCCTGAAGGCCAAGGATGCTCCCGATCTTCTGGCCTGGCTGGGGGAGCAGCCTTTGCTGCACCATGATCCCGAGCTCAATTTTGTCATGACCCATGCCGGTATTCCGCCAATCTGGAATCTGGCCAAGGCCAAAGCTGTGGCAGCGGAAGTGGAACTGGAAATGCGCTCACCACGCCAGAAAAAACTTCTGGAAAACCTCTTTGGCAACCAGCCCAACCTCTGGTCTGATGATCTTAAAGGCTATGAACGCCAGCGCTGTATCGTGAATTACTTAACCCGTATGCGCTTTTGCGCGCCCGACAGCAGCCTGGAGCTGGAAACGAAAAATGAACCGGTCAATGCCCCCAAGGGCTTTGCTCCCTGGTTTACCTACCCCAGCCAGGTTCTGCAGGAAACCCGGATTATTTTTGGTCATTGGGCTGCATTGGAAGGCCATACCGGAGTTGCCGGAATACATGCTCTGGATACCGGCTGTGTCTGGGGTCAACAACTGACCGCCCTACGCCTGGAAGACCAGCAGCTGTTCCAGGTTGAGGCAGCCGGAAAGGCGAAATAGCCAGCATCTACCTTTGCCAAGGTTTTGCTTATATACTGGCTGGATAACAGTTTGAGGAAGCTAGAATGACTTACAAAATAATCAACGCCAATGATGCCTGTGAGCTGCTTAAACAGGGCAAGGCAAAGTTCGTTGATATCCGTGATCCGCAAAGCTTTGATCAAGGTCGCATCAAAGGTGCCCTGCGCCTGGATAACAACAATGTCAGCCAGTTTGTGGGTGAGGAAACCAAAGACCAACCCCTGGTGGTATGTTGTTATCACGGCATGAGCAGCCAGAGTGCGGCCCAGTTCCTGGTTGATCAGGGGTTTAAAGAGGTTTACAGCCTGGAAGGTGGCTTTGAGTTCTGGAAAAGCTGCCAACCAGACTGGTGCGAATAAATTACCAGGTTACCAGGCGATAATCAGATCACCCTGCTGGATGTTGTACATTTCGGGCAGGGCTTCAACCCGACCCACCGCAAAACTGGGCTGGATTCTTTCCAGGCTCAAGGTCAGATCAACGGGCAGTAACTCGGTGTAAGGGCGCTGGGTGTGATCGTAGAAGGTGTTCTTGCGATAGACATTCAGCGTATCACCCGGTTGCAGACCGGCATCCGAGCCAGCATCAATATAAATATTCTGATTCTCCACCCGGGTGATCCGGGCCATGAAGGGCTGACAGCCAACCTGAACTCTCAGGTCGCTTACCATCTGCTCAATCAACTGATCAATTTTCTGACCGTAATCAATTTCCCAGAAGCGTGTGGAAGCAAAGCCGACCTTTTCCGTCCGGTTTTCTGTCCAATGCCCACTGGTGCTGTAGCTGCGGCTGGTCACCAGCTCACCGCTGAAACCATCATGAATAAAAAGATCAACACTGAAGTTCCGGGCAAAACGCTCGCCACGGTAGCGGGCACGTTCATAAAAACCACGCAGCGTTGAGCGCTCACTGGCCAGCTCCGGGTTTTCCAGGTCAAGGTTGCGTACCACGCCGGTCAGAACATATTGAGAACCGATGCGGGTGGCGGTATCGACAGCAGTGGTTAGAGTGCCCCGATCGCTGACCGAAGTGGGGATGCTGGAAGTATCCGAGTAAAGCTGAAAGCGCACCGCATCCAGTACCCGCATTTGATCCTGATCCTGAAGTCGGCGCAGGATTTCTTTGGGCAGCTTTTCATTGACATCGTGCAAGGCACCCATATTGGCGGACTGGGGATTTTCCAGAAAAAAGTTGCTGATGGCCAGGCTGCGTTTATAACCATTGGCATAGTTTCCGCCTTCGCAACGACCACTGCTTTCAACATTGGCTTTTACTTCAATAAAAAGGATGCCGTCCTTGACCTCTTCATTGAGAACCTGCATTTCACGGATACTGCTTTGTGTATCGATCGACAGCTGGTCTGCCTGCACTTCGCCACGATTCATGGCCTGATAGCCATTGACATGCAAGGCACCCTGAAAGCTGGCCTGACGCAAAGCATCGCGAATGGCGGCACGTCTTGCTGACACCAGATCCTGATGGTTGATGACAGAAGAGCCCGTGGCTTCCACCCAATAGGCTTGCACAGGAAAAGCCAGGAAAAAGAACAAGCTGAAGATGAGCGCTTTATACATAAACACGGTCCATGAAAGCTGAAACGGGAAGTGCCAAAGATGACACTTCCCGCCGGGAAAGTCTAACCCTAAGAGCCTATTCGCCCTGACTTAGTTCAGGTGATAGCGTGTTCTGGGTTGTGACTGAGTCACGGGCATGCGCTGACTGGGGTGCTCGCCATGAACAGAGTACTGGCTGCAGGCCGGGTCGGCAACGATGGATTCAGGTTTGACCATGCAGTGTTGATAGCGGGGTTCAAGAACCAGCTCCATACGGGTTTTGTAAGTGCCGTCTTTTTCCTGTGAAGTGGAAATCACCTTGGCACCACGAACCAGATTGTCGACATAGCCACGGATGTTATCATCACGTGTGGCCAGGTTTTGAACCGTGGTGTTGCCCTGAATGCGAGTACCGTAAACGCGTTCAGCCATGGCCCGGTAGGCATCCATTTTGGAAGCGCGCATGGCCAGGAGTTTGCGTTGTTGCTGGTTGGTCTGGATATCGGTAGTGCCACCAGCACCAAAGCCTTCAACCCTGATTACAACAGGGTCGAAAGAATGGGGAATGACTCTGTTGTTATTGTTCTCTTTTGCTGTTTCGCGTTCCTGCTGGTGTTCGTGATTGGTGGTTGCACAACCAGCGGTAAGGCCCAGGGTCAGCAAGAGGCAGCCTGTGAAAAGCGTTTTTTTAAGCATGTTATCTCCAGATCCTTTAGTGTCCGTAATTAATTCTAGTTGGATTTGCACCTGATGGATAGGTTTGCATCCCGATCATTTAGCGAGTTTGATATATTTTCGGCAGCACTTAGCAAATATTTAATCTTTTTTGGGGAAAGTGAATGCAAACCTATTTGGTTGGCGGGGCCGTTCGAGACAAACTTCTGGGCTTGCCCATCAAGGATCGGGACTGGGTGGTTGTAGGGGCGACTCCCGAACAGATGCAGGCCCTGGGGTTTCGGCCTGTCGGTAAGGACTTTCCGGTTTTTCTGCACCCTGAAACCCAGGAAGAATATGCCCTGGCCCGAACCGAGCGCAAACAGGGGCGGGGTTACAAGGGTTTTGCTCTCTGTGCCGATCCTTCGGTTACTCTGGAAGAAGACCTGGAACGTCGGGATCTGACGATTAATGCTCTGGCCGAAGATGAAGCGGGTCGGATTATTGATCCCTATGGAGGTCAGGCCGATTTGGAACAAAGATTATTAAAACCCGTTTCCGCTGCTTTTGGCGAAGATCCTTTACGGGTATTACGCACCGCACGTTTTGCTGCACGTTTTGCTGATCTGGGTTTCCAGGTGGCTGAGCAAACCCGGCATCTGATGCAAAAGCTGGTTATGGCGGGAGAAATGGCCTTTTTAACCCCGGAAAGGGTCTGGCTGGAAATGCAAAAAGCGCTGTATACCCCTCAGCCCGGCGTTTTCTTTGCTGTTCTGGAGCAGGCGGGGGCCCTGGAAGCTCTCTGGCCCGAGTTTGCCGGCTTCTGGCGAGTCCACCCGGAGTTGCCGGAAAGACTTCAGCAAGCAGCACACAAGGGGCTGCAGCCAGCCGAGCTTCTCGCCGTCATGCTGGTGGATGTCCCTGAAAAGGATTTACAGGCATTTCTAGCGCAGTTGAAGCTACCCAAGTCAGTGGTGCAGCAAGTGGAAAGCCTGCATGGGGCCAAGGAGCACTCAGGGTTACAGGCTGATGACCCGCAAGCAGTGTTGGCTCTGCTGGAAAAGCTGGATGCCTGGCGGCGCCCGGAATTGGCGATTAATACCTTGAAGTTGCTAGAATTTTTGGGGCTAACCCAGCAGCAGGGTTTACTTCAGACTTTGTTGGAAAGCTGCCGCAACCTGAAAGCAGCCGATCTGGTCGCGCAAGGCTTGAAGGGCCCGCAAGTCGGTGAGGCCTTGAGAGAAAAACGCCTGCAACTGCTGGAAAAAGAATTAGCGCAGCATCACCAGGCACACTAGTTAATCCGGGGCTTTCCAGGTGAAGTTGACGCGCTGCATCTTCTGCTCGGGATGCGCATGCTCCTGCCAGAGCTGGGCATAAGTACGGGAAGTTCCAGGAGCTCGATCATCCGGCACCAGTTCAGCCAGGGGCAAAAGCACAAAATCATGCTTCAGCAACTGCCGATAAGGCAATTCCACACCTTCAATCACGCCACTTTTATCGCCATGAGTAACCAGGTCTAGATCCAAGGCACGCACATAGATGCTTTTATCCTCCGGCAGTAGGTATTTGGCATCCCCTTCAATGGTCTTGAAAACCCGGTTCAACTCCCCCGGTGACAGGGAGGTGTAAAAACCGGCTATTAAATTGTAAAAGGGCGCACATTCTTTGACCTTGATGCCCACAGGCTGGGTTTCGTAAACTGCACTGAGGGTCAGCTTGCCAAAACGCTCTGCCAGCTCATCCAAAGCACGGCTGATCTGAAAATGACGATCGTGATTACTGCCCAGGCTGACCCAGGCAAAAACTGGGCAAGAGGTCATACTCGCAAGGCCTGAGCAGGAGTGTTTAAAGGGCGGGTGATCCTGACGCCGACACTGGTTGCCGAAGGAACGGCATCGGGTTTACGCAGGGTCAGAGTAACCTGGGAAGTATTGAACTCTTCCAGCAGCAGCTGTGCCAGTTTTTCCACCAGGGTTTCCAGCAAGTCGTGGTGTTGCGCCTGAGCAGTTGCAATCAGGCGTTGGCTGATGGCGGCATAATCCAGGGTCAGTTTCAAGTCTTCGCGGGCTGCTGCCGGGCGAATGTCGGTCATCAATTCCACATCCAGCTCCAGTTTTTGCTGGATGTTTTTTTCCCAATCAAGAACGCCAATGCTGGCCAGAAAACTCAGGTTATGAATAAAAACTGAATCAGTCACAGGTTGCAGCTCCCGAGGTGGTGAGTGGCTGGATGGAAGGCAGTTCCATCAGAGGCCAGCGGGGCCTCAAGGCAGGGGGTTGCTCCGCGTCCTTTTGTCCGGCAGCAAGGCGTAAGGCGCCGGCCAGGGCAATCATGGCACCATTGTCGGTACAGTACTGCAGAGCCGGATAGAAAACCTCACCCCCCATGCCTTGCAGGGTTTTTTCCAGGCGTTGGCGTAATTCGGTATTGGCGCTGACACCCCCGGCAATCACCAGACGCTGATAACCGGTTTGTTTGAGGGCGCGCTTGCATTTGATGACCAGCGTATCCACGACTGCATCCTGAAAGGCCCAGGCGACATCGGCCAGGTCCTGCTCACTCAGTTCTCCCTGGCTTTGCAGTTCCCGCACACAAGTCAGGGTATGAGTCTTTAATCCACTAAAACTGAAATCCAGGCCGGGGCGATTGGTCATGGGGCGAGGAAACCTGAAGCGCCCGGAATGACCCTGTTCGGCCAGCTTGGCCAGACGTGGCCCGCCTGGGTAACCCAGATCCAGAAGCTTGGCCGTCTTGTCAAAGGCTTCGCCGGCAGCATCGTCCAGGGATTCGCCCAGCAACTGGTATTCGCCGATGCCTTCCACCTGAATAAGCTGGGTGTGACCCCCGGAAACCAGCAGGGCGACGAAGGGAAACTCGGGCGGCCGCTCTTCCAGCAAGGGAGCCAGTAGATGGCCTTCCATGTGATGCACACCCAGAGCCGGAATCTCCAGCGCAAAGGCAAGAGAGCGAGCCAGACTGGCACCAGTCAACAGGGCGCCAATCAGCCCCGGGCCAGCCGTATAGGCCACTGCCTCCAGGTCAGTCAGCTCCTTCCCGGCCTGCTTCATCACCTGGCGCACCAGGGGGGTCAAGCGGCGCAGGTGATCACGCGAAGCCAGTTCCGGCACCACGCCACCATAGACTTCATGCAGCTCGACCTGACTGAAAAGCGCATCGGCCAGCAGGCCTTCTTGCGTTGAATAGAGGGCAACTCCTGTTTCATCGCAGGAGCTTTCAATTCCCAGAACCAGCATTAAGATATTCCGCTAAAGTCAGATAGTAAAAGGGCTAGCTTATGCAAGGTAGCCTGCTTGTCACTGGGTTCGACCTTCCAGGTCTCAACCAGTGCGCTTCGCTTTCCCTGCTACACTTGCGCAGACCACCTTGCCGCAAGCCCTGTAATAAGTTTGAGGCCGCCAGTATAAAGGAAGCCTCTTAGTATTTGCACTCCTGCCTTTCTGGGGATAAACTATCGTGCTTGCTGTCAACACTGTTAGCAGCAATAACTGAAAAACTTCAATCCTACCTTTTAAGGACGGTGATTTAATGCCTGCTGTTAAAGTCAAAGACAATGAGCCGTTTGATGTAGCACTGCGCCGCTTCAAGCGTTCTTGCGAAAAAGCCGGTGTACTGGCTGATGTGCGTCGTCGCGAGTTTTATGAAAAACCCACGGCTGAGCGCAAGCGCAAAAAAGCTGCTGCTGTCAAACGTCATCAGAAAAAACTTCAGCGCGAACAGCGTCGTTTCGAGCGTCTGTATTAAGCAGACGCCCTGCGATGCAGGTGTGCTGAGGTTGTCTTGACGCAAGGCAACGCCTAAAGCGGATCTTAGACTGACGTTTAAGGTCCGCTTTTTATTGTGAGTTAAGAATTTTATGGCCGGACGCATTCCCCGACAGTTTATCGATGACCTGACGGCCCGCAGTGATATTGTGGACGTGGTCTCCAGTCGCTTGACCCTGAAGAAAAAAGGCAAGGACTACTGGGGCCTGTGTCCTTTTCACAATGAAAAATCTCCCTCCTTTAGTGTTAGCTCCGACAAGCAGTTTTACTACTGCTTTGGTTGCGGAGCCTCCGGTAATGCGCTCAGTTTTCTCATGGAGCACGATCACCTGGATTTTGTTGAGGCTGTGGAAGCCCTGGCGCGAACCCAGGGTCTGGATGTGCCTCGTGAAGAAGGTATCCAGAGTTCAGCCAGCCAGCAGGAAGATCGGCGCCGCAAGGAAATGCAGGCCCAGCAGTATCGAGCCATGCAACTGGCCAGTGATTTTTACCAGAAACAACTCCAGCAGCCTGAAGGCCTGGCAGGCTTAACCTATCTCAAGGAAAAGCGCAGCCTTAGTGAAGGGGTGATTCAGACTTTTGCTCTGGGGGTCGCGCCCGATGCCTGGGATGCCTTGAAAAACCACCTGACTCAGTCCGGAATCACGGAAGCCCAGCAACTGGAACTGGGTTTGCTGGCCCAAAAGGAAGAAACCGGGCGGGTTTATGATCGTTTTCGCAACCGGGTGATGTTTCCGATTCGCAATGTCCAGGGGCAAGTAATTGCCTTTGGTGGTCGGGTTCTGGATGACGGCAAGCCCAAGTACCTCAACTCGCCGGAAACACCCCTCTTCCACAAGGGGCAGGAACTCTACGGTCTTTATGAAGTGCGTCAGCAGCGCGGACGCCTGGAGCGCCTGCTGGTGGTGGAGGGCTACATGGATGTGGTGGCCCTGGCCCAGCAGGGTATTCACTGGTCAGTGGCGACTCTGGGCACAGCCACCAGTGAAGATCATTTGAAACGGATTTTTCGTCTGGTTAATGAAGTGGTCTTTTGTTTTGATGGTGACAATGCCGGTCAGCAGGCTGCGCAAAGGGCGTTGGATAATGTCCTGCCGCTGATGGTGGATGGCCGTCATGCCCGTTTCTTGTTTTTACCCCAGGGCGAAGATCCGGACACCCTGGTGCGTAAAGAAGGGGCGGGTTTATTTGAGCAGAGAGTGAACCAGGCCTTGCCCTTGGGGGAGTTTCTGCTGCGGCATTTGCGCACAGGGTTGGACTTGAATCAGATTGATGGCCAAACCACGCTGGCTGAACTGGCGCGTCCCAAGCTGCAGCGATTACCCGAAGGGCTGTTGAAAAAACGTCTGCTGATCAGCCTGAGTCGTTTGACCGGTTTTGAAGAAGCCAGTCTGCTGCCCAGTGCTCAGCCTGCCCCTCAGGCAGTGAACCGGCCGCCGCCAGCCACCAGGCAGGCCATTGCCCGACAGGGGCAAACTACTTCTCCCATTGAGAAACTGTTTCGTTTGCTGGCGCGTTTTCCCGAGCTGGCCAGAGAAGTGCCCGAAGACCTGGATCTGTCCGGCATGGATGAGCCGCTGCTCAGAACCTTTTTGCCGGTTTTGAATTATCTGCGAAAAAATCCCGGCACAACACCCCAGGTACTGCTAGCCTATTGGACAGGAACGGAAGAAGGTGAAGCTCTGTGGCAGCGAGCAAGGCTGGCGCTGGAACTGAACAAGTCAGCAGTGGAAATGGAAATCCGGGATATCTGTAGTCGGTTAAAGGCACAACAGGGCGAAAAAAATCACGACCAACGCTACCGTGAACTCTTGAATGCCATGGAAGCAAGAGAACTGACCCACGAAGAGCATCAGGAATTGGCTGAGCTTATGAAACAGTTACCACCCAGCAACTGGTAAATGGACTTTGTTCTGCCAGTGTGCTAGTATTCCGCGCTTAATACTCGGCAGGCTACCATGTCTGTCAACTCATCCACGTTTCTTGCATAGCTGAAATAGGGGTTCTATGTCCGGGAACGCGCAGCAGCAATCTCGACTGAAAGAATTGATCGCCCGCGGTAAAGAGCAGGGTTACCTGACCTACGCGGAAGTCAATGACCACCTGCCTGAAGAGATCTCCGATCCTGATCAGGTAGAAGACATCATTCGCATGATTAACGATATGGGCATTCCCGTCAGCGAGGAAGCCCCGGACATGGAAACCCTGCTGATGACCGACGGTGATTCCACCGACGAGGCAGTAGCAGAAGAAGCCGTGGCCGCTTTGGCAGCTGTAGAAAGTGACGCTGGTCGCACCACCGACCCGGTGCGCATGTATATGCGCGAAATGGGAACCGTGGAATTGCTGACCCGTGAAGGCGAAATCGTCATTGCCAAGCGCATTGAAGAAGGTATTCGCGAAGTCATGCATGCCCTGGCTTATCTGCCGGGCACAGTGCAAAGCATCATTGATTCCTATGACCTGGTCATAGAAGCGGAAACAGGCCGTCTGACAGATGTGTTTGCCGGTTTCATTGATCCGGTTGAACATGCCGTACCGCCTGCAAAACCGACTCCTCCGCCACCACCGCCCAAGCCCAAAGCTGAAGCAGGCGATGATGATGGTGACAAGGATTCCTCTGATGACGATGAAGAAGAAGCCACCGTCAGCGGCCCGGATCCTGAAGAAGCCCGTATTCGTTTCACGTCCCTGCGCGAGCAGCTGGACAAGACCAACAAAGCTATCGACAAACACGGTTTCAAAAGCGAAAAGGCACAGAAAGAACTCAACCTGCTGGGCGAGCTTTTTGCACCCTTCAAGCTGTCCAACAAGCATTATGAACGCCTGGTCAGCCACGTTCGCGATGCCGTTGCCGATATCCGCAGCCAGGAACGCAGCATTATGAAGTTGAGCGTGGGCAAAGCCAAAATGCCCCGTGCCGACTTCATTGCCAGCTTTCCCGGTCAGGAAGCCGATCCGGCCTGGATTGACGAGATTCTGGCGAAAGATGACACCATCGCCAAAAAACTGCGTCCTTTCAAACTGGATATTCAGCGTGCACAAAGACGGATTCGTTCTTATGAAGAAAGTTTCCGGCTGCCTGTCACCGACCTGAAGGAAATCAATCGCCGTCTTTCCATTGGTGAAGCCAAAAGCCGCCGCGCCAAGAAAGAAATGGTGGAAGCCAACCTGCGTCTGGTTATTTCAATTGCCAAGAAATACACCAACCGCGGTCTGCAATTCCTGGATTTGATTCAGGAAGGCAACATCGGCCTGATGAAGGCCGTCGACAAGTTTGAATTCCGCCGTGGCTACAAGTTCTCGACCTATGCTACCTGGTGGATTCGCCAGGCGATTACCCGTTCCATTGCGGATCAGGCCCGAACCATTCGTATTCCGGTGCACATGATTGAAACCATCAACAAGATCAATCGTGTCCAGCGCCAGATGCTTCAGGAAATGGGGCGCGAGCCTTCCCCTGAAGAACTGGGTGAACGCCTGGAAATGCCGGAAGACAAGGTGCGCAAGGTTCTGAAAATCGCCAAGGAACCCATCTCCATGGAAACTCCAATTGGTGATGATGAAGACTCCCACCTGGGTGACTTTATCGAAGACACCAACCTGGAATCCCCCGTGGATTCGGCAACCGGTGAAGGCCTGGTGGAAGCCACGCGTGGTGTGCTGTCCGGCCTGACAGCCAGAGAGTCCAAGGTGTTGCGGATGCGTTTCGGTATCGACATGAATACCGATCACACCCTGGAAGAAGTGGGCAAACAATTTGACGTCACGCGTGAGCGGATTCGTCAGATTGAAGCCAAGGCACTGCGCAAGCTGCGCCACCCTTCCCGCTGTGACTCCCTGCGTTCCTTCCTGGACGAGTAGCAAAAACCCAGAAAGCCTTGATCCCTCAAGGCTTTCTGGTATGATTTCCCCCGCATCACGCAGCACCCCCTCCTTAAGGGCCCATAGCTCAGTTGGTCAGAGCAGTCGACTCATAATCGATTGGTCGTAGGTTCAAGTCCTACTGGGCCCACCAAATCTTTCCCAGGTAACTCTAACCCATTTCCCTAAGCCAGACTTTCAGGGCGGGCCAGCGGTTGACCAGTACCGCTGAAAAAATCAGGCTGCAGCCCAGCAGTTGGTAGAGGCTCATGCTTTCTGCAAACCAGAGGCTGGCAAGAAGTGCCGTCCAGATGGGTTCCAGAGTCATGATGATGGCGGTGTGGCTGGGCGGTGCCATGCTTTGTGCCCAGGTCTGTAATAAAAAACGTAGACTGGTTGCCAGTAGCAGGCTGGCCAGAAACCAGCCCCAGATGGCCGTGGGCTGATTGAAACTCCATTCCTCTGTTGCCAGTGAAACCAGGCCAGTGATCAGGCCGGTCACCAAAAGCTGTATGGCGGTGAGAGGCAAAGCCGAAATGGAAGCGGCAGCCCGGCTGTTGTAAATGAACATCAGCGCCAGAAAGAATGCAGCCAGTAAAAAGCTGATTTCACCCAGACCCAGATAAAAATCCTGATCCAGGGATAACAAGGCCAGCCCGGACAAGACCAGAGGCAAGGAAAGGTAGACCAGAGCAGGCGGTTTTTCTCCCCCGGTCAGGCGATTCAGCAGCGGTACGATGACGATGCCCAGGCTGGCCAGAAAAGCACCGACCCCCACATGCTGGGCAAACTTCAGACCCAAAATCCAGAAAATCATCGCCAGACCAAAAAAGCAGCCGACCTTGATGGCACTGGTCAGTTGCCTGAAGTTGAGCTGCCTTAAGGGTTGGATACAGAATAAAGCCAGCAGCAAGCCTGCCCCGGTAAAGCGCAGAGCAATGAAGAGCTGGGGCTGGAGGCCAGCGAGAGTTTCCTTGGAAAAAATCCAACCTGCTGCGGCAATCAGGGTGGTGAGTAGCAGCAGCAGATCGGCCTTGAGATGTTTAGACAAAACTCATTCTTTGTTTAAAAGAGAAAGCAGCACCTTCTTGAAAGTGGCAATTTCTTCAGAGCTGAAATCAGCAAACATTTTTTCCTGCTCCTGGCGGGACAGGGCCCATAAAGTGTCTGCCTGCTCCTGACCGGCTGCAGTGATGCTGTAGCCATCGTCAGCAAACTGTATCAGCCCCTTACGCTGCAGGATTTCCGCCGCATTGTCCACCTCAACTTCCGGCATATTGACTTCACGACGCAGTCCGGCATGAGTCAGGCTGGGTGTTTCCTGCAATACAATCAGCATCCGGGCTTCACTGGTGCGCAACCCTGTGGACAGCTGCAGAGGTGCATAATCCGCCTGATAGGCCCGTACGGCCTGCTGCATCAGGTAGTAGAGATTGTCACTCAGTCGATTCTTGAGGCGCTCGGTGGTTGCTGAATCCTCTTCTTTTTCCTTGTTGCTGGGAAAGCGGGAGTGAGGCATGACCACTGAATAGCTGCCTTGATGATAAACCAGGGGTGCCCGGCCCGTGTCTTCAAAAGCCACGACCTTGCCGACCAGAATCCAGTGATCGCCGCCATCCAGGGTTTCATAGCTTTCACACTGGAAACAGGCTGCTGTATCCGGAAGCAGGGGTGCATCCCCGAATCCCTTGGAGTAGTCCACATCAGCAAACTTATCATCACTGGGGCGGGCGAAATGGTTGGAGACATCGATCTGGTCGGCGGCCAAGATATTGACGGCAAAGTGGCTGGCTTTTTCAAACACGGCACAGCTGCCGGAATTTTTGCCGATGCTCCAGAGAATCAGGGGTGGGTCCAGAGAAACAGAGTTAAAACTGTTGGCGGTTACCCCTGCTTGTTGGCCATCGGGTGTGGTGGCGGTGATAACGGTAATGCCGGTGGCGAAATTGCCCAGGGCACGGCGGAAGGCTTTGGGATCAAATTCGGATGTTGGGTTACTCATGGCTGCACCTGAAGTAATGGAAATGGGCAGGAAAAAGGAAAAAAGGGCAGGCACCCCTGCAGATGCTTGCCCCTGGTCAAGCTGCGATCAGAGCAGAGAAGGGTCGGGTTCCAGGCCCAGGAGTTCACGTCCCAGAATCTGGGCACAGACATCATAGTCTGTATAGGCGTGCGCGGCGGTCATGTTGGATTCGTGCCACAAACGCTGGCTTTCACGGTCTTCATACCAGTTGGAAGCACCCATGACGGCCCAGAGGCGATTCACGGCTTCCACACACATCTTGATGGCATAAGCCTGGTTGGTGCGCCAGTGAGCCAGCACATAACGGGTGGGGTACTCGTGACGCTCACCGTATTCCTTGTGTTCCTGCCAGGTCTTTTCCAGGTAGGCACGGGCAGCGGCCACCTGTTGGTAGGACTCGGCAATACGCAGGATGGGGGGAATGGATTCACGCACGGCAGCACCTGTGTAGGCACGTACCCGGTTTTTGGTCAGCTCCTGGTAAACGTCAAGCATACGCTCAGCCACACCCAAGCTCATGGCGGCAAAGCCACAGGCAAAGTAGGGACGGTAAGGTGTATGGTAAATCTTACTGTCGGGGTAGAGATCACGCCCGGCATGACGCCCTTCCATCATATCCGCAGCGGCCTGAATGCGGTGTTCAGGCACAAACACGCCTTCAATACGAGCGGTCTTGGTGCCGCTGCCCTGCATGCCCACAGAGAACCAGTCATCAATGATGCTGAATTCACTGCGTGGAATTACCGCAAAGCTGTAAACCTTTTCACCGGACTCATTGGGGCGCAGGAAGCCGACAATAATCCAGTCAGCATGATCCACACCGGAGCTCCATTTCATGTCACCCGTGAAGATAATACCGCCTTCGGTTTCTTCATGCTTGCCAAAGGGCGCGATACTCGAAGAAGCCACAGCATCCGGGTTCTCGCCCCAGAATTCATCCTGGGCTTTTTTGTTATACATCGCCATCTGGTGGTTGTGAGTGCACAGCAGGCTGTAAGCCCAGGCGGTTGAGCAGCAGGCACCGGCCAGGGCAGCAATGCAATCGGTGAATTCAGGCAGGCTCATTTCCAGCCCGCCATAGGCTTTGGGCAGAAAAGCACGATTCATTCCGATGTCATTGAGCATCTTGATGTTTTCATCCGGTACCTTGCGCAGCTCAATGGCCTTGTTGGCATTGGCGCGAATGGCAGGGAGTATTTCCTGCAGTTTGTCGAGCATGGGATTGGCTTGTTTCATGGGAAGCTGGTCCTCTCTGTGTCTTTGTCAGTTGTTGTGCTTGGAGAGCGTTGCGGGTTGCTTGCTTCAACCTTATAAAATTATGGACAGAGATCCATTGAACCAGAAAGGTAATAAATGGTTTATTGCTGGTACTTTTCTGTTTATGGAAGCCTTTTGCAGGAGTGGATTGACAGCTGCTGGAGCTTTGGACTAGCATTAAAAGATACTTAACATGTTAAATAATACAGCCTCACCCTACCAACAACAACGAAGAAGGTGCTTACCATGGGCGAAATCGTACTAACTGCCAAAGTGACTCACGTTCCCACCATGCTGTTGTCCGAACAGCCAGGCAAAATGCAAGGCAAGCGTCAGCAAGCCATTGACGGTCATAAAGAAATCATGCGCCGCGCACGTGAAATGGGTGCCGACACCGTGGTTGTTCTGGATACCCACTGGCTGGTTAATGCCGGTTTTCACATCAACAGCAACCCGGTCTTCAAGGGCTGCTACACCAGCCATGAGTTCCCTCATTTCATCCAGAATCTGGATTACGAGTACCAAGGCGATCCTGAGTTAGGGGATGCCATTGCGGCCAAGGCCACGGAAAAGGGCGTGCATACCCTGTCGCATCAAGTGGAAACCCTGGATCTGGAATACGGTACCCTGGTTCCCATGCACTTCATGGAACCGGGCGACATGCCGATTGTTTCCATTGCCGCCTGGTGCACGGTGCACAACCTGCAGGATTCCCGCAAACTGGGTGAAGCCATTCGTGAAGCCGTGGAAGCCAGTGACCGCAAGGTTTTGCTGCTGGCCTCCGGCTCCCTGTCACACAAGATCTGGGAAAACGAGCTGTATGCCGAAAACAACGGTACCTTCACCATCTCCCGTGAATTCAACCGTCAGGTGGATCTGCGGGTGCTGGAGTTGTGGCAACAGGGTGAAATTGCCACCTTCCTGAAAATGCTGCCCGAATATGCCAACTACTGCTCTGGCGAAGGCGGCATGCATGATACCGCGATGCTGTTTGGTGCTCTGGGCTGGGATCAATACACCGGCAAGGGTGAAGTGATTGGCGAATACTTCCCCAGCTCCGGTACGGGTCAGGCCAACGTGGTTTTCCCGGTTCTCTAGTATTTAGCATTACGGTAGTCGCTCAAGGGTGACTGCCGCTTTTATTTTCTCTCATCCTCAGTTGGAGACACAGCTCCCATGCTGCAAGCATCCTATCCATATTATCTGGCCAGTGAAGCCCGCACTCCCAACCAGGATCTGGTTGTGTATGATAAATTTTCCGGTGAAGCGGCCACCCGTGTCGCCCTGGCCGATGCTGCGGCTATTGATGAAGCCATCGCTGCAGCCGAAAAAGCCAGCGAACCCATGCGCAAACTGCCCGCCTGGAAGCGTCAGGCCATTCTCAATCACTGTGTAAAACGCTTTGAAGAAAGAGCCGAAGAGCTGGCCCTGGCTTTGTGCATTGAAGCGGGTAAGCCTATCAAGGATGCCCGTGGTGAAGTTATTCGCCTGATCGATACCTTTCGTATTGCTGCCGAAGAAGCTGTGCGTATCAGTGGAGAAGTGGTGCCCATGGACATCAGCCCGCGTGCTGAAGGCTACACCGGCATGTGGAAGCGGGTGCCCATCGGTGCCTGTTCCTTTATTTCACCGTTTAACTTTCCACTGAATCTTGCTGCTCACAAGGTGGCTCCGGCAATCGCTGCAGGCTGCCCTTTTATTCTCAAGCCCGCCAGCCTGACGCCTATTGGTGCCATCATTATTGGTGAAATTCTGGCGGAAACCGATTTGCCCAAGGGTGCTTTTTCCATTCTGCCCTGCCATCGTGATGGTGCGGATCTCTTTACCACCGATGAGCGTCTGAAACTCTTGAGTTTCACCGGTTCTCCAGAAGTCGGCTGGAAGCTCAAGGCCAAAGCAGGCAAAAAACCTGTGGTACTGGAACTGGGTGGCAATGCTGCCTGTGTGGTGGACGAAGGCACGGATCTGGATGATGCCGTGGCCCGGATTGTCTTTGGGGCCTACTACCAGTCGGGTCAGAGTTGTATTTCCGTGCAGCGTATTCTGGTTCATGAAAAGCATTATTCAGAAGTGCGTGAGCGGTTGACGACTGCGGTCAGGGGTCTGATTCACGGTGATCCCCGAGATGAAAAAACCTTTATCGGCCCGATGATTTCCGAAAAGGAGGCGACCCGTTTGCATGACTGGGTGCTGGATGCCACCGCTAAAGGGGCAAAACTCCTGGCCGGGGGCGCTCGCGAAGGAGCCATGTTGCAGGCAACCTTGCTGGAAAATGTCGATCCTTCCCTGGATGTGAATACTCAAGAAGCTTTTGGCCCTGTGGCGATCTTGTCTAGCTTCAGTGATTTTGATGAAGCCCTCAAAGAGGTCAACAACTCTGACTTCGGTCTTCAGGCCGGTATCTTCACGCGCGACATCTACAAGATCCAGAAAGCCTGGGATGAGCTGGAAGTTGGCGGTGTCGTCATTGGTGATGTGCCTTCCTGGCGCGTGGATCACATGCCCTATGGCGGTGTGAAGGACTCGGGTCTGGGGCGTGAAGGCATTCGTTATGCCATTGAAGACATGACCGAACTGCGTTTACTGGCGATTCGCAACCCCGGTTGATGGCTTTATGAGAACCCCGCCACCGCTTGCATTGCTGATCTTCATTGCCATGGCCAGCCCTCTGGCACTGAATGCTTTTGTACCGGCGATGCCGGATGCAGCGCAAGCTTTGGGAACGAACAGGGCGACCATTCAGCTGACTTTCACGCTGTATCTGCTGACTCTGGCCCTGGGGCAGTTGATCAGCGGTCAACTGGGCGATTACTTCGGTCGGCGTCCGGTGATTCTGGCCGGTTTTGGCTTGCATGTCGCAGGCAGTCTGGTCGCGGCCCTGGCATTTTCGGTGGAAATGCTGATTCTGGGACGGATACTTCAGGCGCTGGGTGGCAGTACAGCCATGGCTTTGGCGCGAACCATTCTGCTGGATGTGCATGGTCGTCAGGGTGCCGGTGGCCGCATGGGTTATCTGGTTATGGCGATTGCTCTGGCTCAGGCCATAGCACCGGCGCTGGGTGGTTATTTAAACCTTTGGATCGGCTGGCATTCGATTTTTTATCTGTCGGTGGCTATGGGTGGCAGTGTCTGGCTGGTGGCTCTTAGATTTCTGCCGGAAACCTGTGAAGAACGCACCGCCAGTATTCGTCCTCTGGCGGTGCTGAAAAGCTATGCCGGAGTCCTGGGTTCGGCTGCTTACCGGGGCTATGTTTTTTCCACCACAGCTCTGGCCTGCGCCTTTTATCTGTTTGTCGGCAGTTCCCCTTATCTGGTGGTCGAACAGTTAGGCGGTAATTCAGCCCAGTTCGGGACCTGGTTTTTGAGCATTTCCTTTGCTTTTTTGCTGGGTAGTTTTCTGGCCACACGCCTGGCCCGGTATTTCAGTCTGGATCAGCTGCTGTTGGCGGGTAATGGTCTGGCTTTGCTGGGGGCGGGTTTGCTGCTGGGGTTATATCTCGGCTCGGAGTTGACTTTTGCCGGTCTGTTCCTGCCCATGGCGCTGATGATTCTGGGTCGCGGCTTGAGTCAACCCAATGCCCAGACTGCTGCCATCAGCAGTAGTCGGGGTGCGGCAGGCACGGCATCGGGGATGATGGGTTTTATCCAACTGATGATCGGCTCGCTGGTCGCCCAAAGTGTGCCCTGGCTGATGAGCATGCATACCGGTTGGGTTTTTGCAGGCATTCTTCTGGCCGCCTTGCTGGCAATATCCGCGCATTTTTATGGCTGGTCGCAGAGTCGACCAGTGACTGGGTAACAGGATAGAAAGCAACAACAGAAAAGAGGTTTCAATTATGGGCAAGCTGGCTTTGGCAGCAAAAATCACCCACGTACCTTCCATGTATCTGTCGGAACTGGATGGCCCCCAAAAGGGGTTTCGTCAGGCGGCCATTGATGGTCACAAGGAAATTGGACGGCGTTGTCGCGAGCTGGGTGTGGATACTCTGGTGGTTTTTGATACCCACTGGTTGGTGAACGCCAACTATCACATTAATTGCGCCCCTCACTTTGCGGGTAATTACACCAGCAATGAGTTGCCGCATTTTATCTCCAATATGCAGTTTGAGTTTTCCGGCAACCCCGAACTGGGCCAATTGATTGCGGCTGAGTGTGTTGCTCAGGGCGTGGAAACTCTGGCTCACGACCAGACCTCACTAGACCCTGAATACGGCACCCTGGTGCCCATGCGCTACATGAATGAAGATCAGCATTTCAAGGTGGTTTCCATTTCCGCCATGTGCATGGCGCATTATCTGAATGACAGTGCACGTCTGGGCTGGGCTTTGCGTGAAGCCATTGAAAAGCACTATGACGGTACGGTGGCAATTCTCGCCAGTGGCTCTCTGTCTCACCGTTTTGCGCAGAATGGTCAGGCCCCGGATTTTGCTACCCGGGTGTGGAGCCCTTTCCTGGAGCGTCTGGATCACAGCGTTGTGCGCATGTGGGAAAACGCGGAATGGTCGGATTTCTGCGCAATGCTGCCGGAATATGCCGCCAAGGGTCATGGTGAAGGCTTTATGCACGATACCGCCATGCTGCTGGGCGTTCTGGGCTGGTCAGAATATGATCAGAAAGCCGAGGTGGTCACCCCCTACTTTGGCAGCTCCGGCACCGGTCAGATCAATGCGATTTTTCCGGTTTCTCCGGTCAGCGGTCAACAGGTGCCCGGCCCCCAGGCCTCGGTGACCGATCACTTTGCAGCTGGCGCCAGCCGGGTCTGAGGAGAAATCAGGATGGTCAAGGTGAAGAATCCGCATCGACTGATCGTACTTCTGGCAGCACTGGTGGCTTTCGGGCCCTTGTCAATTGACATGTATCTGCCCAGCTTGCCGTTGATCGCTGCAGACCTGGGTGCAGCTCAGGCGGATATTCAGTTGACCATCAGCAGTTTTCTGATCGGGCTCTTCATTGGCATGTTGTTTTACGGCCCTCTGTCCGACAAGCTGGGCCGACGCCCTCTGCTACTGGGGGGCATTACGCTTTATTTATTGGCCAGCATTGCCTGTTTTCTGGCCGTTTCTGCCGAGTGGCTGATAGCCGCGCGTTTTCTGCAGGCGCTGGGGGCTGCAGCGGCTTCGGTGCTGGCGCGGGCCATCGTACGCGATCTTTTCCCCCTGAATGAGGCGGCCAGAGTCCTGTCGCTGATGCATCTGGTGACCATGATTGCCACCTTGATCGCTCCCCTGGTGGGAGGCTATCTGATCATGCTGACCGGCTGGCGGTCCTTGTTTGTGGTGCTCTTTGTGTTTGCCGCGCTGGTACTGCTGTTCAGTGTTTGGAAAATTCCCGAGACACACCACGGCAGTTCCAGAGGCAGCAGCTTTCTGGCTGTCTACAAGGCTTACGGCCTTATTCTCCTGCAACCGGTGGCCGTGGGTTACATCCTTTGCATGTCGCTCACCTTTGCGGGGATGTTCGCCTATATCACGGCTTCTCCTTTTATTTATATCGAATACTTCGGTGTGGCTCCGCAGGTTTATGCCTGGCTGTTCAGCCTGAATATCGGTGGCATTATCCTGCTGGTCAGTCTTAATGCCCGTTATGTGGGGCGCTTTGGAACCCAGCGTCTTTTATGGCTGGGAGCCGCTCTGGCTGCCGTTTCAGGACTTCTGTTGCTGTTTGCCGGGGTCAGTGGCTGGGGAGGCCTGCCCCTGATTGTGGTGGCCCTGCTGGGCTTTGTCAGTGTGACGGGTGTGCTGGGGGCCAACTGCATGGCCAGCCTCCTGTCACGTTTTCCCGAGCAGGCCGGCGCTGCAGCAGGGATTGCCGTGGCAACTCAGTTTGGTACGGGTGCCCTGGCCAGTGGCCTGGTCAGTTGGCTGCATGACGGTACACCGCTGGCCATGAGTCTGATTATCGGTTTGCTGGGTTGCGGTTCGCTGGCTGCCCTGACTCTGACCCGGCAGCGTGCTGCAGTTTGAGTTGATGGCGAAAAGAAACTCGGTAACGTTGACAAAACTTAATATGTTAATTAGATTTGAATGAACCACCCACTGGATTTTTTGAGGTAACAGATGCCGCATTTCATCGTTGAGTATTCGGGCAACCTGCACCACCGGCTGGAATTTCAGCCCCTGTTCAAAGAACTGCATGAGTATGTGGTTTCCACGGGTGCCTTTCCTCTGGGTGGTGTGCGCAGCCGGGCCATCCGTTGTGATGACTTCCGGGTGGCTGATGGACGCGAGGATTTTGCCTTTGTGAATCTGACTCTGAAAATCGGTCACGGTCGGGATATGGAGTTGAAGAAACAGGTTGCAGAAAGGGTTTTTGAAATCCTGTGTGCCTGGATGCAACCCATCACGGATCAGAGCTATTGCCAGATTTCCTTTGAGATGACCGAGCTGGACCCGGTTCTCAAGTTCAACAAAAACAATATTCACTCACTGTTTGCCAAGTAAAGGAGGTGGAACTCAACCCTTAGAGCAATCATCTGTATCAATCAAAAAAACAGCATCACTATAAAAAGATAGCGCTCAATCGAACGTCTTTAAAAAAATTACAATCGGAGACACGCCATGAACTTCCTAGGCAAAAACTTTAAAACTCTGGCTACTGCTTCCATGCTGGCCGCAGGTATTGCAGGTTCCGGCCTGGTATCCGCATCGACAACGCTGGTGGTAGGCACCTGGATGCCGCCCAGCAACCCCATGAACACGGTTGTCTGGCCCACCTGGGCCGAGTGGGTTGAAGAGGCCACTGATGGCCGGGTGGAAGTCAAGATCGAATACGATCTGGGCCACCCAGGCAGCTACTTTGAACTGGTGGAAGACGGTGTCATCAATGCCGGTTGGAGTTATCACGGCTATGTACCCGGACGCTTTAATCTGCCCATGGCCGTTGAACAACCCGGTATGGGCGTGACGGCTGAGGCTGCCTCCACTGCTCTTTGGGAAGTTCATCAGGAACACTTTGCCCAGGCCGATGAATATCAGGGTCTGGAGCTGCTGGCTCTGTTGACACATGGCCCTGGCCAGCTGCATACCCGCGAACCTATTGAAAGTCTGGGTGATCTGAAAAACAAGCGCATCCGCAGCGGCGGTGGTGTTCAATCGGAACTGGCTGAGCGTTTGGACGTGACTCCTGTTTCCGCACCTGGCTCACGGGTTTACGAGATGCTGCAGCAGGGTGTAATTGACGGTGTGTTTATGCCTGCCCAGGATCACCGCTCACTGCGCCTGGACGAAGTGGCTCCCAACTTGACCCTTTTCCCCGGTGGTCTGTATCTGGGTAGCTTCTCCATGTTCATCGACCCCTATTTCCTGGAATCCCTGGATGAGCGTGATGCCGAAGCCATTCGCAGTGTTTCGGGCAAAAAGCTCTCCACTCTGGCCGGCCGTGCCTGGGATGAAGCCGATGTCAAAGGCATTGAATATGCTCGTGAACAAGGCACCAAAGTGGTCGAGCTGAGCGAAAATGACCCCAGGGTTCGTGAATTCCGTAAATTGACGGAAGGCATGGATCAGCAATGGATTGAAAGTGTCTCTGCCAAAGGCGTTGATGCCGCCCAGGCCCTGAAAGATCTGCGTCGTATCGCTCGCGACTACGAAGCGCAGAACAACTAGGAGCAAGACATGTCATTTGTTACCTGGTTGAAGGGTCACTATGACGAGAAGGGGCCAGCCCGCTGGCTGGCCTTTCTCCTGGAGCTTTTGGCTGTGGTGATGCTGATGGCTCTGATGTTGCTGACCTGTGTGGATGTGACAGGCCGCTACCTGTTTAACAATCCGGTCCCCGGCGCGATTGAACTAACCCGATCCGGGTTGGCGATCATGGTTTTTGCGGCCATGCCGGTGGTCACCTGGCGAGGCGGTCATGTGGTCGTGGATTTGCTGGATCGTTTTCTTCCCTCAGGTCTGCTCAAAGGGTTGTCCCTTCTGGCTGCTCTGGTGATTTCCGTTGCTTTCTACTTCCTGGGTTCACGTATTTATGAGCTGGGAGAGCGTTCCATTATGCGTGGCGAAACCACCGAATTTCTGGGGATTCCAAGCGGATACATAGTTCTTTATATCGCTGTGATGAGCTGGATAACGGCCTTGGGCATGCTAACTTACGGTATTTACCGGATTTTCTTTCAAGACCAAGCCAAATAATTCCCTGAACGAGTCCTTGTTATGTCCATTCTTCTCATCGGCTTTGCCGTTCTTCTTTTCCTGATCATTGTGGTAAGGATGCCCATTGCCTTTGCCATGGGGCTGGTTGGCTTTTTCGGCTTTGCAGCCACCATGGGGCTGAGCTGGGACAACTGGGATACCTATCGTTGGACAGGCGTGCTTTCCATGGCTTCCAACCGGGTGATTGGTACCGTTCAGAACTACAGCCTGTCGGTGATTCCCCTGTTTATCCTCATGGGCAACCTGGTGATGCGTTCCGGTTTGTCCCACGAGCTTTATCAGGCCTCCAATGCCTTTTTGGGCCATCGTAAAGGCGGGCTGGCCATGGCTACCGTGGTTGCCTGTGGCGGCTTCTCTGCAATCAGTGGCTCCAGTTTGGCCACTTCGGCGACTATGTCGCGGGTGGCCATGCCCTCCATGCGCAAGTATGGCTACAGTGACTCCCTGGCTGCTGCCACCATTGCCGCAGGCGGTTCTCTGGGTATCCTGATTCCTCCCAGCGTGATTCTGGTTATTTATGGTCTGCTGACGGAAACCAGTATCCGCGAACTCTTTGCAGCCGGTTTTTTACCCGGTCTTCTGGGGGTACTGCTTTATCTGGGTGCGGTGCGCTATGTTGTCTGGCGCAATCCAGCTGCCGGTCCGGCCGGGGAAAAAACCGCCTGGCCGGATCGAATCAAGGCACTCAGAGGCGTACTGGGCGTGCTGGGGCTTTTTGTTCTGGTCATGGGTGGGATTTATCTGGGGGTTTTCACGCCTACCGAAGCCGCTGGTATCGGTGCCGGGGGTGCCTTTGTGATTGCCCTGCTGCGCAAATCCCTGACCTGGAGCAGCCTGTTTGATACTTTTTCGGATACGGCACGCACTTCAATCATGCTCTTTACTGTGGTCATCGGGGCACTGATTTTTTCCGACTTTGTGAATCGGGCCGGTCTGCCGGATTATCTGCTGAGTTTGGTCACTTCCCTGGATGTGGCACCTATAGTGGTCATTCTTGCGATCATGGGCATTTACCTGCTTCTGGGCATGGTGTTTGAAAGCCTGTCCATGATGCTTCTGACCATTCCGATTTTTTATCCGGTGGTGGCCAGTCTGGGTTTTGATCTGGTCTGGTTCGGTATTGTGGTGGTGATTGCCATAGAAATCAGCTTGATTACTCCACCCGTGGGTATGAATGTGTTTGTACTCAGTGCGGTGATCCGGGATATCAAAACGGGAACCATCTTCAAGGGGGTGACCCCCTTCTGGTTTGCCGACATTATCCGTTTGCTGTTAGTGCTTTTTATTGCCCAGATTGCCCTCTTTTTGCCTGAGCTTTTGTATCACTGATGCAAATCAGCAAAGAGATTTGATTATTGAATGCCCATGAACCAGGGGCCGGAGGGATTAAATGCTGTCGGATTTCAGAAAAATACTTTATGTGTCGGACCTGGAGGCCGGTTCACGCCCTGCCTTTCGGGCCGCAGTCAGTCTTTGCAATCACTATGAATCCAGAATCACCTACCTGCATGTGATTGAGTCCGTCTCGGCCACGGCACGCAGTGTGCTCAGTAACATGATGGAAAAACAGGATGTTGAGGGTTTTCTGGAAGAGGGAATCGGCAAGCTGAAAACCAAGGTGCAGGGACGCCTGCAAAGATTCTGTGAGCAGGAGCTGGAAGAGGATGACAAGCTGGATACCGAGCAGGTGAGTGTTCAGGTTGAGGAGGGCACTCCCTGGAAAGTGATTCTCAGGGTGGCGGATGAAATGGATGCTGATGTGATCGTTATGGGAACCCGTAAGCATTCAAGCCTGGGTCAGGTGTTGGTGGGATCGACTGCGGCCAAAACCCTCAGCCACTCAAAGCGCCCGGTACTGGTCGTGCCTTTGAATGACTGAGCAAAAGCTCTCAGGATTCGCACTCGGTTTTTTTGCTTTCCGGTTTGAGCGCTGACAGCTTGTTGAGCAGTTCACTGAGTTGATCCAGATTCTCCTGGGTGAACTGCTCGGTGATTTCACGGTAACGGTCTTCCAGCAGGGGAGTGACCTGCTCAAACATGGTCTGGGCCTTGTCGGTCAGACTGATGAGCACGCGGCGCTGATCTTCTGCAGAACGGCGGCGCTGAATGTAATCCTGTTGTTCCAGGCGATTGATAATGCCGGTCAGGCTGGGGCTGAGAATGCAGCAAAGATCCGCCAGTTGCTTGGATTCCAGTTCCTGATGCTGAGCCAGGGCGCGAATAATGCGCCACTGTTGTTCAGTCAGTGAAATTTCCTGAAGAACAGGTCGAAAGAAGTTCATGGTTGCTTCGCGTGCTTTCAGTAATTTAAGCGGCAGGGATTCTTGGTATTTAAGCATTAGGCTCTACACTAATTAATGGATGCATTAATTTTATCGACTCTGAGTAAATTGATAAAGGTTTAATAATAAAAATCAGCGCTGTTGTTGCCGGAATTGCTGGGTGGTTATTCCGGTATGGCGTTTAAAAAAGCGGGAAAAATAGGCCGGATCACTAAAACCCAACTGATAGCAGATATCACTGCTGGCCAGGTTGCTGAAAGTGAGTAAGCGTTTGGCTTCCTGTACCAGGTGATCATGAATGATCTTTTTCGGGGAGCGGTTGGCAATGCGCCGGCAGATCTGGTGGAGGCGGCTTTCTGAAAGCCCCAGAATGCGGGTGTAATAAGCCAGTGGCCAGTGCTCCCGGTAGTGTTCCTGAATCAGGCTGGAGAACTGCCGGAATGACTGAAGACCATCATTGTTCACTGTGGTGCTGGCGGCTTCCTTGGCCGTCAAGCGGCTGATCTGTATCAGCAGCAGGCGCACCAGGGTTTGCAGGGCTAAGTCCTTGGCAGGTTCGTCCCGATTCCATTCGCTGCGAAGGTTTTCCAGAGTCTGTACCAGGGTGCGCCAGTGCACACCTTCTTCCTCATTAAGGTCGTGAAAGGCAATACACATTTCCTGATTGAGCTCCTGCTCCAGATCCTGTTGGAGTCCCTCTTTAAGAAGCTGCCAGAGCAATGACTGGTGCAGGGTCAGGACATGACCACAGGCATCCTGACTGGTTAAAAAGGAATGCGGAACGGAAGGAGGCGTGAGCACCAGAGCCGGGCCCTGAGCCTGATAAATCTTGTCATCAATATGAAAGTGCAACTCACCCCGATCAATATAGTGGATCTGCAGGTACTGGGCATGGCGGTGAACCGGCATGTCGCGGCCAAAGAAAACGGCAAGATTTTCCAGAACATCATAATGTATCGGCGCATCAATATAACGCCGATCATAATCCTGTCCAAGAATGATATTGGGTATCCATTCGCTGTGGTTGCTGTCATGCATAAGATGACTATAGCAGAAGGCGGGTACCAGCAGGCACCCACCTTCTAAAGGCCTGGATCAGCCTTTGCCGATCTGGGGCACCCGATGGGTTCCGTGAGCGATGCAGACGTTTTTGGTTTCCATGTAGAAATCAAAACTCCAGTCACCACCGTCACGACCTATACCGGACATCTTGATGCCGCCGAAAGGTGCAGGCAGGTTGCGGTTGTTTTCGGAATTCACCCACAACATACCGGCTTCAACCTTCTGGGCCATACGCATGGCACGGCCGGTGTTTTCCGTCCAGATGTAGCCGGACAGACCATAGTCGGTGTCATTGGCCATCTGGATGGCCTCTTCTTCGGTCTCGAAACTGATTGCGGTCAGCACCGGGCCAAAGATTTCTTCCTGGGCAATGCGCATCTTATTATTGGCCTGGGTGAACAGGGTGGGTTCAACATAGTTGCCCGCCGGGTCCAGCCCGCCATCAGCTTCAGTGATACGCTTGCCGCCCACGGCCACCTGGGCACCGTCATCCTTAACTATGTCAAAGTAGCTGAGCACCTTGTTGAAATGCTCGGTGGCCACCAGAGGCCCGACTTCGCTGTTGGGGTCCAGAGGGTGACCGACTTTCAGATTCTTGACGCGTTGTTCCAGGGCAGCCATGAAGCGGTCACGAATGCCGCTTTGAATCAGCAGACGGCTGGAAGAAGTGCAGCGCTGACCATTCAGGCTGTAGATCATGAAGACCACCGCATCCAGGGCACGCTCAAAGTCGGCATCATCAAATACAATGACCGGGTTTTTGCCGCCCAGCTCAAAGTGCATGCGCTTGAGGGTATCGGCACCCTGACGCATGATGTGCGAGCCGGTGGCTGATTCACCCACCAGGGCTACAGCCTTGATGGCCGGGTGTTCAGTCAGGCGCTTGCCGACATCTTCACCAAAACCATTGACCATATTCCACACGCCCTTGGGCAGAACCTCATCGGCAATTTCCGCCAGAATCTGGGCGCTTAAAGGGGTCAGTTCCGCGGGTTTGTGAACCACGGTGCAGCCTGCGGCCAGAGCGGGGGCAATCTTCCAGGTGGAAAGCATGAAGGGGGTGTTCCAGGGAGTGATGATGCCCACCGGGCCAATTGCTTTGCGTACCGTGAAGTTGGTGTGCTCGGGCTGCTGGGTGGCCTGACCGTCCTGGGCTTCAGGTGCCTTATCGGCAAAGAAGCGGAAGTTGGCGGCACCGCGCTCGGCAGCTTTTTTCATATAGCGCACAGCCTGACCACAATCCATGGACTCGACCAGAGCAATTTCATCCGCACGCTCCACCACCCGGTCGGCAAACTTGTTGAGCAGGCGTTTGCGCTCGGAACCCGGCATGGTTGCCCAGGCTTCAAAGGCTTCTTCGGCGGCTTCACAGGCGGCATCAACATCCTTGATGGAACCCGCCATGACCTTGCCAATCGAGGTGTTGTCCGTCGGGGTCAGGTTGTCGTATTCACGGCCACCTGTGCCCAGAGTGAATTCACCCTTGATGTAGTGACCGGTGGTGTTGTTCTTGAAGCGCTCCAGATATTGCTGGGCGCGGGCGAGGTTGCTTGCCAGGGTATCGCTCATGTCTTTATCTCCTGAAAATCAGTGGGGTCGCAGTATCAATAGTTGTCGCCGTAATAGTCTTTCTCGGAGACGATGCGGGTTTCCAGAGAACCAATAGCTTCCAGGGTGCAAACCACGGTGTCGCCGGGTTGCATATCCGCTACGCCATGCGGAGTTCCTGTGGCGATCATGTCGCCGGGGTTCAGGGTCATGATCTTGCTCAGATACTCAATCAGGAAAGGCACATCAAAAATCATGTCCTGGGTGGAGCCATCCTGGGTGATCTTGCCGTTGACCTCGGTGGTCAGGCGCAGCTTGTTGGCATTGGGCACATCAGCGGTGTTCACGATCCAGGGCCCCATAGGCAACAGGGAATCACGGCTTTTCACCCGCAGGTTGGGGCGGTAGTAGTTTTCCAGATAATCACGGATGGCAAAGTCATTGCAGACGGTGTAACCGGCGACATAATCCAGCGCCTCTTCACGCTTGATGTTCTTGCCCTGCTTGCCAATCACCGCCACCAGTTCACACTCGTAGTGCTGGTAGTCGATGTTATCCGGGCGGTAGCTGACCTGCTTGTGACCGGTCAGGGTATTGGCATGCTTGATGAAAACCAGGGGTTCCTTGGGTGGCTCAAAAGCCAGTTCGGTTGCATGATCCGCATAGTTCAGGCCCAGCGCAAAAATGGTGCCTGGGTTTTTCACCGGAGGCAGCCAGGTGATCCGGTCGGAATTCAGGTCTACATCCAGGGTTTCGCCTTCAGAAGTGGTGATGCGATCCTGGGCATCAATATCAATATCCCGCTCACGCCCATCCAGAATAATACGTGCATGTCTCATGGCTTAAGCACCTCCCAGAGTGTTTGTCAGGGTGCCAACACCCTGGATGCTTGCTTGAACCTGGTCACCCTGGGCGACCGGCACTCGCTCACCGGCAAAGCCCACGGCAATGATTTCGCCGGGCTGCAGGGTCATGATGTAGGAAATCGTGCTGATCAGTTCGGGAACGCTGCGCTCCATTCCGGCAAGCTGGAACTCACTTTTTTGCTGGCCGTTGACCCTGATGGTGACCGTCAGCTCATCCGAGTTGCTGATTTTTTCAGCAGGCACAATTTCAGGGCCAACCGGCGCTGTGGTGTCCAGGCACTTGCCTTTGATGTCCGGGCGATAGTAGTTCTGTTCGGGCAGTGAATAATCCGCTACGACGGTGTAGCCGCCTACATAATCCAGAGCTTCTTCCGCGGAGACACGGCAGGTTTCCTTGCCAATCACGACGCCCAGGCTGGCACCCACCACCATTTCGGGTACCTCCTGACCGTCAAAGTCTTTTGCCCACTCGATTTCAGCATCATCAACATTCCAGGTGTTGTGCGGCTTGTAGTAGAGCACCGGCTGGGTGGGCGGTTTCTTGTAGGGAGCTTGATTGAAAGTGTCTTCCAGAGCCGCCAGTTGCGCCTTGTCATTGAGGGCGACACAGACCAGTTTGCTCTTGACCAGAGTCTTGGTAGTCATGG
Organism: Marinospirillum sp.; assembly: GCF_044810985.1. Classification (GTDB taxonomy): domain Bacteria; phylum Pseudomonadota; class Gammaproteobacteria; order Pseudomonadales; family Halomonadaceae; genus Marinospirillum. Next base: position 2,929,427 of record NZ_CP085242.1, read on the forward strand.
TGAACTTCTCTTGGTTGTCAGCAGCCTTAGTAGCCTGCCTGAGGTTTTTGTTCTTCAGCAGGCGCACCTTCTTTAAAGCGTTGTGCCAGCTTGCGAGTTTCCTGGGCCAGGATCATGGTATCCACTCCGACCCCGACAAAGTTGGCACCTTCCTGGACATAGCTTTGTGCCAGGGAAGGGTCGAGACACAGCAGCCCTGCATATTTACCAGCGGCCCGGATTTTGTTCAGTCCCTGACTGATGGCTTTAACCACTGCTGGGTTGCCTGCATCCCCGATATAACCCATGGATGCAGAAAGATCAGAAGGGCCGATGAAAACCCCATCCACGCCCTCTACCTGGAGGATGGCATCCAGGTTCTCCAGGGCTCCGGCGGTTTCCACCTGCACGATCAGGCAAATTTCATCGTTGGCTTTTTTCAGATAACCCGGCACCTGGCCCCAGCGGGCAGCACGGGCCAGAGACGTGCCCAGACCACGAATGCCCTGGGGTGGATAACGCACCGCCTTGACCAGGTGTTCAGCCTGTTCGGCGGTTTCCACCATGGGAACCAGCAGGGTTTGCACACCGATATCCAGAAGCTGCTTGATCAGGGCGGCATTGCCTTCCACGCAGCGCACTATAGGAGCCACATCATAGGGGGCGATGGCTTGCAGATGAGCCAGGATGGTTCGCAAATCAAAAGGGGCGTGTTCGCCATCAATCAGCAGCCAGTCAAACCCGGCCACAGCAGCAATTTCAGCAGCCGAGTTGTCCGGCAGGCCCAGCCAGAGGCCATACTGGGGCTTGCCGGTCGCCAGGCCTTGTTTAAAGCGGTTTTTGGGTAGATCCATGATCTTTATCTCCCGATGCTGTGGAGCTTTAGGCAAAGTTGAGGGTGACACCGCCCAGAGAACCAAAATCGGCATGCACAGTATCGCCAGCTTTGACCGGGACCGGGCGGGTGAAAGAGCCGGAAAGAATGATCTGGCCGGGTTCCAGGCCAATGCCGTGAGGAGCAAAACGCTTGCACACCCAACAGATGCCTTTCAGAGGGTTGCCCAGAACACCACCGGCCAGGCCGGTTTCTTCAATCTGGCCATTCAGGTAGAGCATGGAACCGGCCCAACGCAGATCAATATCCATAGGCTTGATAGGGCGACCACCCAGAACGATCCCGGCATTGGCAGCATTATCTGCAATGGTGTCATAAACCTTGCGGGTGTAACCGGTTTCCGGGTCGGTGCGCAGGCAGCGCGCCGCAATCAATTCCAGGGAGGGGATAACGTAATCGGTGGCATTGATGACATCAAAAATAGTGACGTCTTCACCAAAGAGGGGTTTTTTCAGTACAAAAGCCAGTTCGACTTCAATACGGGGGTCAAGAAAATCCGAGGCCTTGATGGTCGCGCCATCGTCAAACAGCATGTCATCCAGCAGCACGCCGTAGTCCGGTTCATCAATATTGGATGACATCTGCATGGCACGGGAAGTGAGGCCGATCTTGTAGCCGATGACCTTGCGACCCTCACTGACCTTGTGATCCACCCAGGCTTTCTGGATGGCATAGGCATCGGCCATTTCCATATCAGGGTTGTCCAGAGTCAGCGCGGGAATCTGCTGACGACTGACTTCAGCCTGATAGAGGCGGTCTGCTGCTTGTTGGATTTGTTCTTTTGTTAACATGCCGGGAGCACCTTCTGGAATAGAGAATAGCAAGTGTTCCCGGTATTTTAGTTAATATATTAAGTAAGTCAACATCAGACCTTCTGCTTTTTCTTCTGCGCGGCTTTCAGCAGGTCCCCCAGGGTGTTGCCCTGCATCTGACCCTGCTGCTGGTTGTGTTTCTGACTGGAACGCGCCTGTCCAGCACCTTTTTTGCCTTCACCCATAGGGCGACTGGTATTTTCACCGGGCTGATCGCTCATGCGGCAGGAGAGGGCAATGCGCTTGCGGGGCAGGTCGACATCCATGACCTTGACCTTGACGATATCCCCGGCCTTGACCACATCCCTCGGGTCTTTGACGAAGGTGTCGGCCAGTGCGGAAATATGCACCAGGCCATCCTGATGGACGCCAATGTCAACAAAAGCCCCGAAGTTGGCCACATTGGTGACGACCCCTTCCAGAATCATGCCGGGTTTCAGGTCTTTCATTTCTTCCACGCCTTCCAGGAACTCAGCTGCCTTGAATTCTGGGCGGGGATCGCGGCCGGGTTTGTCCAGCTCCTTGATAATGTCCTTCACAGTCGGCAGGCCAAAGGTTTCATCCGTGAAGTCAGCCGGGTTCAGGCTTTTCAGAAATGTCGAGTCACCGATCAGGCTGGTTACTTCACGGTTATGGGCCTTGGCGATTTTTTCCACCACCGGATAGGCTTCGGGGTGAACGCCGGAGGCATCCAGGGGGTTTTTGCCCTGCATGATGCGCAGAAAACCGGCACACTGCTCGTAAGCTTTGGGACCCAAACGCTTGACCTTGAGCAGCTGTTTGCGTTCCTTGAAAGCGCCTTCTTCATCACGCCAAGCGACGATGTTTTCCGCCAGGCCGGTGTTCAGGCCGGAAGTTCGCGCCAGCAGGGGTGCTGAAGCCATGTTCAAATCCACACCCACACCATTAACACAATCCTCGACCACCGCATCCAGAGTGCGCGCCAGTTGTACCTGGGAAACATCATGCTGGTACTGGCCTACGCCAATGGATTTGGGTTCAATCTTGACCAACTCAGCCAGAGGGTCCTGCAGGCGACGACCGATGGACACGGCGCTGCGGTGGGTGACATCCAGATTGGGAAATTCTTTCGCGGCAAATTCAGAAGCCGAGTAGATGGAAGCCCCCGCTTCATTGACCATCACCTTGCTCATTTTGGCATCCTTGGAAGACACCAAACCCTTGATGAGCTCACCCGCGAGCTTGTCAGTTTCGCGGCTGGCGGTTCCATTGCCAACGGCGATCAATTCCACCTGATGTTTGAGGCAAAGATTGGCCAGAGTCGCCAGTGAGTCCTGCCATTTGTTGTGGGGTGCATGAGGGTAGATGGTGTCATGATCGACCAGCTTACCCGTGGCATCAGCAACAGCCACTTTAACCCCGGTTCTCAGGCCTGGGTCGAGTGCCAGAGTGGGGCGCGGGCCAGCCGGTGCGGCCAGAAGTACATCCTTGAGGTTTTCGGCAAAAACCTTGATTGCTGCTTCTTCAGCAATTTCGCGCAGGCGGGTCAGTAGTTCGGTTTCCAGGCGGGTATAGAGTTTAACTTTCCAGGTCCAACGCACCACTTCATTCAGCCACTTGTCAGCAGCACGCCCCTGGTCTTTGATGGAGAACTGCTCGGCAATTACGGCTTCAGCAGGGTGAGACTTCATCTCTTCTTCACCCGGCACTTTAATGGATAAGGACAAAAAGCCTTCATTGCGACCACGGAACATGGCCAGGGCGCGGTGAGAAGGGGTGGCCTTCAGGCGTTCATCATGTTCGAAATAATCACTATATTTGGCACCCGTTTCTTCCTGACTGGGCAGCACGCGGCTGGATAGGAGGCCATCGGCCCAGAGCTGATCACGCAGACGCCCGGAAAGCTCGGGATCTTCGGAAAAGCGCTCCATCAGGATTTGCTTGGCCCCATCCAGCACGGCCTTTTCATCAGCAAAACCGGCTTCAGTATTAATGTAAGCACTGGCTTCACTTTGTGGATCAAGGCTTGGATCAGCCAGCAGTGCATCAGCCAGAGGCTCAATACCGGCTTCGCGGGCAATCTGGGCCTTGGTACGGCGCTTGGGTTTGTAGGGCAGGTAAAGATCTTCCAGGCGCTGTTTGGTATCCGCCAGTAAAAAAGCTTTTTTCAACTCATCAGTCAGCTTGCCTTGTTCTTCCACCGAAGCAATAACGGTCTCACGGCGATCTTCCAGTTCACGCAGATAACGCAGCCGCTCATCCAGGTTACGCAACTGGGTATCATCCAGCCCACCGGTGACCTCTTTGCGATAACGGGAAATAAAGGGAACAGTTGCGCCCTCATCCAGAAGAGTAACCGTTGCAGCCACCTGGGCTTCACGCACCTGAAGTTCATCGGCAAGACGTCGGGCAATGGAAGGAAGCATGACAATCCTTTTCTTGGCAGATTAAGAGTGGAATAGAGCGAGGGGGGAGTATAGCAAAAACTGGATGGATGAACAGCTTAGCGCTGGAACTGTCCTTTGGCCGTGCCGTAGGCATTGACGGCTTTGCGGTTGTGTTGGTTTTCGGAGCGTTTGGCGTGGAGTTCGCTTCGGACTTCTTCTGCAAGCTTTAGAAGCTGCTGGTCAAGTTCCTGAAGTTCTATTAGTTGCTCGCGGTATTGATTCACGGTTTCTTCAGTCCAGTCTTCACTGAAGGTTTGAAAAAGCAGTTGCTCACGAATTTGTGTGAGTTTTTCCAGTTTCTCCGTGTCCTGCTCCGGGCTGTCTTCCTGGATACGTTCAAATTCAGTGATTAACTTGCGTGTGGCTTTCAGGCTTTGCAATAAAGCTTCTGGACTGGAGAGCTCGGCAATACTTCCTGTGGGTTTGCTCATGGGTTGCCTTTCAAGACTTTGCAGCCTGATTTTTCTGGAATTCTGCAAGATCTTCACGAAACTTGATGGCCTCTTGATGAACCTGATCCCAGGCTTCCTGGATGGGCGTAAGCAGCCGGATGCATTCTTCCACAGGCTCAGTTTTGTTGGACGCTTTGGCCTTGCCTAGCTGGCGGCCACAATACTCGTACAGATTATCAAGATTGGCAGCAAAATCCGGTTCGATATCGTGACGAAGTGTAGCTCTCAGTTCTGTCAAACAGGTTTGGGATTTGCTCAACCATTTGTTTTTGGAGATGTCGTCCTGGCGTTCAAGTGCACGAATTCCATCCTGTAGATGAGAAATCAAAGCCTTATAAAGCATGGAAGTCAGTTGATGAGCATCCGCTTCCTGAACCTCTATCTCCAGGTGGCGATTATTATTCACCTGAGAGGCCCAAGCCTCGGCTGATTTTTTCATCTGGTAAGGCGTTAAGCGACGTACCATGTTTAATTCCCATTGACCTGATCAGTAATAAAAAGCGGCCACACCGAGTGGGGAAGCCGCCCGTAACTCCAAAGCATTACAACAGACCCAGAATGGCCTGGCTGGATTGATTGGCCTGAGACAGGGAGGCAACCCCGGCTTGCTGCAAGACCTGCTGCTTCGAGAGGTTAGAGGTTTCTTCAGCAAAGTCGGCATCCTGGATGCGGCTACGCGCTGCTGAAAGGTTTTCCTCATAGATATCATTACCGGAAATAACCGCTTCAAAACGGTTCATCACAGCACCAAAGGTGGCACGCATTTCCGAGATTTTATCAATGGAGTCGCGTGTGGTGGTAATTGAAGCCTGTGCTGATGCTTGTGAAGCAATACTGATAGCACCCCCAGAGCCAATACCTTGGGTGATAATGCTCTGTATGCCTGTTGAACCCGCGCCCACCATTGAAGCTAGACCACCTGATAGGATGCCTGCTTTTATCTGTGAGGCTGACTCATTGGTAAAGCCAATCTGCAAGGTTAAATCAGTAGCAGCTGAGTTGAGCAATGATTTGCCATTAAACTCGGTTGTTTCAATGATGCGAGCAATTTCCATGGTCAATTGATCAACTTCTTTTTGCAAGCCGCCCCTTGCCGCTGTGTCATAAGTACCGTTGGCTGATTGGATCGCCAACTCATTGATACGCTGCAGGTTGGAGCCAATTTGATCCAGTGCACCTTCTGCTGTTTGCGCCATGGAAATACCATCACCAGCATTACGAGTTGCCATGTTCAGACCACGAATATCTTTGGTTTGTGACTGAGCAAGGTAAAGGCCTGCAGCATCATCTTTTGCCGAGTTAATACGCAAACCAGTCGACAAGCGCTGAAAAGTAGTCGCCTGTGAATCCTGAGTATTTTGTAGATTTCGTGTGGCGTTCATGGCCGCCATATTGGTGTTAAGTACCAGACCCATAATAAGGACTCCTTTTCAGTTGCAGTCTTTGGCAAAATCTTGCCGTGTGTTTCGGCAAGGTTTTGCCGTTTTGACCCCTAACTGGCAATGCCAGGGTTCTGATATTAATTAAAGCAAAGTGTATGCCATCTTGATTTTCTAACCAGCATTCAACACTTTTTCAGCTTCATCCTTAATCCCATCCCAGCCTTCTTTTACCGGCTTCATCAGGTTAATCACCTCTTCCACCATTTTTGGGTCTTCAGCAGCCATCGCCTGAACGAGTCTGCGGCCCATATAGTCATAAAGGCTATTGAGTGTAATGGCTACATCCTGGCCTTTCTCATAATCCAAAGAGGTTCGCAGCTCGGTAATAATGGCTTGAGCGCGACCACCAGCCTGGGTTTTGGCCATAGCATCGCCACGTTCGATAGCTCCTTTTGTAGCTGCAAGTCGACCCATCAGGGCTTCCATCAGAATCTGGATCAGGCGGTAGGGGCTGGCGTCCATTACCTCGGCTTCACGACTGGTTCCCTGAGCATACTGGGCTGCTCCACGCAGGTGTTTTTTGTAGACCATTGCTAGGCTCCGCTTATCAACAATAAAAAAAGGGTACCCAAAAGGATACCCTTGAATTCCTACCTAGCCAAGCTACTTTTAGCGGGTGTAGCCGGGCAAACTGGCAAACTGTTGATTAAGGTAGTTGCCTGTCGATTGAAAGTTGGCAACCATGCCCTCAATAGCATTAAACTGGCTGTACAACCTGTCTTCAAGCAAGTCCAAGCGCTGATTGGTTGACTCCATGCGATCATCAATACGGTCAACCTGATTGTTCAGACCTTCCTTGCGGATTTGCAACAACCCTTTGAAAGGTTCGCCGTTTTGAATACCACCACTGACCAAGCGATCTGCCAGATCAGCAAAGCGCTGTGCATAACCGTCTGGCTGGGCATCATCCAGCTTGCTGGAGGCACCCAGGATAGTTGCCACTTCATCAAAATTATTATCCAAAGCTTCTGTAAGTTTGGCGGAATCTATTTCCAGCGTGCCATTGCGTGAATTGCCACCCTCTTCTGGATCATAGCTGCGATCCACATAGGTTTCGATGCCGATCATTGCCAAAAGGTTGTTCTGGGTGTCTGCGGCATCTTCACCTTCAGTCGGTGTCGTCACCACATTTCGAAGCTCGCTTTCGATGGCTCGGACGGTGCTATCACCATAAAGTGAGCCTTTCTTGGCTTCATTCAGGTGAATGATGACATCATTGTAGGCTTTAACAAAGGCATCAATGTTGTCCTTGATTGACTCGTCATCCCGGCTAATATCCAGGGTTGATGACTTGTTGTCCAGCGTACTGGCACCCTTGGTCAGTTCGATATCAACACCAGTAATCACATTACTAAAGCTATTGGTAGAACTGTAGGCGTCAATACCATCAACTTGAATGTGGGCATCCTGACCTGCAACTGTGGAGTCTTTGGCATTCAAAGCTGCTGGAGCGTCTACGCCAGAAAAATCAGCAGAAAAATTGGAATCAGTTCCGGTGCGGTCAGATTTGATAACAAGACGCGCATCGGTTTCATTCACATTGACCAAGTTGGCAGAAACCAAACCTTTAAGGTCTTCGTTGTTATTGATTTCTTTACGGATTTCATCCAGAGTTTTACCGGCAACATCCAATGAGATGTCAGCTACGGCATTGCCGTCAGCATCTGTTAGGCCAGTAAAGTCAAGCTTCACATCACCTGTATCAGCCCCCAGTGTATCGGCTTTAGCATAGCTACTTGAGACTTGTTGGTAATTTTTAGCTTCAGCCATAACTTCAATGGAGTAATTCCCTGAAGTTGCACCAGCCAGGTGATCTGCAGTTGATGTAAAGAGGTCTTCATTACCAGTATTGGCAGCTAATTGTTGGAATTTGTCCAGTCCACGGAGATCATTCATAGCATCTTTCAGACCACTCAAACGACTGCTTATTTTGCCCAGCGCACTGATTTGTGAACTGAAAAAATCCTTGTCATTCTGTAGGCGTTTGAGAGGAGCGGACTCGGCTTTTACTGTGGCTTCAACAATCTGTTGAACGGGAATACCTGAACCCAAGCCATTGAAACTGATACCTGACATGACTGTTACCTCGTGCGTGATCTAAAAAACCTGAGTTGAAAAAGACTCGGTATTGCCTTCCACCAAACGTCCACGTAGAGCCAGTATCTCCTCAGAAGGGTACTGGCGAACCACTTCATCCGTTTTAGTATTGAGCACCTGAACTACAAGGTCTTCTGTTTTGTCGTGAATCTGGAATTTAAGTGCCCGGTTCTGCAAGTAGAGAGTGTTGTTGATTTGATCAAGCATTTCACGAAGCTCTTCCATGCTCAAGCTCTTTTCTTTTTGATTCTCATTAGATAATGAAAGCTCTTTTTTCAGGTTGTCAGCCAGCTTGTCAGCTAAAAACTCTTTGGCCTGACTATTTGGGCTCGAATCATGAACACCCTCAGATACACTCTTGTCATTGCTTTTTGTTGGCCTGAGCAGCTGCTGTGTCCCTTTCATTAAGGCTTCTGGTGAGACGGACTGTACTGAAATTTCTGAGGCCATAATCGACACCTCATTTAAGTTGTTGTCTTGACCATTAATTTAGTTATCGGCAGGTCAAGGTGCAACTTTAATTTTTTTGTCAAGTGCTCCAGCAAAAAAAACGCCAAGCATAAGCTCGGCGTTTTTAAGGGTTAGGTGTAGGCTTGAAAGCTTACAGCAGACCCAATACAGACTGAGTAGAAGCGTTAGCTTGCCCCAGGGCTGCCACACCAGCTTGCTGCAGAACCTGCTGCTTGGCCAGGTTGGAGGTTTCTGCTGCAAAGTCAGCATCCTGAACACGGCTACGTGCAGCCTGCAAGTTCTCAGAGTAGTTTTGGTTACCTGAGATAACAGTTTCAAAACGGTTCATGACCGCACCGAAGGTGGCGCGTTGTTCTGAAATACCATCAATGGCAGTACGAGTACTGGTAATCGCAGCCTGGGCTGCAGTTTGGGTAGAGATATCAATATCTTTACCGGCATCGTTAGTCATCCAGGCGTTAGTCATGCCTGAAAGTGCACCAGCATCGGTCATGGCTGCGACAACACCACCAGAAAGACCCGCTTCTACACGATAACCATCACCATCCTGGTTGCCAACCTGCATAGTTAGGGCTGCGGCAGTCGTACTCAGAAGTTTCTGACCGTTAAACTCGGTTGTTTCAGTAATACGAGAAATTTCCTGAGTCAATTGGTCAACTTCTTTCTGTAGGCCACCACGAGCAGCACTATCATAAGTACCGTTGGCAGACTGAATAGCCAGTTCATTGATACGCTGCAAGTTCGACTGGATTTGATCCAGAGCACCTTCAGCCGTCTGTGACATAGAAATGCCGTCACCCGCATTACGAGTTGCCATATCCAGACCTTTAATATCTTTGGTCTGAGATTGAGCCAAGTACAAGCCAGCAGCATCATCTTTAGCAGAGTTGATACGCAGACCAGTTGATAGACGGTTGAATGTCTGAGCCTGTGCATCCTGAGTGTTGGACAGGTTGCGAGCACCATTAAGTGCTGAAACGTTGGTATTGATTACTAGAGACATGGTAGAACTCCTTCAGTAGAAAGTATGTCCGGGGACAGTCACTTTATCGGTCATCAGAAAGAAAGCTTTAGCATTTTTTTCAAAACTTATTGCTGTATACCTAGACTGAGCTTCAGCCAGTTCTCTGTGTCGGTTTCCGCTTGAATTACTTGAACGGTTTTCTGGGGTTTGCAAGTGTTTCTTAGCTTTTGTGAAGCAAAGAGCCACCCACTGATTTGTGGTTCAAGCGGTTGCCACATCTCCCAGTCAGTCAGGCTGGTGATGACAACCCACTGCTCAACTCGGGTGTAAACTGCAGTCTCTTCAATCAGATCTTTGTGATGTTCGGGTTGCCCTAGGTAAATGCAGTAATCAGGTAGTAGTCGAGCTAATTCAACCGAAGTTATGGGAGAGGGCATTGCCGAGCTCATAAAGTGATGCTCTTGCAGCAGAATTTTTTCATCATTTACTGCCTGCTTGAGTCCTTTTATGAGAGCAGCTGCAACTTCAATCTGTTCTGTCTGATAGTCCAGGTAAGCGGCTAGGAACTGAGGGCGTTGATGGTGAATGGGATGCCACCGACCTGATAGCAGGGTGTCTGCATAGATTCCTGAGCCTCTCAACTCCAGGTTTTTGTTAAAGGCCGGATCACTGGGTAATAGATTGAACCAACGGTCTTTAAATGATTTGCTATCTGCCTTACTAGGTGCTGCAAGACTGCTTGTCAGAACCAGACTGCTGAGCGGTGTCCAAACCAGCTTATGGCCATGAGTGCAAAGTTTGAGCTGTAAGTCATTGACTGCAAGAGCACCTGAATAAGAAGAGTCTAGTCCACCCTGTTCAGTAAACAAACTTCGTTTTACCGCAACGCAAGCAGGGTTAAGTGCATTAAAGCTCTGCTCACACCAGGCACGTGGAAGGCCAGGAACCTCTTGTTCAAGGAAAAAATCTCGATAGAGGTCACCCACCATTCCATCCTTACCCAGAATCTGACCAGCACTGACGAGGGTTGCTTTGGTAGAGGCTAGACGTGGCCCCACCATGGCAACATCAGAACGTTGCAATTGGTCAATAATAGGATCCAGCCAATTAGGCTGCACCCAGCGCAATAGCTCTGTAGCCAATATAAAGAACTCAGATTGAGTAGCTGCAACCAGCTCACACCACTGGCTAACCAATGGATTATTGACGGCACTCATCTCAACCCAGTTAATATTAGGAAGACGGATATTTTCAGCTGCAAGCCATTGTTCAGCTGTCTGCTGGTTAGTAGGCACTGCAATGTGAATATGTAAACTATTACTGAGCTGTTGCTCTTGCAGAGATTGAAGACAGTTTTTAAGTTGATGAGTCAATCCCGCAGTAGCCAGTAGAAGGTCAACACTGACTTCAGTGTTGCCAATATGATACCGGGTGTTATAGATTTGAGGGTAAAGTCCTGGTTGCACCTGTGCTTTGTCAAACCCACAGCGATCAAGATGCTCTTGGCGAATAAGTGCACCCAGTGCCTCATTTTCTGGGCTGGCAACCAAGTTATCCATATACTCCGACCGATCCACAAGAACTTCTGCAATATGCCCTATAGCAGGAAGCGTCATGCGCTCAGCAATGCGGAAAACCAAATCTTCCGTTTGGCGGTAAGCGAAGGGCCTGAAACCTTCCATAGCCTGCCAGGCATCTTTACGAAATGCTGTAGCCCGGTTGACATAGTCGGTTGAACGGAGCAGATCAAGATTAAAGTCAGGTTTGAAGATAGGGTCAACTGGTAAACTGGTGGCAAATCGTGACTCATCATCGGCCAACTCTTCGTGTGTAGACTGAACTAAAACTTCATCCCCATAGATGGCGAGCCAATCACCGTTAATATTGGCATAGTCAGCCAAGTTAAATAGAGCCTGGGGTTGTAGCTCATCACCTGGCCAGAGCTGCATCACCCAATCGGACTCGACGGCTTCAATGACTTCATTGATTTGATCAAAGGGTGAGTCACTTTGCACCCATTGCAAATTTGGATGTTCAAGTAGGCTTGTATCTGGGCAGGCATCAGGGCTGATGATGCTGATACCGTAATGTGGGTAAATTTGTAATTCAAAACTATCCAGAGTATTGGCCAAAGCATCAAAAAGAGACCTGTCTGCAATAACGACCAAGTGAAAGTTAGGTTTATGTTGCCATTGATTATAGCGTTCACCCATCAACTGGCCGGTAAGCTCATTGGGTTGGGTTCTTGCGCGCCAAGCTTGAAAGGCGTTGGTCTGATGAAAGCGAGCATCTTGCCCCATTACTTCCAGGTGGTCATAGAAATCATCAGCAGAGCGAACTTTCTTGGCTGCTTCTTCCTGGCCCAGAATTTCCAACAGATAAGCTGCTGATTCTTGAGTCGCCTGCTGCCGCTGAGTGGGTTCTATTAATTCATCCCTATCAATGACCAGATCAGCAATGTCTTCACGCAGGTCTTCATCATCAACCAGTCGCTTTAACTCGGCAGCAAGACCAGTAGGTTCGCATTGAATAACTCCGTCATCAGCTCCATAAACCAAGTTGGCCAGGAAAGTTTGACGAATGACCAGCTCAATGGTGGGTTTACCCAAAGACATACTTTCCATGGCAATACCCGAACCACAAGAAATGGTTATGTCTGAACGAGCTACGACTACCTCAGGTCGGATAAAAAGATAAGCCAGGTTTTTATCCAAGCCGAATTTCCTGGCTTTATGGCGAACCTGTTCTTCACCAAATGAAATGCCAGAAGGTCTATCCTTAACAATAAAGAACAGCTCTTCTTCAGTGTTTTCCTGAACCTCAGCGGCTGCCTGTAAAAAAGCATCCAAGGATTTTTCGTAGGTTTCAGGGTCGGCACAGGCGCTCTCCAGGAAGGCGTAGGAGGTGAAGAAGCTGATTACCAGCGCATCATCAGGGATTTCCAGTTGTTCATTAATTTGAATCAGCTGCTCAAAACCAATATCCCGATAAGCATCCCAATTAATCAAGCCAGTAACCTGGCGTTCACCTCGGCCAGTTTGCATATCATCCAAGGTTAGATTGCAGCGCTCACTGGTCAGGGTCATGTGGCTGGAAACAAAATGACGCATACTGCCAACACTACGGAAAGTATAAGGGCAGTGGCAAAAGTGGATGCTGGGCACATCACGATGCCTGGCCCAGTTAACCAGGGTAGCTTCATGGATCATATACTCCTGATTGACCAGGAGTGCTTTGATATCAAACTGATCAGCCAAAGCATCCAGACCGCGGTGGAGAGTCAGGAGTTTTTCAGTACGCGACTGAGCAACGGTGAGAATACGATCAGCCAGATCAGTACGTTGGTTTCGGGTTTCAAGCCAGTCTTCAAGCTGAGGGCCTGACTCATCCAGATAAGCATTGTATTTTTCAGTAAGCTGCTTGGTTTCAGTTAGAGCTTCATAGCTGGATACAGCTTCTTCGATAACATGCACTTTAACCTGGTGCTTTTTGGCCAAGCTTTGGGCAATCCCAGCGAAAAGGCGAGGAGCAATAATGTCCATAGGCTGTTCATGCAAAACAGCATCCAGCAAGCTTGCCTGGCGATCAAGCAATGTGGAAATAACAGCAGGTTGCTTCATGGTGACTCCTTAACGAAAGCGCTTGACCTGAGGGTTGGAAATAGCAGCTAGTTCTTTGAAAACTTCATAAGTCAAGGATGCATAGAGGGGAATGCCTTTGTAGCAGAGCTGTTCTTGATTCAAGGTACTAGTCCAATGGTCAGCCAAGAAACCCTTATCCCGGTCTAATTGACTGTCTCTCAGCCAGGCAAAAAGCACTTCCTGCTGCTTCTCGTTGAGAGCAGTAAACAGCCAGTTTTTTCGTGGAACATCTACAAGTTGAGCTAAGCGAAGTATAAACTGAGCGGGATACAAGGCTTCAAAGTGTGTTTCAAGCAATCCAGAAATGTCAGGCAGTTCTGTGGGTGCTGGATATGTATGGAAAGTTGGCGCTATCTGTGCCTGCCAGACTTGCATAAACTCCTGAAAAGCGGGATCAACATGCAGCCAGCTCATCAAACGCTTCCAGGCATTGGGCCCACAGAAGGTTTTTTGTTGCAGCTCAGCCATAAATTCATCGGAAAGATAATCCATCATGAAAACCTTTTGAGTAGTTGTTTAATTGAAGTCACAGAGTCGATACCATTCTGCTCAGCCCAAGCTTGCCAGTCCTTGACTTCAGTCCATTGACTAACAAAGAGGAAATCCAGGCCTGCACGCGAAGCTGCCTGATAATCATATTGACTGTCACCCAGAAAGAGAGCTGGCTTTTGGATGCAACCTGAAGCGATCACTCGTTTGAGGATATCATCCTTGGAATCAGGGCTGCCAAAAATGCCACCATCAAACAGATGATGCAAACCCCGTTCAGCAAAAATTTCTTGTAACTCAGCTTGGTCACCACCAGAAACAATCATCCAAGGGATGCCCGCAGTTAGTTCTCGAAGTTCAAAAAGCCCTTTAGCAACCTCACAGCTTAACAAGCCATGGCGAACTTTTTTGGCATAAAAAGAGAGCAGATCGTCAAGATTAGGGGGATGGGTGTTAGGAGATACGCTTGGAAAAATTACATCACAAAAATAGGCAAACTTCTTGTAACGAGAAATGCCACCATTGGCGGTATGGTAGTCTACCAAGGCGTGAGCAGCAGCTTCACTATAGTGGAGTGCAGTTTGATAGAAGGCTTGGGTTTTAACTGAGTTGGAATTAAGAAGGACACCGTCACAATCGAAAATGAGGGAAGAAATGGATGGTTGCATATAATTCAGATTTCCCGTTTTATCCACTCCTGAAGCCCTAAAAGGTCGCTGTTGGATGGATTTTTTTTGAGAGCAAGTTTTAACTGGCGTTGTGCTTTGCGATGATTGCCAGCGAACATATCTAATCTTATCTGGTCGATTGTCTCAAACAAAAGCCGGTCAGCTTGAGTTTGTTGTGATTTTTTTTCAAATATATCCTGGAGCCCTGCATGCATATTTGCCAGGGCGCCTTTTGCCCAGTGCTCCGCAGCATCCAAGTCACCCATACGTTCGTGAAACTTAGCAATCCAATAACTTGATACCGCTCTATGTTGTGCTTTCTCAACTTCGGGTAGATGCTCCCAGCTACTTTCTTCATTAGCTCGGAATACACTGCCTACAAAGTTGCCAAAGTACATCCCCTTACCAAAGTAGCCCATTTGAGAATTTCGAAATAAGTCGCCATTCTTGATAAATGAAGATTCATAAATTCCCCCATGATTAGGTGCGTCAAAATATAATAAAATCCCCCCAGTATTTCTTTGAAGAACAGTGCATTTTCTCGCAAAAATTTTATTTGTTTTTAAATCGTAAGGAGACAAAATTACATTAGGATGATTGGTGGGATAAGTGATGTGGCCAGTTTTGTTATTTAAAACTGCAAAGGAATGAAAGCAGCAAGAAAAGTTTTTGTTATTTTGAAGAAAGTCAACCTGTATTTGTAGCTTGTTTTTTTTTATCCAGAAATCATCACCTTCACAAAAAGCAACATAATCAAATTTATTAATGTGATCTCTAAATGGTCTTAGAAAACTTAGTTTTTTAGAAAGATGCATTGAGTGAGTGTTATGTTCTTGTAAAAAAAGATCAAAAATTTCAGGATTATTATTTTTGAATTTTTCTAATATCTCTTTAGTACCATCAGTAGATGCATCATCATGAACAATTATTTTAAAGCTAAAGTTGCACTCTTGTTCCAGAATGCTTTGCAAGTTCTTTTCGATAAAATTTGCATGGTTATAAGTCTGGATAATAATGGCTACATTAGGCATTCGATATTCCAAGCTTGACTGTATTTGATAGAACTTTTATTAAAATATTCCAAGATAAATTTGACTGCTTAAAAAATCAGGCAATATCAATTATAATAAAGAGTAATATCAGGGTGAAATCATTAAATATATTAATGGTTAGCTAAAGGGCAGTTCCTGCAGGTTGAAATGCTATCAATATTTCCATTTCTATGAGTTTCTCTCAGTTTGTTATACTTTTTACTTGTCCAGATTTCTTCTATGTTATTGTTATAAATATTCCCCATTACCATAGTTCTGTTAACATCAACACAACATGGTGTAACAACCCCGTCGGGGTGAATAAACATTCGTTGCCATAATTGAGGGCAGCAAAATTTAGAGCTGGAGTTTGATTTGTCAGTTGATATTATATTTTCAACACGATTTTTCCCTTCAGAATTATTATTCATCATGGAGTGGTCCATATAATCAACAGCTGCAACCACATCAACAATGGGTTCGAAAAGTTTTTTAAAGTCACTAAATTTTTTATCATTTTCGTTAATTTTTACCATTGAAACTCTGGTAAATGGGGTGTAGCTTTCTTTAGGGTTGTTTCCTCGTATTTCATGAAACTGTATTATATTTTTTAATGTTTTTAAATAATTTGCATTGACTCTTATTTTTTCATATTCATCTTTGTATGGTGAGTCAAAGGAAAAAAACAACTTATCGAGTCCACACTCAATTATTTTTTTTGATTTTTCTTTTGTGAGTGATGTTGCATTAGTGTTAAACATTGTATCAATTATACCCTTCTCCTTGGCATATGAAACCATTTTAAAAATGTTCCTATTCATCAAAGGCTCACCCAAATAGTTGAACTTTAATGACTGAACTCCTTTATGGGCTGCTTCATCAATAATTTCTTTATATTTTATGTAATCGAACTCTTGTACTTTCCAAAAGTTACCATTTTCGACCATGGTGGTTCTTGCACACATTGTGCATAATAAATTACAGTTTGAAGTTGCCTCAATGTCAAGGTGTATAGGTACGCGACCTACAATATTATTTTTTGGCCAATTAACCCAGTTTTTTCTATATTCTTTATAATCATCACTTTTTCCTGATTCCCATGCTTCAAGCTTATGGATGTTTTGAGGATGATAGTTGTGATCAATCTTGACTTCGACTTTATTCATTTCAAAAACTCCTGATAATTGCTTTTTAGAGTAATCTTTTTCGGTGTTGCTTGTTTTATTTTGCTATTGATAGAAGCAACCTCTTTGTTGGAATCTAAAAAATTTATTATTTTTTCGATGGTTGCAGTGTTATGGTCTGCTTTAACATTTTTTTCAATTATTTGTGCCAAAGCCAAGTCATCTTCTACATCTACTGTCAATCGGTAATTTGGTCTATGTTCAGGATATTCAATTGGAACCTTCAGAACGCCATTACTAAAACCAAACTCTTCTTGAAAGTATTCTCCCCAGACCTCTGTATCATTTGTGTTTTTTAATTTGCATGCTTTTTCTAAGGCACTTTTCTTCACGGTATAGCTGAAAGCGCCGAATGGTAACCCTTCAATTTTTCCAAAGTCCCAATTGTTTAACTTAGAAGCGTTCAATAAACGGTCAGACCATTTTTGGCAAACCCAAGGGTTGTCAGCAGTTACACTTAGTACCCAGTCAAGATCTAAAAGTTGTGCAGCATCACGCATTCGAACCATAACATCATCAGGCTCACCTCTAAAGCAGTTAACACCATAGCTTTTACAAAAGTCAGCAAGTTCATCATCTTGAGCAATCGTCGATGTTATTACTGTGACTGAATCAGCTAGGTGTACCTCTCGCATGCGATCAATTAAATGAGCAATCATAGGTTTATCACCAATTTTTCGCAAAACTTTGCGATGGAGACGTGTAGACTTTAATCTAGCTGTGATTAAGACACCTGAACTCATTCTATATGACCTAAACTAATTGGATTATGTTTTTTTATACTGTATTTCAATGATTTTCCAACATACGCTGATAACTTATTTGGAGGTGAACCTAAGTCAGGGCTACGTAATGCTATTAAATCTTCTTCTTTAATGATGTGACCTTTTTCAAAGTCTTCAACCGCAACAAGTGACTTTTTTGAATATATACGATATTTTTTTTCTGCTTCAGTGAAAGGGTGTGGTCGTGGATCGCCTAAAGCAATATCAATATCACGAAGCATGCTAACAAATTTACAAAACTCATTAGGGTTCAATGCAGCCTGATGGTCGGCACCTTCAAGTGACCTGTCATGGGTAATGTGTTTTTCAAGAATACTTAGACCTGCTCCTCTAGCAGCGATCGGTATATGAAACGCTGCTTCAGTATTTGCATCACTATGATCTTGGTAGCCTACAGGTAAACTGAAGGCGTGTCCCAATGTTACTGCTTGTAAGATTTCAGCGTCTTGGATAGCAGTTGGAAATAGTTGCTTTCCATACATTAGCCAAATATTATTGTTACCAGATTTTTTTATAGTGCTAATTGCTTCTGATATTTCATAGTATGTCGAAGCACCTACACTTAAGTCTATTCTTTTGCCTGTGTTTGCAACTGCCTTTAATAACATGTCGTTAGATAAATCAGAAGTGTGAATCTTATATGCATCTACACCAATTTCACGGGAAAAGTTAATTGTATTTATATCATAAACACAAGCAATAACTTCCATTTCTTCTGAGTTTTCTTTAACATAATAGAGTAAATCCTTCCAATCCTGTCTAGAGAGCTGAAGGTTCTGTAGAATCTGAATATCAGGGTGATGGGAAACAACTAGATCATGATGGTTCCATATCTGGAACTGTATTGCATCTGCCCCTGCTTTAATTGCACTTTTTATTATGTCTTTTGCTAGCTTTACTGATCCATCATGCGAACACGCCATTTCTGCTATAATATATGATCTTTTCATTTTTTAACCTTTTCGCTTTCAAGCATTTGTAACTTGTAATCAGATTGAGCTTGAATGAAATCATCGATATGTCCAATATCCATCCAGTAATCAGTTAATTCGTAGACGTTTATTTCATTGCCTTTTCTTATCTCTTTTTGCAATAAGTCGGGCATATCTAAATATTGATTGTAAGGCACTTTGCGGATGAGCTCAGGGGATAAAATATAAATCCCTGAGTTTACGTGATAAGTATAAATTGGCTTTTCCTCTATTGAATACGCCTTGGAACCCTGAGTCTTTATTACACCATATGGAATCTGGTAATCATACTCTCTGACACACATGGTAGCATAGCAGTTGTGTTGCTGATGAAACTTAAGCAATGAAACATAATCTAAGCTTGTTAATAAGTCTCCATTCATCATGAAAATAGGCAAGTCGATTTCTTCATTTGGCAGTAATCCAAGTGCACCAGCGGTTCCAAGTGGTTTTTTTTCATGTATATAAGTAATACTTACATTCCATTGGCTACCATCGCCGAAATATTCTTTTATTTTTTCTGGCATATAATGAGTGGATATATAAAATTTATAGAAACCAGATTTAACAAAGCTCTCTAAAATAAGTTCTAGAATAGGTTTTCCACCAATTTTAAGTAGAGGTTTAGGGCAGGTCTCGGTTAGAGGATGAAGTCGTTTTCCAAAACCGCCAGCCATTAAAAATATAGGATTGTCATATTTTTTTCGGTGAATTAATTCATATAAACCAACCATGCCTAATACTTTAGCATTGGAGTTAACAATTGGAATTTGTAGGTGTTGGTGCTTTTCCATAAATGAAAGTAACTCCGCATTACTCCATTCTGGACCAGCAATTTTAGGCTGGGTATTCATTATTTGAGCAACAGGCGTACTTAAATCAATGTGTCTTAGTAGAGCCCTTCGCACATCACCGTCTGTTACAGTCCCTAAAAGCTTATTTTGTTGATCGACCACTAAGAGTATACGCTGAGCTGAGGTATCCAATACCTCAATAGCTTTTTCCAGTGAAGCCGTTGGTTGAACAAGGGTGTCTTGCCAGTTTTTCATTGTTTATTCACTGTGAATGCTTGGTGGGTTGCTGCGATTTAGCAGCCAGATACTTGTGGCCTTTTGGTAAATCACAAAGTAATGTGGAACCCGCGCCTAGAACGGCACCTTGTCCCAGATGACAACCTTGAACTACACAGCTGCTTGGCCCCAGATGACATCCATCTTCAACTTGAACGTTACCACATAAGACAACTGCTGGTGCCAAGTGGCAATGTTTACCTACCTTGCAATCATGATCCAGTTGAGTTCCAGTATTGATCAGTGTATTTTCATCAATCTGAACATCAGTTCCCAGAATACAGCCAGCCATGATCTGCACTCCCTCAGCTAGGGTAATATCTTCTGCAATGATGGCTGTGGGGTGGACTAAAGTTATAAAGGTGTAACCTGAACTCTTGAACTGCCTGTACACAGAGCAACGAAGGGTTTGTCCAGGCAGACTGCCTATGCCATTAGCCAGAAAGATTTTATCTGTTGGATACAGACTCACATCAGAATCGTCACCCAATATGGGTAAACCCTGCCATTCCTTGATGTGATTTTGTTTAAGTCGAGGATCAATGACCCCTAAAACAGGTTGTTTAATCTGGCGCAGTATTTCCAAAACCACTTTGGCATGACCACCGGCGCCCAACAAAATAACTGGCCTGCTCATAAAGCTTCGCCGCACCGATAGTCTTTACTGGCAGGTTTACCAAGATAGTCCCAATAATGGGCAGCACTAACACCTTGCCCAGTTCTGGACGTCGTGAGTGTCGTTTCACTAAACTCATCACCTTGCTGAACATCTTGAGAGACCAGCAAGCTCTGTCGCGCCACTTGGCGCGTATCCCATTCGCAAGGCTGGGGAGCCTTGCGGCCTGTTCCAAGTAACTGCTCGATGCAGCGAATTTGCTGGACAAGGTCTTTTAGCTCCTCTGGTTCCAATGAGGCTTTATGATCAGGACCTGGTAACTCACGATCCAGAGTAAAGTGCTTCTCAATAACCCTTGCTCCACGAGCCACTGCTGCTACAGGCACCAATAACCCCTGTGTATGGTCAGAGTAACCTACAGGTAACTGAAATGCAGCTGCCAGCGTGTCCATGGCTTTTAGATTGACTTGATCCAAGGGTGTTGGATAGCTGGAGGTGCAATGCAGCAGCGTAACTTGGTCTTTGATTGCTTCGAAGGCCTGTGGCTGGCCCCAGAATTCCCAGGTTTCACTCAGGGTTTTGGGTTCCTGGTCATGAGAATAGCCGTGGGCAAGAATTGCTAGAGCCTGTTCGACTTCGCTTAGCGATGCCATGCCTGTGGATAAGATACAGGGCTTGCGCGTAGCAGCAAAAGCCCAGAGCAAGGGTGCATTAGTTACTTCACCAGAAGGGATCTTGTAAAAGGGTAAATTCAAGGTTTGCAGGAAGCTGAGGCTTAGGCGATCAAAAGCAGTAGAAATAAAGGCTATACCCTTCTGCTGAGCATGATCCTGTAACTCTTGGTGCCAGCTTTCCGGCAGCTCCAGTTTCTTCAGCATGGCCAGCTGGGATTCAGCTTCACTCGTATTTTTTTTTTGGTACTGAGCTTTGGGTGCCGTCACTGCAGCCAAGCGTTCTGCATTAAAGGTCTGAAACTTGACCGCATCAGCACCGGATTCGGCGGCAGCCTCCACTAACTGAAATGCAAGATCACGCTCACCGTTATGGTTCACTCCGGCTTCGGCAATAATCAGTGTGGAATTATTCATTTGCAGAACTCTGATTGAGATCAAAAAATTGTTTCGGTTGATATTTCGGCAGCTGACGTAAAAAATTCAATATATGTTGAGAGGTATCCCCCTTGCCGTATGGGTTGTTCGCTACCTCTGCCTGCCTTTGAAATTCAGTGGTTAGTGCTTTGCATATCGAATTCTGAATGGATTGTACGTTGGTCTTGCAATGAATGACTGAAGGCCCTGCCACCCGGCCTTTCTGACGAATGCCTACATTAATTGTGGGAGTTTTAAGGCTGGGTACTTCAATAAGCCCACTGGAAGAGTTTCCTATAACAGCATCTGCATAGTGAGCTGTAGAAAGGTAGCGCTGCACACCCAAGGAGTTGATTGCCATGGCTTGCTCGGGGTGTTGAAGTACATGCTGGTTGATGAGATCAATAATGTATCGTCCACCCTGGTCAGCATTTGGGAAGGTGAATACCTGTTTGTGTTGTGGGAAGTTTTCCAAAGCTCTCAGAAGATTTAGAAAAGTGCTCTTTGGATCCTCTATTCCCGCAGTGACAGGGTGGTAGGTAATCAAGAAAAAAGAAGGCCCAAGATCGAAATTCAGACTTATACTCAGTTCAGTTCGCGGAAGCAGTTCGGCGCGATGAACATTTTCGACTCCAAGTGCACCTGTATAGATCACATGTTCAGGGTTCTCGCCAAGCTGAAGGACTCGTAAACGATGTTCTTCGTTACTGACAAAGTGAAAATGTGCCATCTTGGTAATGGCATGTCGGGTTGAATCATCAACCGCACCTTCTGTAATTTCCCCACCATGCAAGTGGGCAATTGGTATATGCAGGATCATAGCCGTTTGTGCAATAGCTAATGCCTCGAATCGATCACCTAAAATCACCAGACAATCAGGCTTTAACCGCTCAAGTGCGTCTGCAAAACCAACTATACCTAGACCCATGGATTTAGCCACGCCAACAGAGGTATCGGATGAGAGCAACATTTCAACTTTTGCATCCATGTAAAAGCCATCCGACTCAATGTTCTTCCAGGTTGAACCAAACTCAGGAGAAAAATGCATTCCACTGACAATAAGCTGTAACTTAAGATCAGGATCAGCCTGAATTTCTTTCATTAGCCAGTAGAGCAGGCCATATTCAGCGCGTGTTCCAGTGAAAACTGCAATTCTTTTCAAACCGATACTCCTGGCTTCACGCTGCTCGGCAAATTCACGACCCGCTCTTCCAGCGACTGGGCATTTGACAGATCTCCACGGCGGCAATTTTTGTACATAGGCAAGTGATTCATCAAGGCCCAAATGGGGCGAGTCATCACACCTTGACTGTTGGTGCTGTCCAATAGCGCATCCCGCTGTTTTTTGTCTTCACAGATAACACCATTCAACCAGTAGTTGGAACGACACTCGGGTGGCTCGGTTATAAATTGCATGGAAGAGTCCTGAAAGAAGGCTTCATAACTGCTGGCGAGAGTGCGCTTGGCACTAATGAATGCTTCCAACTGCTCCAGCTGTGCACAGCCCAAGGCCGCATTCAGATTCGGCATTCGGTAGTTGTAACCCAAGTCGTCGTGAATGTACTCATAGGTATGCGGCTTTTTGGCCGTAGTGGTGAGGTGCTTTGCTCTTGCTGCCGTTGCTTCATCCGCCAGAATCATACCGCCACCACCGGTAGTCATGATCTTGTTGCCGTTGAAGCTGAGCGTGCCTGAGGCACCAAAAGTACCTGTATGCTGGCCTTTATAGAAGCTGCCCAGTGACTCTGCAGCGTCTTCCACCAAAGCAATATTCCAACGGCGGGTCACGTCACACAGGCCATCAAGATCCGCAGGGTGGCCGAAGGTGTGCATAGGGACACAAGCACGTATGGCCTTACCGTCTTCGTGGGCTCGGCAGACGCCCTCTGCATCCAGTTTTGCATGGTTACTTAGCCATAGCTCCATGGCCTGTGCTGATAATCCGAGCGTATCTCGATCGACATCCACAAAAACCGGTTCGGCTCCGCAGTAAGCGATTGCATTACAAGTCGCCACAAAAGTGAGTGGTTGAGTAATCACTAGGTCGCCCATCTCGACGCCTGCCAACCTCAAGGCAACATGAAGAGCCGCAGTACCGTTTACTGTTGCTACTGCTTTAGGGGAGCCTGTGTAGCTCGTCATGTTCTGCTCAAAACGATCAACATAGGCCCCGGCACTAGAAACAAAAGTGGAGTCAATGGTCTCAGCTAGATAGTCTTTCTCCTTGCCGTCGAAGACAGGAGCATGAAGAGGGATGAACTCCTTTGTATGGTAGTAATCACGTACCAGCTCTACGAGCTTCTGACTGATATCAGACATTGTAAAGACCGGCTTTGTAGTGACGTAAATTCTCTGGTTGAGTAAACCAGTTGATGGTTTTCTGCAGGCCGTCACGAATATCTGTTTGTGGCTTAAAACCAGACAAGCTTTGGAGTTTCTTGTTACAGCCCCATAGTCGAAAGACCTCTGACTTATTAGGCCGTAGTCGCTGTTCATCGGTAAGAAACTCAACATCACTACCCATTAACTCGCGAATGAGATTAAGTGTATCCCCAACTGAAATCTCATAGTTGGAAGCGATATTTACAGTTTCACCTATCGTTGCATCACATTCAGCTAAAGCGAGAAACCCACGACAGGTATCTTCGACATAGTTAAAATCCCGCGTGGGTGTTACGTCACCCAGTTGAATGCTTTTATAGCCAGCAGCAATTTGTGTGATGATGGCTGGAATCACTGCACGAGCAGATTGACGGGGACCATAAGTATTGAAAGGCCGTGCTATTGTAAGTGGCAGATTGAAAGAGTTGAAAAAACTCGTTGCCATGGCATCTGCAGCAATTTTGGAAGCACTGTAAGGAGATTGTGGCTGCAAGGGATGATTTTCATCAATGGGTACATACTGAGCTGTACCATAGACCTCACTGGTAGAGGTGTGAATTACCCTCTTGACACCATTTTCCAAGGCTGCCTGACAAATATTCAAGGTGCCTTTTATATTGGTATCCACATAGCTGTCAGGAGCTTGATAAGAGTAGGGTATAGCAATCAATGCAGCCAAGTGAAAGATCACATCAACATTCCTGGTGATTAATTTGCAGTAATGAGAGTCCCGTATATCGCCTGTTAAGACCTCAACCTGTTCAAGACTGTCAAGGTTTTCAAGCCAACCCCAGGAGTTAAAAGAGTTATATTGACAGAGAGCCTTGACCTGGTAGCCTTGGCGAATCAATAGTTCAGTTAAATGAGAGCCAATAAAGCCATCGGCACCGGTAATTAATGTTTTTTTCATTGAAAAGCTTTCTGAGTGAAAAAATAATACAAATAATCTTCTAAAGAAAGTTCAAGTATTTTATTCAGCTTTGTGTCGAAGGTGATGCGAGAATCCTTTTGAGCTAACTTTAGCCAAATAAAGTTAAATGATGGGTCGTTTAGAAGTGCTATTCTATACATATCATCATTAGATGTTTCAAATGTGTTGTGTTTTTGGTTGTAATATGAGTCTAGCGAACCCCCGGAGTTAATAAAGCATGGAAAGCCTGTAATATAAATTTTATTAGGATTAAATAATAGCGTGTCAAAAACAATACGCTGAAGGTGAAAGTGCTTAAATTGCATTAGATTTGTGTTTGATAGTATAATTGCTCTGGAGTTGTTTTTTTTTGATTTTGAAAAAGGGTGGCATATATGAAAATCATAGTTATTTTGTAATGAGTCTATGTATACACTATTTCCGTTGAATTGATTGATGCTGCTAAGTATTATATTTTGTTCGTCATAATTTTTAAACGTTAAATTTGGGTTTATTGTAATGACTGATTCAAAATGACTCGGAATTTCTTCGAGGCTGTTTACGGAAGGGCCAGTGATGGCTATACTTTTGTCTAGTATTAGTTTACTGTACTTTTTTTCATGTTTAGTGAATGAGTTGTTTTGTACTGTTTTATGAGGCATAGTATTTTCAATCAAACCCATTAATTTTACTTCTAATTCCTCGCTGTTGGCAGATGAAAATATTTTTTTTAAAAAATTTAAGTAATTTTTACTGCTTCTTGATAATAGATGGTAATTTAATAATTTTTTTGAAATATTGCTATTGTTATTGTTGATGGCTGAGTATAGACAGTCATTGGTGTGATTGATTGCTTTGCTTTTTATTATTTTATTAAGTACATCTTCATGGGTTTCAGAGTTAGTGATATTTATATGCTCTAAACTTTCACACTGTTTTTTAAAATTTTTATCAGATACTTTATCGGCCAGATGAATTATATCCTTAATGCTAACAAGTGACTTTTTAAATGGCTTGTCATTGCTAAAATCGTATCTTTCGAATAATGTGGTGCTGGGTTTTTTGCAATTACAGTTTGATAGCTTGGAATGTTTACTTGTTATTTTATAAAAGTCACATCCTGAATTAAATAGTGAGTATGCTAATTTTTCAGCGCATCTGAATGGATGTAGCCCAGCAAACCAATAAGGTTTATCAAAGTAGTCAATTTGTTGATAATTACCATAATATTCATTGTGGTATTTTTTTCCAAATTTTGTTAATGGCTTGGAATGTATTGGGCATACAATCAAGCTCGGAATTAATAGTGTTGTTTTTGTTTTGGGAGAAATGTTTTTTATTTCGATTAATATTCTCAAGTCGTATGATTTTACATGAGAAGCATTGTTCTCAATAATTTCTTCTGATTTTTTTATTATAGCACTTTTTGTAAAGTTCATGAAAATATTTGATTTAACAAAAATTGTTTTATTTCTCATTTTTAACTTTTTTTTCTTCATCATTTACTATTAATTCAATTGCTTTATTTAGATCAAGTTCGGGTCTCCATTTGTATTTGTTTTTAATTGTTTTGCTATCCATAATGTGACTTTTTAAAGAGCTCCCGAATTCAAAATATATTTTGCTTCTACTTTTGCTTGAAATTTTTTTGCATAAATTTACAATTTCATTTAAGCTTAATGACTTTTCGTAAGAAACATTTAGTATTTCATTTTTTTTAATTCCTGATTTTATAATTGAATAAAAAGCATTTGCGGCATCTTTGACGTGCATTCTGTTAAAAATCTGATCGCCATTGTAAATTGTTATATTTTCAGATCGTGCAATTTTTCTTGCAATTTTTGCTGTAGCTTCAGTTTCTGCAATTTCTATATTTTCGCCGGTTAATGTAGCTAGTCTTAAAGATATATGTTTAAAGCTTCGCTTTGTATAAAAAAGGTTTTGTAATATTAGCTCTCCAGAGTATTTTGTCATTGCATAGCATGTGGTTGGCGATGGTATCATTTGCTCATTCCAGGGAATATCATGGAATTCTCCGTAGACACTCTGTGACGATGCATAAATAATTTGCTGGATTCCATTTGATACTGACTTTGTAAAAATTTTTTGTGTTCTTTCTAAACTTTCGGCAATTTCAAGGCTTGTATGATATGGTCGCGCTGAAGCCAAATGACATAGCGTGCCAATTAAACCAAGATTAAATCTGTCATTATCTATATCATTCCAGCTTAGCGCTTTTGAAATTAATTTCCCATGTATATATATTGATTTTTCTGGCGAACGATCAAGTGTATAAATAATATACTTTTTATTTTCACTTAATATTTTCACTAATTGTTGGCCGACAGCTCCAGTACTGCCAGTAATTAAAATGGTTTCTTTTTCTGGTTTTTCTTTCCAATTGACAATTTTGTCTGCTGTCTGTCGAATGCCAGCAGAGTTTTTATTGTAGCTAAGATTTTGCATTGGCACGTTAAATAACCAGTTTTTGATGCAAGCTGACACTTCGTTAAATCCAAACTTAGCCCGTAATCCTGTGATTCCAGTGAATCTTGGATTTATCTCAAAAATCTTAAGGCCTTCATCGGTCATTCTACCTTGTAGGTTTATTGGTCCCTTTAAGCCTTTTTCTTGAATTAACGGAATTAGTCTATCAAGAGCCTTATCCAGTTTGCTAGATTCGTAGGGTAGTATCTCAATGGGAATTCCATTATTTAACTTATTATAGGTAGCAAATCTGCCGTGAATCTTGCCTTTCTTATCGGCTACTAGCTGAATGGATAGTTCACCAATCTGAGCATTAATTCCTTTCTCAAGATTTTTCAGATAGAAATCTCGTGCAGGGTCTGACTTTTCTGGAATGGCAATTTCTTGGTAAATCAACTCATCATCAAGTTTTTCTAGTTCTTCCCTTGATCTTACAATGTGGACATTTTTTGATGCATAGCCATTTCTTGGCTTGGCAATTAATGGGAATATTTCTTTTGTACTCTTTTTATTATTAGCTATTTCTTTGTAGGTGTAACTTTTTACAAATAGGTCGCTGGCTTCGCTGAAAAAATGAGCAAGCTTATCCTTTGATCGGCAAATATTGATTAGCTCGATACTAGATGCGAGTAATTCAATACCTTCTTCTTTTAGTTTTGGCTCATTATCTGCTAATAACTGAGCTTCGTCGTCATGCCCTGGGATTAGTAGTTCTACTTTCTTTTCTTTGCATATTTCAAGCAGCTTTTCTAAATAATTTTCACTGTAGTAGCTTGGAATATAGGCATAATCATCGCACTCGTATTGACCGTATGCCAAAGGGTTATTGCCAAGGCCTAAGGTGATTATTGGTAAGCTAGTAGCATTGCAAGAGCTGATTACAGATTGACCTACGCCACTACCAATTGAGCAGATTCCTACCACTTTTTTATTTTCTGACATTTTCTGAATTCTTGACAATTAGAGATATTTTGACTTCTTCTATGCTTAAGCTATCGCATAGAGGCAAGCATAGTATTTTGTTAGCAACTTCGTTCGCAACCTTGCTTCTATTATGGCTAGCAAAATAGCTAATTGAATTTAGGGTTGGATAAAAATATTGTCTGGGTGCAATGCTTTGTTCAGTTAAGTGACTCTGTGCGTTTGCTTGCTGCTTTTCATCACCCATATACAATGGGTGTATATCCAAAATTATGTGTGGCTGCAGAGCTTACTTGTTGGAATGTCACCTTGCCTGTTAGATGTTTATGATAGCTATTTCGTACTAAAAGGCCACTATTTGTTAGCCAGTTGCGTTCGTAGATGCCATCAATGTAGCGATCCAGTTTTTTGCGACTAGGCAGGTAGGGTTTGGTGACAGGAATGTTAGTTTTGCTCATGCTTCTTCAGCCAGTTCGAGTAGATATTGACCATAGGCATTTTTGGCTAGCTGATGAGCACGTTGAATAATTTGTTGTTTGTTGATCCAGCCATTGTTGAAGGCGATTTCTTCAAGGCAGGCTATTTTGTATCCTTGGCGTTTTTCAATGGTTTCTACAAACTGGGCTGCTTCTAATAGGCTTTCGTGGGTGCCGGTATCCAGCCAAGCAAAACCGCGACCTAGACGCTCAACGTTGAGCTGCCCATGCTCCAGGTAAGCCTGGTTGATACTGGTGATTTCCAGCTCTCCTCGGTGTGATGGTACTACCTGTTTTGCGATGTTGATGACCTGGTTGTCGTAAAAGTAGAGGCCAGTAACAGCCAAGTCTGATTTGGGTTGTTCGGGCTTTTCTTCAATGGAAAGTGCACGATTGTTTTTATCACACTCCACCACACCAAAACGCTCAGGATCTTTAACTTGGTAGCCAAAAACTGTGGCACCTGTAGGCCTTTGGATCGCTTTTCTTAATCGCGGTGTAAAGTTAGGGCCATAAAAGATGTTATCACCGAGAATCAGGCAGACATTATCTTGGCCGATAAACTCTTCACCAATAATAAATGCTTGAGCCAAACCATCTGGGCTGGGCTGTTCAGCATAGCTAAGCTGTATGCCGAGTTGGCTACCATCACCTAAAAGTTGTTTAAAATTGTGTAAATCCTGTGGGGTGGAGATGACCAGAATATCTTTTATGCCTGCCAGCATCAGAACTGACAGAGGATAATAGATCATGGGCTTGTCGTAGATGGGTAGCAATTGCTTGGAGATCCCCTGGGTGATGGGGTAAAGCCGAGTGCCGGATCCACCTGCCAAAATGATGCCTTTCATGTTATCTATGCTCTTTTTGCTTCAATTTCAGCTGTTCAACCACAGGGGCTATGTCTTCAGGCACATCAATGGCCAGACTACCGCCTTGGGTTTCTACCATTCTGGTTGTTTTATTCAGCTCCAGGAAGCGCAGGATTTCGATGTCTTCACAGGCTTCCAGCTGGCTTTTTCGGCTGAAATCTTTGAAAGCGGTCAGTTCTTGTTTGTTGAAGGCGTAGATGCAGACCTGTTTTTTGTAGCCAGCAGGTGCGTTTTTTTCTTCCTTAAATCCTGGTAGGGTCTGGCGTGACATGTATACCAGTTCGTTTTGTTCGTTGGTGATGACCTTGGGAATGTTGATGTTGCTCGGATTCTCTTCGGGTGTCAGCCAGCAGTAGCCGTTGATGACCTGATTCGGGTGCTGGATCTTCGCATCTCGGATTTTAAGAATGTCCGCTGGGTTAACCAGAGGTTCATCACCCTGCACATTGATGTAGATGTCTGCTTCCAGCTGCTCGGCTGCTTCTGCCAGTCGGTCGGTTCCTGTGAGTGCCTCAGAGCTGGTCAGTACATATTGATAGCCCCACGCCTGAACCACTTCGGCAATACGTTGGTCATCAGTGGCAATGTAAACATTCTGTTGGCCAACGGCTGTTGCTGAAAGCTCTGCAACCCAGATAATCATTGGCTTTCCTGCAAGATCCACCAGTGGCTTTCCAGGAAAGCGGGTTGAGGTGTAGCGAGCAGGAATAATGACAACGCTTTTCATGTATTTCCTTTAAAGCGCATAGATGGACTGAGATGCCAGCGCATAGCGTGTTGGTGTAACAGCGGTTAACGGAAGACTAGCTGGATGTTGTTGATAAAGATCCAATAGGTACTGCATTTCCTTGCTGCGAGGGTCATCGGCACCATAACCATCAAAGCCAGCCATCAATAAGTTTTTACTTTGCCCAGAAGTTGCCAGTCCCAGTGCATAGGCAATAACCAGTGAGCTGGGACAGGTGCAGTAGCTGTCTGCGAAATCAAACTGGTCAGGTTGAATGGCTAGGCCAAAATCCAGTGTGTCCTTGGTCTTGAGAGTGTCCTGAACATCATCCGGCAACATACTGATGGGTGTGATCAACGGCTGTGAGAGTTTTAGATGTTCTTCACTGTCAGCCAGAAGTCGCACTGGGTGGCAGGCTACACGTAGGTTGATCAGGTTGCTGGGTAGCGCACTTTGTGTATTCAGTGCAATGACCAGAGGATGTGTGCGCTGAATGTAGCTTTCTAGGGCTTGCTTGTGGTCTGCAACCCCTGGGCCTGTGCCGAGAATGAGCACTTCACGACCCTTAAAGAGGTCACTGGGTTGCCATACCCCTCTTGGCGTACCTTGATAAAAGTGGCGTGCGGCGTCCAGGGCATTGAGGTTGAACTTCTTGCCACCTTCCACGCGTAGGTGTTCGATAACGGCTAGTATGTCTTCTTCATCATAACGGGAGTCTCCCAGCATTTCCTGGATATAGGTGGGGTGGATGCCGTAGAGACCTGCCAAGTAATAGTAGGGGTTGGTTCCCCAACCGTACTTGTTCTGCAAGGGTTGAAAGTGACGACGGATCAAGCTGAGTAGTTTGGTCAATTGTGGCTTGCTATTCGAGCGTTTGGCCAGCTCGATCACCAGTTCTTCTGTTTTGGCATTACCTGGGCCTCGCCCCATACCTGTGACAGTTGAGTCCAACCAAGTGACATCTTCATCCAACGCTTTTAGAGAGTTTTGTAGCGCCAGACCCTGGTTGTTGTGAGTGTGGATGCCGAGAGCTCCTTGCCAGCCTTTGCGAAGCCAGCTAATGATTCTGGCAGTGTCTTCTGGTGTCATACTGCCCATGGAGTCGGCAAAATAGAGCACATCAACAGGGTAGCTGGTTGCGAGTTGAGCTAGCTGGGTGATTTCTTGCTCGCTACGGTCAGCAATTTGCATGAGATTAAAGCCGACCCGATAGCCTTGTTTTTTCAGCCAGTGACTTGCCGGTAATACCTGTTCGAATTCATGCAGATGGCAGGCAAGCCTTACCCATTGAACGGAGGATTGGCTTGCTGGACTGGGGAAGAGCTGCTCCAGGCGCAAGGTTTGTTCCTGGCTGGATTCCGTTGCGAGTTCTTTGCCGTTAACCATTACGGCAAGCTGTAGATCATGCGGGAGGTTTAATTGATGAATAAAATCATCCCGCGTAAAGGCACAGGCACCTTTAAAGCCTTGGTTTTCTAGTGAGCGAAAACCCAGTTCAACCACTTGAATGCCCGCAGCGTGCATGGCTTCAAGGTAGTCATTGATCAGCTCGCTGGAGAAGTCCCAGGCATTGTAATAGCCACCATCACGTAAGGTGCAGTCGAGATGGGTGACTGTTTTGTTGGTTTGCATGTTCACGATTTCAAGTAACCGAAGGGTTAGCAGGTTCTTTCAGAGCTGGGGTTAGGATAATGTGTTTCATGCCTTGCACCCCTTTTTGACTGCTACAATAACTTTTTGGATATCTTCTGAATTGAGGCTTGGGTATATGGGCAAGCATAAGACTCTGCTTGCCGCTTGCTCTGACTGAGGGCAAGTTTTATCGTGCGAGCCTTGGAATTCTGTTACGGTATTAAGGCTAGGATAAAAATACCGCCTAGCAACTACTCCGATGGATCTCAGCTTATCAAGAACCTTCAAGCATTGGTTTTCTGATTCGAGTAGTATGGGTGCGTAGGCTGCATTTTGAGATGCATCTTTACACCATTCAGGAGCCTTAACAATACCTTCCAGTTCTGTGTAATAAGAATCAAGGATATCTGCTCTTCTATCTAGAATATCATCAATAGAGTCCAACACGCACAGGCCGTAGGCAGCGTGAACTTCGCTCATCTTTGCATTAATACCCTGTGAGCTGATGTCATCTGCACGTTCACCTAGACCAAAATTCTGCATGTGTTTTGCTTGTTCAAATACATCAGTGTCTTTGAATACGATGCCTCCGCCCTCAACCGTGTGAAACAACTTGGTTGCATGGAAACTCAGTGTTGATGCATCACCCCAATTCAGAATACTTTCACCCTGATACTGTACTCCAAACGCATGAGAAGCATCATAGATAACTGGAATACCGAATTGGTCACCCAAAATGTCAAAAGCCTTCACATCACAAGGGTTGCCGTAGACGTGAACAGGTACGATGGCACTAGTTTTCGGCGTTATTGCATCTGCAGTCGCAGCAGGAGATAAGCAAAGTGATTTGCTATCTATATCGGCGAAGTTGGGATTGACCCCTTGCCATTTCATAGCACTAGCTGTGGCAATAAATGTGAAAGGGCTGGTAACGGCTTCTTCTTTAATTCCTAATACCTTATAAGCTATCTGAAGGGCTAGGGTTCCATTTGCTGTCAGTAATAAATTACGTACGCCCAAATAATCTTGCAATCTATCAGTAAGCTCATGAACGAGTGGGCCATTGTTCGTTAGCCACGCACGCTCATGAACTTTTTCCAAATATTTTTGAACTTTTACAAGGTCAGGTATGACCGGCTTAGTGACCTGAATCATGAGGTTTCTATCCTTGAAAATTATATATCAAGTATTCCGCCATACATTTCAGCATCTTTGATGATTTTATGCCACTTAACCAGTTCCTGATACCACTCAAGTGTGATGGTATCGGTGCTCTTATCTAGTTCACCTGATTGTAATTTTTCGATAATCTCACGGCTTCCTGCTTCAGCATCCATTTTGGGTTTCCAGTTCAATGTATCTTGGATCTTATTGAATGAAACCCGATAACTTCGATGGTCTGGATCCCCGTACCACTCTATGGGAATTTCTTCGCCTAGCTGTTCACCGACAGTTTTTGCAATTTTCCTACCTAAATCGCCCAATTGGTAGGTATTTGCCTCACTTCCCACATTAAAAATGTGTCCATTGATACTCTTCGGACTTGCTGTTAACAGCAGTCTCATGACATCTGATGTGTCTTGAACATGCAGCATGGGGCGGTACTGGGTACCGTCGCGCATCAAAGGCAGTTTTTTATGGGTGTAGGCACCAAATGTCATGCCATTAATCGCTAAATCAAAACGCATTCTGGGACTGTAGCCAAAAATTGTTGCTTGCCGCATAACCACAACGATAAAGCTCTCGTCTGCAAGGCCGAGTACACCAATCTCAGCCTTCTCGTTCGCTTTTGCATACACGGTTAGAGGGTTGGTCGGCGATGTTTCGTCCGCGAGGCCCTTTTGAAAGCCATATATGCTGCAACTAGAAGGTAGAATATACCGTTTTACACCAGCAGCCTTGGCTAGTTCAGCAGTTCGAACCCGGCTTTCAAAATTGATTTGCCAAGTTGCTGATTCAAAGAGTTCGCCGCTGGGGTCGTTTGAGATAGCAACAAGGTCAATAACTGCGTCCACACCTTTAAACAACTCAGGTGACAATTTTCGGCTATCTTCTTTAACACAAGCAAGCTTGCTATTATTTTGCAGCCGATCGCTACCAAAAAAAAATCGATCCACAGCTGTTACTCTATAACCTTCTTTAAGAAGAGTGGGAACTAAAGTTGACCCAATGTAGCCGCCTGCACCTGTAACTAATACGTGTTGCATATTTTTATGATGTCCCATGAATTTATTTTTTGGTCAATTGATCAGTTGCTTAGGTGTATAGAGGATAAAATAGCACTTGCTAGTTTTAGCTACGGGGGTTCTTCTTAGTCGAGTTGGTTCAGAGCATTAACATGATAGTGTACTCATTTTCTGAATAGCCGGGCCAACGGTGTTGAAGTGGCGATCATTGGCATGGATTTTTCATGTTTCAGACACGCTACCGCCCCAGGATTTGAGTGCTTTCCTGAGGACTCGTAAATGAAAATATCTCTTAGGTTTTCGGCTAAGGACTTGTTTTCTTTAGCTCTAACCGAATTGCAAGGCTCGTGCAAAAGCGGTGTTGGATTTCAGGTTGCGTCCAGCCAGTTCCAGCATGAGCCTGTTTAAAAGTTGGCTGTGGGTAACGCCACGTCCAAAGCGATAGCTTAGGCGTATCAGGTCTTTCTTTTCAAATGTCTTTTGTTGCAGGGCGATACCGGACATCAGGGTGCGTAACAGTAGATAACGCGCCAGGATATTGGCCCAGCCATCATAGAGGTTTTTGCTTTGTATCGGGAAGAAGTCACGGATCAGCCAGTTGACGATGAGGTTTTCCAGACCGGTGCTGTGTTTTTTATAAAAGGGTTTGAGGTGTTTTTTCCAGGCTTGTTGGAGCTTGTCGAGCTGCTCCTGTCCTGCTGGTTTACGCCCTTTGATGTTCAGGCCTTTTAGGGCAGCCTGTAACTCTTCCCTGAAAGCGGATTGATGGGGGGGTTCCTTGACCAGCACATTCAGAATAACCAGCCCCAGAGCACCATCATTGGTTTTTTGCAGTTCTTTGGCTTGTTGCTGGAAGTAGCCTTGGCCAATGAGCTCAAAAAAGAGGTTGCAAAGATCCTGCATGCTGGTGTCGCTGCCTTCCTCCAGCAGAGCCTGGGCTCTTTGCACCAACAGCCCAGCAATAAACAAGCGCATTTCCAGGCTGATTTCCCGGTAACGTAGCAGGGTGATTAGAGCCTGAAGTAGTTGATAGCGCTCAGCGTAGTGTTCGGCTTCAGCAATCTGGTAGGCTTGAGGTTTACTGGATAAGGTCAGAGGTGCAAACTCCAGCTCCATTGCATTTGGGTCACTGATCAACAGTCGGGCAGCTTCAGGGCAGGAATCGGATAGGGTGACGGTCAGGTCTTCTCCCAGGATTTTGTAGCTTCGCGGATAATTATCGCAGGTTACGCAAAGTGCGGCTTCACCAAAGTCCTTTTGGAGTTTGCACAAGCCACTGGGTTCTTGCAGGGTGCATTTATTGGTGGCTGGATCCAGTTTAATGTAGGCTGGCTTGGTTTCTTTACTGCTGAGATCGTGATTGTCGATCAGCTTATCCTGCATGACGGGTATTAATGCAGGGTTGGTGCGGTAGCCGCGGAGGGTTTCGGGATCAACACCTACATTCCAGCTATGGCAGCAGTTATCGGGGCATTTACTGCCCGTGCACTGGAAATCACGAACGTATTTGGGAGCCAGGGCATCACGCTGCATTGACGGCTTATCCTTGAGGTTGAATCAATGGGTTAAACTAACATGCAGGATCATACTTGCCTAGACTCGGTTAGTAGGAATTTGGTAAAGCCTGTCGAGCACTGGATAGATCGCGCAGGGACTGCGCGATACCTTAGGTTCCTCTAACTTCTCTGCGTCTTTTGGGTTTGGATCGGGAGCGAGGGTTTTGGCGTTCGTGGCTGCTTTTAACCCATTCCGGGTTTGCCAGATACCAACTTAGGGTTTTTCTCAGCCCACTGTGCAGGTTTTCCAGAGGTTTCCAACCCAGTTGATTGCGCAGTTTGCTGCTGTCAAGTTGGCGTTGTTGTGGATAATCACTCAGTTCATCCTGATAGTCGATGAGGTTTAAGTAGCTGGTGGCTTTGGGTTCAAGCTCATCCAGAAGCTGGCAAAGGTCGCTTAGCACTTCATGGTTATTGTGCAGGGAGTCGCTGCTGATGTTGTAAGTCTCACCGGGTTGCCCGCATTCCAATACCTGCAGGAGGGCGTGCACATGGTCTTCGACATACAGCCAGTCTTGTCGTGATTGGGAGTCGCCCTTTAGAGGGAGTGGTTTTTCCAGTAGGGCATCAATCAGCAGGCGGGGCAGGAAGTGGTTGACTGCCTGGTGAGGTCCATAAGTGCGTGAGGCGTGTGTGATGAGGATGGGGAGCTGATAACTTTTGTGCCAGGCTTCAAAGAGCTGGTTTGCTGTGGCTTTGCTGGCTGAGTAGGGGTTGTCTGGGGCGTAGGGCGTGGCTTCTGAAATCTGTTGATCCTGACGGCTGGGGTGGCCAAAGACTTCTTCTGTGGAGAGATGTAGAAAACGGAAGTCCTGGCATTTCTGAGTGGTTAATTCTTGCCAGTAAGCTCTTACTGCTTCGAGTAGGTTGAAGTTGCCCAGGTAGTTGGTTTTGATGCAAGGGGTGGGGTTTTGCCAGGTGTCAGCACTTGGGCTTAGTGCTGCACAATTGATCACAGCATCCGGTTGAAAGCGCTCCAGTGTCTGCTCTAGCTGTTCACGATCACAAATATCACCTTTCACAAACCGGTAGTGTTTGTTGTATTGAAAGGCTTGCAGGGAGAGAGGATTGGCTGCAGAGGTCAGCTTGTCGTAGTTAAGTACCTCATATTGAGTGGTGTGGAGTAAATGGTGGATGACTGCCGAGCCGATAAATCCGCTGCCGCCAGTGATGAGTAATTTCATTGTCAACCTCCTTGTTGGCTTGTTAGGGTTTCCATTTTAAGAAGATATTAGTGTATTAAATCGTAGCTACCTTTCTGCTTATTTTCTAGCCTTGATCGCGCAGTGACTGCGCTCCTACACAAAACTATATCCTGCTGTGGGAGCGCACTCCGTGCGCGATATCTTATCGTCTACAGAGTGCGCTCCTATACAATAAGCTTAACAACACTCCTTTTGGCGTTGTGGACGGTCGCCCATACTGTGCAGGCGATCCAGCTCCTGGGTGATGTGATCTTTTTTTACTTGATAGAATTCACTGAGAAGTTGATGCGTCCAGTGAGTGGTTGCCGGTTTGATGCTGTAGTAAACCCATTGCCCCTGACGGCGATCCACCAGCAGGCCAGCAGCGCGCAATTGCGCAAGATGCCGGGATATTTTGGGCTGGCTGGTATTCAGGGCATGGCTGAACTCACAAACGCAAAGCTCATCTTCTTCCATAACCAGAAGCAGTAGTTTGCAACGCGTGTCATCGCTGAGGCATTTGAAAAATTGGGCTGGGGAGAGCATGTCAGTGTCTGGATTTCCTTGCCGATGGGGGTTGCCAAAAAGTTATCTTAGCAGCCCCCTGGCTAGCTGACCATCCCTGGCCATCAACGGGTGAGCTGGCCGGTTTGGTAGTCTCTTACAGCTTGATGGATTTCTTCTTCCTTGTTCATGACAAAAGGCCCGTAATGCACGATGGGCTCCTGAAGCGCAGGGCCGGTCAGTAGCAACAAACCCAGATCATCCAGGGCGGTGAGCTGAACCTGGCCTTGTGAGTCGGGTTGGAAACTGCCCAGGTTGCCGGTTTTGACACCTTCCTGCAGCTCTCCCTGATAAACATAGGTTTGCAGAAGCTGTCCTGGTTCCAGAGTCAGGGTCAGTTGTTGCCCTGCTTCCAGTTGCAAGTCTGCCATGCAGGCAGCTTCGCCTAGTTGAGGCAAACCACCTTCAGCTTGGCCCTCACTGGTTTGCCAGGAGCCCGCAATGGATTTGAGGTGACCACCTGACCACTGCAGTTGGCCCATTTCGCTGTGGCGCAAATCCTTGTATTGGGGGTTGTCCATTTTGCGGTGGCTGGGCAGGTTGATCCAAATCTGGAAACCATGCAGGCCGTCACTGTCCGTGAGTGGCATTTCCGAGTGAATCACACCCCGGGCGGCACTCAGCCACTGGGCATCCCCGGCATGGACTTCACCTTTGTTGCCCATGGAATCTTCATGGGTCAAGCCACCATGCAGAATATAGGTCAGGGTTTCAAAGCCGCGATGGGGGTGGGCAGGAAAACCGCCAATATAATCTTCCTTGGCTGACGCCTTGAGTTCATCCAGCATCAGAAAGGGATCCAAGCCGCCTCGAAAATCATGGATGCGACGAATCTTGACGCCATCACCATCCTGGGCTGGATGCGCTTTGCGTACTTCTAGAAGTTGTGACATTTTCTGTTTGACCTGAGTTGCTGAAAATTGCAATCAGGGTAGTGTTTAACAGGTCAAATTGAAATCATCCGAACAGCATAATGGCTATTCGTTTGCAGGATAAGAGGGGCGCACTGGGGATAAAAAAAGCCCCGGAGTTAGCCGGGGCAAATGCTCAGAAACCATCAGTTAACTATTGCGCTTGGTGATGCTGCGTTGAAACACCTCTCAAAATGCTCATTTACTACTTGTAAACTCCGCTTTTTTCGAGTCATTTCGCCTTGCCTGACCTGCGCTCATGACGTTAATTGATTGGCTTCTTATCCTTGAACCTTGAAACAGGAAGGGGCCTTACCAGTCGTAGCGCAGGCCCAGAGTCATGACACTTTTGTCACCAACAGTCTTATCTGCAGCATTCTGTACTGGTTTGTCATTACCCATGGCAAATTCGCCGTAAGTACGCAGGGATTTGGAGAATTTGTAGTTGGCACCCACGGCCAGATCCATACCCATATCAGTTCCATCATCAATCATGGAAACCAGGCCGTAGATATCGCCACTGCCATAGCCGTAGCTGCCGCCTGCACCGATATGCATCCAGTCACCGGCGGTTTCGAAAAGTACGGAAGCGGCCAGAACGTCCATCTCATAAGTTGCCTGGGCACCAATGATGGGGTCTTCACCACCATCCGGGGTATCTTCGTTGTTCTGATCGAAAGCTACGGCCAGAGTCAGGTTTTCAACCAGGTTGAACTGACCGTAAGCCTGCAAGTTGAAGGCTTCATCGTAGGCAGTGCCATCGATTGTATCTTCTTTATAGTGCTTGGCACCGATACCAAACTGCATGCCGCCTAGATCCGCCGTTTCAAAAGCGATGGTATCGCCACGAGCACGGTCACCGCCTTCCACCAGAGCACGGTAGCCGGTGTTTTCCATCATATCCAGTACGCTGGATGTAGACTGGTAGTAGAGGCCGTCAAAGTTACCTACGGTCAGTTTACCGAAACCGCCTTCCAGACCCGCGTAGGTGTTGCGCAGATCCTGAAAAACACCGTCGTCTTTGTTGTCACGATCATCTGCTGGAAAGCGGAATTCAGCACGGGCAAAGGCTTTCAGATCATCGTTGATCTGGTCACTGGCTTTAAAACCAATGCGAGAGCCGTTGTCGGCGATTGCATTGTTACCGTCGTCATTTTCCAGAATCAGGTTGATGCGACCGTACATATCCACCTTGGTGGTGTCGGTTTCAGCAATAGTGGCGGCCTGTGCGGAAGCAGCACCCAGAGTGGCAACAACAGCAGAGGCGATCAGCGTTTTTTTCATCATCATTTACCTTTTGCTAACGATTAAGGTTGGGGAAACTGGTTATGGATGAGGCGGTTGGACTTTCGCGCCGTCCTCAACTCAAGAGGCAAGTTAGCAGGGGTAAATGACAGCTTGGGGTCAGAAAAATGACAGAAATATGAAGTTGAAAAAATATAGGCCATAAAAAACCCCGACCGAAGCCGGGGTTAAAACTACCTTGAACTTGAAAGCTTGTAGCTTACCAGTTGTAAACAGCACCCAGAGAAACTACAGATACACCTTCACCAGCCACCTGAAGATCGCCAGTGGAGTTGTCATCGTTACCCTGTGCAAACTCACTGTATACGTAGAAATCATCGTTCAGGTTGTAGTTGGCGCCAACTGCCAGATCCATACCGGTATCTGTACCGTTATCACGGTAAGCAACCAGGCCGTATACATCGCCAGCACCATAGCTGAAGTTACCACCAACATTCAGCATCATGATGTCACCACTGTTTTCCAGTTCGGTGAAAGCGCCAAAAGCATCAGCAGAATAGTTGATGCTGGCACCGATGATGGGGTCAGCACCGCCCAAGGAGGTGTCTTCGTTGTTCTGGTCAAAAGCTACGCCCAGAGACAGTTCTTCGCTCAGGGCATAGGTGGCTGCAACCTGGGCATTCCAGGCTTCATCGCCAGTACCCGAGTCAGCTACACCATCATCGTCAGTGTCTTGGAGGCTGTCTGCAGGATAGGTGCCATCACCTTCCGAGAAGTGGCGCAGACCAACCAGAACTTTCAAGCCGTTCAGGTCAAGAGTTTCATAGGCCAGACTAAAACCTTCGCCCTTATTGTCCAGGCTGTCATAACCAACAGCTTCCAGAATGTCATGTGAGGATGCAACGGCAGTGTAGTAAACAGAATCAAAGTTACCAGCAGTCACTTTACCAAAACCGCCTTCAACACCGGCATAGCTGTAGCGAACAGTAGGAGCTGTGTCGTTTTTGTAGCCAGCGTTGAAACGGAATTCAGCATTGGCAAAAGCTTTCATGTCTTCATTGATGACACTTTCACCACTGAAGCCAAAACGTGAACCATTATCCTGAATCTGGTTGACAGCATCTTTGTTCTGCAATTGCAGGTTGATTTTGCCGTAAGTGGAGAAACTTCCGGTTTCTGTCTCGTTCAGAGTAACAGCAGCATTTGCAGAGCCTGCAGCCAGTGCGGACAGGGATACAGCGATTAACGTCTTTTTCATGGGTCTTCCTTCCTGTTTCATTTTACTTAGTGGGTTGATTATTTTGCTTGTCAGCAAAAATTCATTAATTTCTTGTCGTTATGTAATGCTATCTTGGTCTTTTTTTCTGATCTCTGCAAGCGGTTGTCAAGTGTCAGCATAGGTTTGCCTTATACTTCTGTCTCCGCTTGCTTTGGAGCCCTATTTTAC
This sequence comes from Marinospirillum sp., assembly GCF_044810985.1. Taxonomy (GTDB): domain Bacteria; phylum Pseudomonadota; class Gammaproteobacteria; order Pseudomonadales; family Halomonadaceae; genus Marinospirillum. The sequence continues at coordinate 2,969,987 of NZ_CP085242.1, forward strand.
ATTTTTGATTATCAACTGCAAATGATAAGAGTAACTATTAGCGTGTTTTAGTTGGCCCATCACGAAGCCGTATGACTGCTGGCTAATAATGCAGGGGTCATGCCAACTTTGCCTTTTGATGTCAGCTCTATGACAATATTGCGATGGGTAACGTGATTTTTAAAGCCAGGCCGAGGCCTGTTCAATGATTGAGGAGATTTAAAAAATGCCGTGGATTCAAGTGTGTAGAGAGGATGAGCTGGTGAATGACCAGTTCAGAATTGTTGAAAATGAGGATGGTGAGGAAATTTTGGTCGCCAGGGCTGAAGGTGAGTTAAGGGCCGTGGTGAATGAGTGCTCACATGATCGTCGCGGTTTTGAAGGGGGCTGTATTGAAGCAGGTTTACTGGTCTGTCCCCGTCATGGTGCACGTTTTTGTTTGCGCACGGGCAAAGCCCTCACACCACCGGCTTATGTGGACATTGAAACCTTCCCGGTTAAGGTGGAAGGGGGGGCTGTTTGGGTCGATGCATGAAGCTTTCATTGGAGGCTGGGGCCTCCAGTGCCTAGGCTTTCCAGCTGGAACTGGTTGAATTCACCGGGCGTACTGAGCAGGCGCACCAGTTTGGCGCGCTGCTTGCCCTGCTGGGCGGTGATGTCCACTTTTTGACCTTCACGAAAGGGCAGGAGGGGAGTGATGACGCTTGCCGGGGTTCCCAGCACCTTGAGTTCAGGCACCAGAAATCCGGGCATATAGCCGACCGGATCCCCCATTTTGATGATGGGTTTGATGGCACAAGGCTGCATACGGCTGGGTAAAAGTTCTGCGCCCAGCTGGTAGCCTTCCGGTGCCTGGCGAACCCAGCGGATTACTGCAGGCTGCCAGGGATCGGTTGGCTTTTCTTTTAATGCGATCAACTCACCGGTGGCCAGGCTTTTGGGGGCTTCTCCTGGCCAAGAAAGGCAGTAGCCGGTGGCGCTGGTATTGACCTGATTCAAAAGGTGGGTCGGGTAGCGTTTATCCAGTTCCTCATCAAGGGAAGTGCTCAGATGGGTGGTTTCCATGTCCACCAATTGAACCTGGCCGGTGCTTTTGTTTTCAGCGGCATCATGTGCAGCCGACCAGGGATCATCCGAATGGATTTCCTGCAGAAACGGGTTGCTTCGGGTTTGAACGCTTAGATTTCCGCCTGCGGCCAGCTGTTCAAAAGGTTTTTTGCCGCTTAAGTGAAAATGCACACTGCGTAGACCCAGAACCAGCTTGATGGTGCCGGTGGCTTCCAATCGTGGGGCATTCCTTTCCGAGGCTTCACTCAGAAGTGCCAGCAGGTGCTGGAGCAAACGGTTGCTGAAAGGTGAGTGCTCTTTCTCCAGCTGACGGGCCAGTTCATCGCTGACCTGGCGGGTATTCAAGCCAAAGTCCTGTTCACTGTTGACCCTGTTGTCGGCCTGGCTGCGCTGGGGTAGAAAGTCACGGCTGGCCAGTACCTGAAACTGTGCATCTGGGGAGTTGGCAGCAGTCAGTAGCAGTAATTGACCCCACTCACCCAGATGGGGGTAGAGGAGTGCGACTTCATCACTCCTCAGGTTTTCGGCTTGAATGATGCCGAGCAATAAAGCCTGGTGATAAGCCTGCTCGCAGTTGTGGGGAGCCTGGTCTTGCTGCACCTCCCGATGTTGCAGTTTGCTCTGGCAGGCCAAACGGTAGAGCAGGTAGAGTTCACGCCAGATTTTTTCGGGGGCAGTGACGCTGAAGCGACAAGAGCGGGTGATCAGTGCTCCGGTATGGGTCAGGGCATAGAAAAGAGCTTCCAGCAGTGATGGCCCCAGAATAGCGGTTGGTAGTTGGCTGCGCTGGTTCAACAGATCGTTCAGGGTTCTTTTGTAGCCCTGGCTGAGTTGTTTTTCCAGAAGCTGGGCTGCCTCACCCTCTCCTGCCAGGTGGTGCCCCTGATCCAGTTCTTTACAGACCTGGTTCACCTTCCTGGCAATGATTTTGAGCCACTCCAGACGTCTGGGTGGGGGAAAATGCAGTTGGTTGAATTCATCCAGCAACTGGCTGAGTTTTTCCTGGCTGGCCAGTGGGTGGGCCAGTGGCAGTTTCTGCAACCAGGCTTCCAGGGCATCTTTGCGTGTTGCGCAGCTCTCCAACTGATCGCGGCAAAGCTCAGGAAAATCCAGAGGCAGCAAACTCATAACTTATCTCTTCTCTTGTTTACCATCCCAGTGGTGTTTTGCTGGGTTGATCAGAATATTCACGAACCAGCTTCGGCACCAGATAGCCGGGGAGGCTGGCCAGTAATTGGGCATAGAGGTTTTTGGCCTGGGTATCATCCGTGGCAAAGTGAGCGGCTCCCTCTATCGGATCAAAAGCGTGTAGATAGTAAGGTAAAACATCGGCAGCAAACAGCTTTTCTGAAAGCTCAGCCAGGATTTCCGGCCGATCATTGATTCCCCGCAGCAACACGCTTTGGTTGAATAGAGTAATGCCTGCAGAGGTGAGTTGTCCAAGAGCTGTTGTTAATTCGTTGTTAATCTCCTGCGGGTGGTTGATGTGCAACACCAGGATGACTTTCAGGCGCGTGGCCTGCAACCAGTGCAAAAGTGGAGCATCGACTCGTGAAGGCAGAACCACTGGCAGGCGGGTATGGATCCGCAATCGCTGAATTTGAGGCAGCGCTTGCAACTGGGTAACGATTTCCTGCAAGCGCCGATCGGGTGTGGCCAGAGGATCACCCCCCGAGAAGATGATTTCATTGATCTTTGGATGGGCTTTCAGGTAATCAAGAATGGCCTGCAAGGCTCCAGCGCCCAGGCTGTTGTCGGCATAAGGAAAATGACGGCGGAAACAATAACGGCAGTTGATAGCACAAGCGCCTGATAGAGTCAGCAAAACCCGTGACTCATATTTGTGAATCAACCCTGGCAAGGGATTGAAGCGGGCCTCCTGCAGGGGGTCCGTCACAAAACCCGGCTGCTCAAGGCTTTCATCCGGGCTGGGCAGAACCTGAAGCAACAAGGGATCTTGCGGATTGCCTTTTTGCATACGTTTTACAAAAGAGCGGGGCACCAGGGTCTTGAAAAGACGATCCCCGGTTTGTAACCCTGGGGTTTGTCCGCGCAACTCTTGCGGGTTCAGGCCCAATTCCCGGCAGAGTTCCAGAGGGTCGCGAATGGCTTGGCGCAATTCAGTCACCCACAACGGGGATGTTTCGGGTTTTTCCACGAGAGCTAAGTGGTTACTGGCCTGGGTTTTGGGTATCATTGGCGACCGGATTTTTTATGTTTTAGGATCATTACAGAGAAGATAACTATGGCGAACGTTGCAACCAACGAATTCAAGGGCGGTCTGAAATTCATGCTGGATGGCGACCCCTGTTCCATGATTGATATAGAGCATATCAAACCTGGCAAGGGTCAGGCATTCACTCGTGTAAAATACCGCAATCTGATGAGCGGCCGGGTTGGTGAAAAAACCTTCAAGTCCGGCGAAAACGTGGAAGTGGCGGACGTCATGGAAATTGATATGGAATTCCTGTATTCCGATGACGAATTCTGGCACTTCATGAAAACCGATGGTTCTTTTGAACAATTGGGTGCCGATGCCCGAGCCATGGGGGATACCACCAAATGGCTGAAAGAACAGGAAGCCTACACAGTGACCCTGTATAACGGCGCGCCCATCAGTGTGACGCCACCTAACTTTATTGAGCTGGAAGTCACCGAAACCGATCCCGGCCTGAAGGGGGATACTGCCCAGGGCGGCTCCAAACCGGCGACCCTGACCACAGGTGCTGTGGTTCGCGTGCCCCTGTTTATCAATGAAGGTGAAAAACTGAAAATTGATACCCGCACCGGCGAATACGTCAGCCGCGCCTGATTTTCATCTTATGAACTGGCAACCTGGCAGCGGGCTGGCTCAAATGCAGGAGCGCGCTCGACTGCTGGCGGCGACCCGCCTTTTTTTTGCCGAGCGGGAGGTGCTGGAAGTCAGCACACCTGTACTGGCCACTGCCGGTGCCACCGACCCCTGGCTGGACTCCTTTACCACCCAGTTGCAAGGGCAAGCTCGGCCACAAACCCTCTACCTGCAAACCTCCCCGGAATTTTTCATGAAACGCCTGCTGGCAGCAGGCAGTGGGCCGATTTATCAACTGGGCCCCTGTTTTCGTAATGGTGAGTCCAGTTGGCGGCACAACCCTGAATTCTGGATGCTGGAATGGTATCGGCCCCAGTGGACTCTGGCTGAACTTCAGCAGGAAACCCGCGAACTGGTCGATGCGCTGCTGGGCGCTGAAGACTATCAGCAATTGACTTACAAACAGGCTTTTCTTGAATGGACGGGCCTGCATCCTTTTGCCGCCAGTCTGGAAGAGCTGCGTACAGCCAGCCATCTGTGTTCAAGTATTGATGCGGACTTGCTGGACAGAGATGGCTGCCTGGATCTTTTGATCAGCCACCGGATTGAACCGGCATTAAAGGCCCAGGGGCGGGTATTCCTGACGGACTTCCCGGCCAGCCAGGCGGCCCTGGCGGAAGTGGCTGAAGATGAAGAAGGCTACCCGGTGGCCCGGCGCTTCGAGTTGTATGTTCAGGGCATTGAGCTGGCCAATGCCTACCAGGAACTCACCTCGGCTGAAGAACAGGCCCGACGTTTTGCTGAGGATAACCGCCAGCGTCGGGAACTGGGCCGGGAAGAAGTGGCAGTGGATGCAAGACTCCTCGCGGCACTGCAAGCGGGATTGCCCCCCTGCAGTGGCATAGCCCTGGGATTTGATCGCCTGGTCATGCTGGCCTGCGGCGCGGACAGCCTGGACCAGATACAGGCGTTTAGTGTGGGGCGCTGCTGAAATGCATGGTAGGAGCTCGCTCCGCGAGCGAAAACCTGATCGCGCACGGAGTGCGCTCCCACAGCACAACCACAGCACAACCACAGGCTCTGAAGGTAGGGTGTAGGAGCTCGCTCCGCGAGCGATATCGGGTGGGAGCGCACTCCGTGCGCGATATCTTATCGTCCACGGAGTGGACTCCTACAAAGATTCCTAAGAGTTTCCTTCCTGCTGATAGGCCTGGCGCTGCTCTTCTTCCAGCTTACGGCTGACGGCATCCGGTGAGCCGGTGTGTCGAGCCAATAGGTTGTAGGTCAGGGGTACCACCACCAGGGTCAGCAGGGTGGCGAGGGCAACCCCGGAGAAAACCACTACACCAATGGCCTGGCGGCTTTCAGCACCGGCACCGGAGGCCAGCAGCAGGGGCAGAGTGCCGATCAGGGTGGTCATGGCCGTCATCAGGATGGGTCTCAGGCGCCGACGTGACGCTTCGATCACGGCACTGCCGAATTCCAGCCCCTGATCCCTGAGCTGGTTGGCAAACTCCACAATCAGGATGCCGTTCTTGGCCGAAAGGCCGATCAGCATGATCATGGCCAGTTGGGTGTAGATATTGATGGTTTCGCCGGTCCACCAGAGTCCCAGCATGGCTCCGGCCAGCCCCAGGGGGACGGTCAGCAGTACCACAAAGGGATGCACAAAGCTTTCAAACTGGGCAGCCAGCACCAGATAGACAATCACCAGGGCCATGAGAAAGACCAGCTCTATTGCGGCCGAGCTGTCACGGTACTCGCGAGACTCCCCCTTGTAGTCAACCACAGCATATTCGGGAAGCAGTTCAGCGGCCTGGGTGCCCAGGTATTCCAGGGCTTCACCCAGGGAGTAGCCCTCGGCTAGGGAACCGGACAGGGTGATGGAACGGTTGCGGTTGTAATGCGGAAGCCGGGCGGCTTCACCCACTTCTTCAAAACTCACCAGATTGTCCAGGCGGATCAGTTGCTCGCTCTTGTCGGAGCTGACCAGCAGTTTGCCCAGATCGTCCACTTCCAAAAGGCTGCTGGGTTGGCCGACCAGCCAGACATCGTATTCGCGTCCACGTTCAGCAAAACGGGTGATGGCACGCCCGCCCAGCATGACTTCCAGGGTTTCCCCGATCCGCTGTGCGGAAACACCCAGTTGGGCTGCTCTTTCCCGGTCGATGCTGGCGCGCAGTTGCGGTTGGGTCTGGCTGAAATCGGTTTCCAGATCGACCAGACCGGGGTTGTCTTCGGCTGCTTCCTGCAGGGTGCGAGTCCATTCCAGAATTTCATCATAGTCGCTGCCGCCCAGGACAAATTCCACAGGAGTCCCGCCACTGCCCCCCAGCGGTGAACGAACCCTGGGGAAGATGGTGACATCGGGGATGTCGGCCACGCTCTGGCGAATCTCCTGCAGGACATCAAACACCGAATCGGGTCTTTCCTTCCAGGGTTTGAGGCTGAGAATCAAAAAGCCGGAATTATCCCCCTGGGTGGACCAGCCGGGAGAGCGCAGGGTGATGTTGTTCAGGTTGGGGCCATCCAGTAACGGCATCAGGCGCTCTTCCACCATTTCCATGGAAGCTTTCATGCGTTCAGCACTGGAGCCTTCCTGGCCACGAACAAAAACAAACACCGAACCGGTATCTTCCTGGGGAGCATAGGCTTTGGGTAACTGGGTAAAGCCCCACCCAGTGGCACCCAGGGTCAGGGCAAGAAGGACCAGGGCCAGCCAGCGGTGTTTCAGCCCTTTATTCAGCAGCTTCTGATAACCCTTTTCGAGTCCGGTCAGCCCGCGGTGAATCAGGCGTTTGCGCTCGCCTCGGGTATGTGCCTTGAGTAGCTGAGAGCAGAGCACCGGGGATAGAGTCAGGGCAATCAGGCTGGAAAAAGCCACGGCAGCAGCCAGGGTCAGGGCATATTCGCGGAAAAACTGGCCGACGGTGCCTTCCAGAAAAATAATCGGCACAAAGGTGGCAATGAGCACGGTGGTGGTGGCCAGCACCGCAAAACCCACTTCCCGGATACCCACCCAAGCGGCCAGCAATGGGGGCTTGCCTTCATCCAGATGGCGGTGAATATTTTCCAGCACCACGATGGCATCATCCACGACCAGGCCGATCGCCAGCACCAGAGCCAGCAAGGTCATCAGGTTGATGGAAAAACCAAACAGGGCCAGACCGATAAAGGCCGCAATCAGGGAAACCGGCACCGTTACGGCAGGAATCAGGGTGGCCCGGGGGCTGCCCAGGAAAATGAAGATGACCAGAACCACCAAAACCATGGACAGGCCCAGAGTGAAGTAGACTTCATCTATGGCGCTCTGGATAAACAAAGAGGCATCGTAGGTGGTATCCAGAGTGGCTCCTTCCGGCAGGAAAGGCCGGAAGGCATCCAGTTCTTCGCGTACGGCTGCCACCACTTCCAGAGGGTTGGCCGTGGAAATGGGTTCTATGGCCAGACCGATGACATTGCGGCCATTGGAGCGGAACAGCTGGTTGGTTTCCTGGGCACCGGTGCTGACTTCGGCCACATCACCCAGGCGCAGGCTGTCACCATCCCGGGTGGCAATCACCAGGCGAGCAAACTCTTCCGGGGTGTTGTAGCCACGTTCCACCTGTATCTGCAGAGTGCGCTGAGGGCCTTCCAGTTCACCGCCGCGCACTTCCATGTTTTCCTGACGCAGGCTGTTGATGACATCGCTGGCCGTCAGTTGCCGGGCGTTCAGGGCCGCCGGGTTCAGCTCGACGCGCATGACGTATTTGCGCTCCCCAAGCAGGCGCACATTGCTGACCCCGGTGACCAGACTGAGGCGCTCCTGCAGGGTGCGTTCGGCATAGTCGGTCAGCTCAAGGCTGTCCATTTGTTCGCTGCCCAGAATGATGTAGAGCAGGGCATCGCCTCCACCCCCTCTTTTACGAACCTGGGGGGTACCGGCATCTTCCGGCAAATTGCGGCTGACCCGTGAGACGGCTTCGCGGACATCATTGGCGGCCGCATCCAGGTCACGGCTCTCGCTGAAAGTGATGACGATTCGGGAAACACCCCGGGCGGTGTTGGATTCAATGAATTCCACGCCTTCAATACCGGAAAGCTGGTCTTCAATCGGGTTGGTCACCTGCAGTTCCACCACTTCCGGCGAAGCCCCGTCAAAATAAGTCATGATGCTGACTTCAGGCTGGGTGACATCCGGGTATTGGCGCAGGGGCAGGTTCTGCCAGGCCAGTACACCAAAAACAATCAGCAACAGGCTGATCACCAGGGCAAAAACCGGGCGACGAATGGCCGTTTCAGAGAGCTTCATGAGGCGTCATCCACGGATTCCACCACACGAACCTGCATACCTTCGCGCAGCTTGACCACGCCCTGATCGATCACCTGGTCACCGGCTTGCAGCCCTTGGATGATTTCAATTTGTTCGGCGCGGGTCGTGCCGATGGTCACCACTTTGCGGGTGACCTTGCCTTCATCATCCAGCATGAACACCGCTTTTTCCTGAGCGTTATAAGTCAGGCTGCGGGCCGGTACCATCAAGGCTGTACGGGGATTGGAGTGAAGGGTCAAGCTGGCCAGCATGCCCGGGCGCAGTTTTCCCTCCGGGTTTTCCAGAAGGCCACGCACGGGCAGGTTGCGGGTCACCGGATCAATTCGGGTGCCCAGGGAGACCAGTTCGCCCTGAAAATCCTGATCCGGCCAGGCGGCAACCTGGGCGGTGATGGCCTGACCCTCTGCCAGCAGCGACAGGTGCTTTTCGGCCAGAGCAAAGTCAATCCGCATCCGGCTCAAATCATCCAGGGTGGTCAGGGTCTGGCCAGCATCCAGCAGCATGCCGTCGGTCAATTCCTGCTCACCTAGACGACCGCTGAAAGGGGCCAGAATCCGGTAGCGTTCCACTTCGGCCTGAATGGCCAGCATCTGGGCTTCAGCCGTATCCACTTCGGCCTGCTGGGTATCCAGTTGATCCTGGGAAATGGATTGACTGGCCTGAAGGCGTTGATAGCGCTCCAGCTGGCGCTGGGCCTCACGTAGGGTGACCTGCGCCTGCAGGAGGCGGGCGCGGACTTCACGATCATCCAGCTGTACCAGCAAGTCGCCCGCTTCAACATAAGCTCCGTCCTGCAACTTCAATTCCGTGATGCGTCCAGCCACCTGGGTGCGTAACTCGGTTGAGCGCCGGGCTTCCAGAGTGCCGGTGGCATACAGGCGTTGACTCAGTTGGGTTTCCTGCACGCTGGCCAGAGTCACGGCAGGTTCACGGGCATAAGCAGAGTGCAGAGCCAGCAGTCCGAGCAGAAAAGATAAAGCAATGAATTTCAATAAGTCTTTCATAGAGTCAACACTTGTGGGGTAAGCCTCTGGGAAATACCTTGAGTCTGTAAATCAAACAAAAGGTTCCTTGCCTGGGAATGAAGGCTAGCAAGTTTTTGTATCAGGATAATGTCAGGCCGGTAAGGCAAGGTCATGGCTGGGTTGGGGGCGACCGTGCAAATAGCCCTGCACGCTGTTGCAGCCATTTGCAACCAGAAAACTCTGCTGCTGCGGGGTTTCCAGGCCTTCAGCCAGTACTTCGATATCCAGGCTTTTGCCCAGACTGATGATGGCCAGAATAATGGCCTCATCCTTGGGATTCTTGCCGATGTCGCGCACAAAGCTGCGGTCAATTTTCAGACGATCCAGAGGCATGTATTTCAAACGATTAAAGGATGAGTAGCCGGTACCAAAATCATCCAGGGCCAGGCGATAACCGGCCAGACGCAGGGATTTGAGTTGGGTAAAGGCAAAATCAGGGTCCTGGTGCAGCAGGGTTTCCGTGATTTCCAACTCCAGTTGTTTGCGGCTCAGATCATAGGCATCAACGATAGTATTCAGCTGATCAATAAAATCGGACTGTAGGAGCTGTTGCGGTGAGATGTTGATGGCCACGCAGGGAACCTGAAAACCTTCGTTCTGCCACTGGGCAATCTGCCGACAGGCCAGATCAATGATTTGCCAGCCCAGGGGGACGATCAACTGGGTTTCCTCGGCCAGAGGAATAAATTGATCCGGTGGGATGCGTCCATGAACAGGGTGTTCCCAGCGCACCAGGACTTCCAGTCCGCACAACTGCATATCGGACAGGCGGTGCTGGGGTTGATAGTGCAGAACCACTTGCGGGGTGTTGATGGCCAGGCGCAGATCCTGTTCCAGCTCGAAATTTTTACGGGTCTGAGTCGTCTGGCTGGATTGATAAACCTGATAGCGGTTTTTGCCTTTGAGTTTGGCCTGATGCAGGGCGGTATCGGCATTGCGGATCAGGCTGTTGGCATCTTCACCCAGCTCTTTGCTGAAAGCCACGCCCAGGCTGGCCGTGATCTGCAGATGCATGCCTGCTGCCTGCAGAGGTTGTGCCGTGACGTCCAGCAGGTGCTGGGCCAGGGCCAGGCTGCTGTGGGTATTCTGATCGGAAGCCAGGGTTTGCACCAGAATGAATTCGTCACCGCCCATGCGATACAGCTCGGCCTGACCCTGGAATTCCTGCATCCAGCGGGCAGACAATTCGATCAAAAGACTGTCCCCGGTCAGATGGCCCAGGCTGTCATTGATCAACTTGAAGCGATCCAGACCAATAAACATCAGGCTGATTCGGGAATGACCACGAAAATACTGATCCAGATCCTGCTCCAGCTTCAGACGGTTGGGCAGTCCGGTCAAGGGATCGTGTTCCGCCTGGAAGGTCAGGTTGCGGGTTTGTTCCTTGACCCGGTGTGCGAGAGTGGTTTCGCGGTTATGCATGCCCAGAATGACCCCGGAAATCAAGGCGCTGATCAATACCAGAAGGCTTTGAAACTGCAGGGTGTTAACCCCCGGGCTGAGGTTCTGGTAAGCCAGACCTGCCGCGGCATGAAACCGCCATTCCTGCTGGGCAAAATTGAATGTAAAACCTTGCTGGTGAAGAGGCGTGGTTATGTCCTGATGATCCCCGGAAATATAAAAGGGCTGATCGGCTGATGCTTCGGTAATACTCACCTGAACACCTTGCAGGTTGCTTAATTCCACTGCTGTTTCAATCATCCGGCTGACCGTAAAGACACCCACCATAAAACCGGCCAGCCGTTTTTCCGTGCTGAGCAGCTCGGCATTTCCGGTTTTCTGGTTGAGGTAAACCGGCTGTAAAATCAACAAGCCGGGTTCATCCGGTGCCTGGGTGAGGTTCAGAATTTCGGTGGCCACCGGGCGTCCGGTTTTCTGGGCCTGTATCACCCAGCGACGCCGATCCTCAACCGATAAAAGGTTAAAGCCCAGGGCGGCTGTGTTTTTGCTGAAGGGCTCCACATATTGCACCGGAATCAGGGGGTCATCAGGCTTGGGTGACTCCCCATAAATGGCATAGTCCGGATAGTTCAGCAATTGCCGTGTGGTGCTTTCAAAATCCTGGCGTTGTTCCGGCTGAATGATGGGGTCCCAGGAGTAAGCACGAATCGAGGCATTGTCAGCAAATATTTCTGCAGTGGCTTCCTGGAATTCATCGGGGGACATTCCCAGGTTCTGGACAAACTGACTCTCCAGCTTGCCCAGATCAGCCAGGTTCTGTTGATGAAGAAGATTGAGGTTGGCGTGAAAGACATCAACATCGCGTTGAAAGTTGCGCTCCAACTGGGAGTTGATTTGCATCATGTAGGCCTGATTGGCCAGGAGCACAGCCAGCAGGGTGCCGGCAAACAAAGTGATCACACGCCGATAAAGCGCACTGGTGGTGGGTTCCCGTCGGGAGGTCAGCATGGCCAGTAGCATGGGAGTAACCAGCAGGACACCAAAGGCATCCCCCAGCCAACGGCGTAGCCAGTCGTTCAGCAGGCCGGTGTTGGCCGTGTATTGTGGGGGTGAAATCAGGTGCAGAGTGATTGCGGCAAGGCTGGCACTGATCAGGGAAACTGCAAAGCCTACATAAAGAATAAAGCGAATAACGCGCCCTTCGCCACGGGTCGTCAGGGGGTTACCGATCTTGTTGTGTACCAGCCAACTGCCCAACCAGGCCTGCACAAGCACGCCACTGGCAATAATTGCAGAGGTTGCCACCAGAGCCAGGCTGATGTTTATCAGTTCCCAGTCGGCCAGATGGAGAAGGTTGAAGAAAAAGCTGCCCAGCCAGGCACCCGGCAAAAGTCGGTAACCAAAGTTGATGCCCACGGCCAGGGCAATGCCGGAAGGAATCCAGAGGGGGAGAATTTGGGACTGGAGGCCGGAATGACTGACGGTAACACCAGCCAGAAAATAGGCCAGTGCTAAAAGCAGGATGCCACCTGATAAATGCAGAGTCCGTTGAGTCAAACTGCTTCCTCTCAGTCTCCAGTTGAAGAATGGATCAACAATTCAGACTAACGCTTTCTGGAGGTGAAAGCTAGTCGTCAGCAATCCAGATCAAGATGAAAATCATGATTCAGCTGGCATCATAAAATGCCTTATGTTAAAATGGCGTTTCAACTTCAACACATCACTGAGCTGGTGTGTTCCCTGCATCAGGCTGACGTTGCCCTTTCTTGATTGTGTATCGGGCCCGCGCCCGCCTCTGCGTTTATCTGTAACTTAGGTATAATTGATGTCTAATGACGCAAGCCTGCCCGCTTTTGACGAGCTGGGCCTTCCTGACTTTTTGCTTTCTTCCATTGAATATTCAACCCCATCACCCATCCAGGCACAGACCATTCCTCTGTTGCTGGAAGGTCATGACCTTTTGGGTCAGGCGCAAACCGGCACGGGTAAAACCGCTGCTTTTGCCCTGCCGATCCTGGCACGCCTGGATCTGAGCGTTAAACTGCCCCAGGTTCTGGTTCTGGCACCCACCCGCGAACTGGCGATGCAGGTCGCAGAATCCGTGGAAAAATACGGTGCCAACCTGAAAGGCGTTAAAGTCGCCAACCTTTATGGCGGTGCTGAATATCGTGAACAAATGCGCTCCTTGCGCTCCGGTGCCCAGATCGTTGTTGGCACCCCCGGTCGTGTTATGGATCACATGCGCCGCGGCAGTCTGGATATTTCCCAGCTGCAGACCCTGGTTCTTGATGAAGCCGACGAAATGCTGCGTATGGGCTTTATTGATGATGTGGAATGGATTCTGGAACAGACCCCGGCCCAACGCCAGGTGGTTCTGTTTTCCGCCACCATGCCGGATGTGATTCGTCGCATTGCCCAGCGTCACCTGAAAGACCCCAAAGAAATCCGTATTGCGGCCAAGGCACGCACTGCCGATACCATCACCCAGCGCGTCTGGATGGCCAATGGTCTGCCCAAGCAGGAAGCTCTGGTGCGTATTCTGGAAGCAGAGCCCACGGATGGCGTGATTATCTTCACCCGCACCAAAGCAGGCTGCAGCGATTTGGCTGATTTCCTGAATGGTCGTGGTTTGCGTGCTTCTGCCCTGCACGGTGATATGGCTCAGGCCCAGCGTGAACAGGCCGTCGACAAGCTGAAGAAAAGCCAGCTGGATATTCTGGTGGCTACCGATGTTGCTGCCCGTGGTCTGGACGTCGAGCGTATCAGTCACGTCATCAACTATGATCCACCCCATGACAGCGAATCCTACGTTCACCGTATCGGTCGTACCGGTCGTGCCGGTCGCAGTGGTGAAGCCATCCTCTTTGTAACGCCTCGCGAAAAGCGTTTGCTGTTCAATCTGGAGCGCAGCACCGGCCAGAAAATTCAGCCCATGGAATTGCCCAAGGCTGCAGTGATCAATGCCAAGCGCAGTGACAAGTTTAAAGAGCAAGTGGTTCACGCCATGCAGGCCAGGAATCTGGAAGACTTCCAGAAACTGGTCAATGAAATCCATACTGAAACCGATGCCGACCCGCTGCAGATTGCTGCGGCTCTGGCGAAAATGGTTCAGGGCAACACGCCGCTGTGGGTTGAAGACATCAAGCCTCGTCCCATGCGTGAGCGTAATGATCGCCGTGATGAAGCACCACGTGGTGCTCGTAACAAGGGCGCAGGTCGTTCGCGTGAACTGGAAGCTGGCATGAAGCGCTATCGCATGCCGATTGGTCGTTCACATGGCGTCAAGCCTGCCAATATCGTGGGTGCGATTGCCAACGAAGCCAACATCTCCAGCCGCAACATTGGCCGTATTGATATCCAGCAGGACTTCAGTACTGTTGACCTGCCTGAAGGCATGCCCAAGGCTGTTTTCCAGGCACTGGCTCGCGTTCGGGTCTGCGGTGTACCGCTGAACCTGACCAGCCGTGAAGGCATGTCCGGTAAACCCGGAAATGATGACGGTAGCCGCCCTGTGCGTCGCCGCTCAGCCTGATCGCTGAAAGCTGAATAGAAAAGCCCGGCCTTGTTTTACAAGTGCCGGGCTTTTTTTTAGGTTTCTTTTATGGCTGCTATGGCTTCAGCGCATTCGTGGATCAGTGAAGGCCCACGGTAGATAAAGCCTGAGTAGAGTTGAATCAGGCTGGCACCAGCCTTGATGCGCTCCACAGCATCTTCTGCAGAAAAAATTCCACCCACACCGATGATGGGCAACTCCCCTTCCAGCGCTTCGGTCAGCTTGCGGGTGATGATGCAGGCTTTTTCCGTCAAGGGTTTTCCAGACAGGCCGCCTTCTTCGTTGCCAAACTCCAGACCCTCCACGGCGGTTTTGTCGAGCGTGGTATTGGTGGCAATCACGCCATCCAGTTTCAATTCTCTTAGGGTGGCGGCCAGGCTTTGCAGTTCTTCGTCATTCATGTCCGGTGCCACCTTGACCAGCAGAGGGACGTAACGCTGGTGCTCATCAGCCAGCCGTTGCTGGGCCTCCTTCAGAGGCTTGAGCAGATCCTTCAGGGCTTCACCGTATTGCAGGCTACGCAGGCCGGGCGTGTTGGGTGAAGAAATATTGACGGTGACATAATCCGCCTGCTCGTAAACCCCTTCCAATCCCAAAAGATAATCATCTACGGCATTTTCAACCGGAGTGGTCAGATTTTTACCCAGGTTGATGCCCAGAAGACCAGGGAAATGAGCCTTTTTGACTTGTTTCAGCAGGTGTTCCAAGCCTTTGTTGTTGAATCCCATGCGGTTGATGATGGCTTCCTGTTCGGGAATCCGAAACAGGCGCGGTTTGGGGTTGCCGGGCTGAGGCTTGGGGGTGACAGTGCCGACTTCAATGAACCCAAAGCCCAGACTGCCCAGACTGTTGAGATGATCGGCGTTCTTGTCCAGGCCTGCCGCCAGACCCACCGCATTGGGAAATTCCAACCCCATCAGCAGGATGGGTGAGTGAATCGGCGTGGCCGTAAAAGGGCGGGTCAGATGCAGGCGATGGGCGGCATCCAGACCTTCCAGAGCCAACTGGTGAGCGGCTTCACCCGAGAGTGTAAAAAGTAGTTTACGTGCCAGTGAATACATGAAAAGCCCCGTGACAGAAGATGGTTTTTGGGCATTATAGCAGTGTGGGCCAGTAAAACAGACTCAGTACCAAAGTACTGGTTTTTTCAGTGCCAAAGCACAAGTGTGAATTTCATGGGCAGCCACTAGGCTGTAAGGGTCTTGATAACTTCAGGATCACCAACCCAATTACAAGAATAAGAGGCTCGTCTCATGATTTATGCACAACCTGGTCAATCCGACTCCGTGACCCAATTCAAACCCCGTTATGACAATTTTATCGGTGGCCAATGGGTGCCACCGGTCAAGGGACAGTATTTTCAGAATGTTTCCCCGGTAACCGGAGAAAACTTCTGTGAAATTCCCCGCTCCGATGCAGCCGATATCGAACTGGCACTGGATGCAGCCCACAAGGCAAAAGCGGCCTGGGGGAAAACCTCAGTGACTGAACGCTCCAACCTGCTGTTGAAAATAGCCGACCGCCTGGAGCAGAACCTGGAAGCCATAGCCGTAGCCGAAACCTGGGACAACGGCAAGGCTGTTCGGGAAACCCTGAATGCTGATGTTCCCCTGGCTGTTGACCACTTCCGTTACTTTGCCGGTGTGATTCGTTCCCAGGAGGGCTCAATCGGTGAAATTGACAACAACACCGTTGCTTATCATTATCATGAGCCGCTGGGTGTTGTTGGACAGATTATTCCCTGGAACTTTCCGCTGCTGATGGCGGCCTGGAAAATGGCTCCGGCCCTGGCCACGGGTAACTGCATTATCCTCAAACCGGCCGAACAAACCCCCTGGTCCATTCTGAAATTTATTGAAGTGGTTGAAGACCTGCTGCCTGCAGGGGTTTTGAATGTGGTCAATGGCTATGGGGCAGAAGCCGGTCAGGCCCTGGCCACCAGCAAGCGCATTGCCAAGATTGCCTTTACCGGTTCCACGCCCGTTGGCTCGCACATCATGAAATGCGCCGCTGAAAACATCATCCCTTCCACGGTGGAATTGGGCGGTAAATCACCCAATATCTTTTTCAAGGATATACTGGATCATGAAGACAGCTACCTGAGCAAATGCGTGGAAGGGGTGGTGCTGGCCTTTTTCAACCAGGGTGAAGTCTGCACTTGTCCTTCCCGCCTGCTGATCCAGGAAGAGATCTACGACACCTTTATTGCCAAGGTGATTGAGCGCAGTCAACAGATCAAGCGCGGCAACCCCCTGGATACTGAAATCATGGTGGGTGCCCAGGTGTCCGAGGAACAGTTCGACAAAATTCTCGGTTACTTTGATATCGGACGCGAGGAAGGTGCCGAAGTCCTGATGGGGGGTGGCAAGGAGCAGTTGGATAGTGAGTTCAACAAGGGCTACTATATTCAGCCCACGCTGCTCAAAGGTCATAACAAGATGCGCGTGTTTCAGGAAGAAATCTTTGGCCCGGTGGTTTCAGTCACCACCTTCAAGGATGAAGAGGAAGCGCTGGCCATTGCCAACGACTCGGAATTCGGCCTGGGTGCTGGCCTTTGGACGCGTGACATGAACCGGGCCTATCGTATGGGGCGGGGCATTGAAGCGGGCCGGGTGTGGACCAACTGCTATCATCACTATCCAGCCCACGCAGCCTTCGGTGGCTACAAAAAATCCGGTGTCGGCCGTGAAAACCACAAGATGATGCTGGAGCATTATCAACAAACCAAAAACCTGCTGGTCAGCTATGACGTCAACCCCATGGGCTTTTTCTGAAACCAGCCAACCCCTGAAGGCTGCCAGCTCCTCTGCCAGTGATCCCTGGCAGGCAGCAAAGGAGCTGGCAACCCAACTGAACCACCCGGATTTGCGCTGGGTGGTTTTCTTTTGTTCGGCAGAATACCCCCTGCCGCAGCTGGCCCAGGCCCTGAATACGGAATTTGCAGGGCAGGAACTGGTAGGTTGTACCACGGCCGGTGAATTGGGGTTGCAGGGCTATGCCCAAGGCTCGATTACCGCGCTGGGCTTCAGTCAACAAGCTTTTTCCCTGGCGATTACCCTGATCCAGCCGCTGGAAAACTTTTCCCTGGCCAGTGCACAGCAGGAGGTCAACCAACTGCTGGAAACCAGCAAGCAAAACTTTTCCGGTCAGGGGCGGCATTTTGCAATGACCCTGTTTGATGGCTTGTCCAGTCAGGAAGAACTGGTTCTGGTTGCCCTGAATGCAGCTCTGGGTGGCATTCCTCATTTTGGTGGCTCAGCCGGGGATGATATCCGGCTGGCCAATACCCATGTCTTTGTGAAAGGTGCCTTTCATAACCGGGCTGCAGTCCTGATTTTGTTTACCACCTTGCTGCCTTTTGAAGTCTTCACCACCCATCACATGCAACCTCTGGAAACCAAGCTGGTGGTCACCGAAGCCGATGCCGCTCAGCGCCGGGTATACGAACTGAACGCCCGTCCGGCTGCTGAGGTATACGCCGAGCTGACCGCTGTTCCAGTCGAGCAGTTGTCACCTCTGACCTTTGCCCTGAACCCCCTGGCAGTGAAGCTGGGCCAGGATTTTTATGTGCGTTCCATCCAACAGGTGCATGCAGACCTCAGCCTGACTTTCTACTGTGCTGTGGGTAAAGGCAGTGTCCTGACCGCAATGCAGCCACAACCCTTGCTGCCGGATTTGCAGCAGTGTTTTGCGCGTATTCGGGAAAGAATCGGCAAACCCTTGATGACCCTGGGGTGTGATTGTTTTCTGAGGCGTCTGGAAAGTGAGCAGCAGGGAGAAAAAGAAGCCGCTTCAGCCTTCCTGCGTAAACACCGGGTCATAGGTTTCAATACCTATGGTGAGCACCATGCCGGTCTGCATATCAACCAGACCTTTACCGGTGTGGTGCTGGGAGAAGGTGATGCCAGCCAATAACTCCGATTCGCTGCAGCACCTCAAGGAAGAGAATCTGCGCCTGAAAAAAATCAATCGGGCGCTGATTGAAAGAGTTGAAGCTGGCAACAGCCTGTCAGAAGCGCCCTATGCCGCTTTTGAGCATGCCGCCGCCCTGGCTGAGCAGGTCAGGGAAAGAACCAGTGAACTGACTCGTTTGAATACTCAGCTGCATCAGGAAATCAGGGAACGCAAAATGATGGAAACGAGTTTGCTGGAAGCCAAACAGGAAGCAGAAGCAGCCAATGTTTCCAAAAGCAAATTCCTCACCGCAGTCAGTCATGATCTCCTGCAGCCCCTGAATGCCGCCCGCCTGTTCACTTCGGCTCTGGAAGAAAAACAACTGGAACCCGTGACCAGCCAACTGGTGACTTCTGCCAGCCGCTCACTGAATGATGTGGAGTCTCTGCTGAGAACTCTAGTGGATATTTCCAAACTGGATGCCGGGGCCGTTCAGCCGGATAAAGCCTGCTTTTGTCTGGCAGAGTTACTGGATAATCTGGGCTCGGAGTACCAGCAGGTGGCCGCCAGTAAAAATTTGCAATTCAACTGGGTCAGCACCCAGACCTGGGTGGAAACGGATCAGCATCTTCTGGCCAGAATTTTGCGCAATTTTCTGGCCAACGCTTTGCGTTATACCCCAGCGGGTGGGCGTTTGTTGCTGGGTTGTCGGCGTCAAGCCGGCAGCCTGCTTATCCAGGTCTGGGATACTGGCCTGGGTATTCCCGAAGATCGGCTGGAAGATATTTTTCAGGAGTTTCAGCGTGTTCAGCTGGAGCCGGTGAATGGCAAGGATCAGGGGCTGGGCCTGGGGCTGGCCATCGTCGACAAGATGGCGAGAATGCTGGGGCATCCGGTCAGGGTGGCTTCCTGGCTGGGCAGGGGTTCGATGTTCAGTGTTGAAGTGCCCCGAGTGAGAGCCGCCGAGATCAGCAGACTGTCAACGGACCCCTTGTTGAGCAAACAGAAGTGCCTGAACCTTGCCCGTGTATGGGTGCTGGATAACGACCCGGCCATCTGCGAAGGTATGCAGCAATTACTGGAATCCTGGGGTTGTCAGGTGATAACGGCAACGCATGCTGTGGAATTGGAGCAACAAGCCATCCGTGATTCCCTGGGGCCACAGCTGTTGGTCGTGGATTATCATCTGGACAAGCAGGAATCCGGTCTGGATGCCGTGCGTTTGCTGAAAAGCCGTTTGCAGAAGGAACCGGCCGTGCTGGTGATTACCGCCAACCACAGCCACCAGTTGAAAGCCGAGGTCAAGCGTGAAGGTTATCAGCTGCTTTACAAGCCGGTTCGCCCCTTGCGCTTGCGCCAGGCTTTGGGACAGCTACTGGGTTGAAAAGTGTTTCTGGGCTGCCAGGGCAAGCTGAACCCGGTTTTTGAGCTCCAGTTTATGCATGATGGCGGCAACATGCCCCTTGACCGTGGTTTCCGCAATCTGCAAGTGCCAGGCAATTTGTTTGTTGGACTCGCCCAGAGCCATGCGTTCCAGAACTTCCAGTTGTTTGCGGGTCAGCTGTTGCAGGGCAGCCGGGTGAGGGTCTTTGCTGAGGGTCGGTGTTTCGGCCTGACGGATACTGTGTGAAGGCAGGTAAACCTGTCCGGTCAGGAGCAACTGCAGAGCCCTGGCCATTTCTTCGCGCGGTGAGGCCTTGGATATAAAGCCGATGGCCCCTGCCGTGATGGCTTCGAGTACGACCTGGCGGTCATCCTCTGCGGAAATGATGACCACCGGAAGTGTGGGGCGCTGGGCATGAAGCCGACTGATACCCTCAAAGCCCTGCATACCCGGCATTTTCAGATCCAACAGCAAAAGGTCAACTTCTTCTCTTTGCTGGATCATCTCCAGAGTGGTGTCCAGGTTTTCGGTTTCCAGCAGCAGGGAACCCGGAAAGGTGGCCGCCACAACATCCATCATGGCTTCACGGAACAGGGGATGATCGTCGGCAATCAGAAAGGTATACACCGGTT
Source organism: Marinospirillum sp. (assembly GCF_044810985.1). Lineage (GTDB taxonomy): Bacteria > Pseudomonadota > Gammaproteobacteria > Pseudomonadales > Halomonadaceae > Marinospirillum. The sequence continues at coordinate 2,990,026 of NZ_CP085242.1, forward strand.
GCTGTTCTCCTAAGTAGAAACCCTTTCAATGGAAACAAATTGCCCCTGGTCATTGTAGGTAATACGAAACAGCCCGTGGATGCCGTTGCTGTCAACCATGTTGCGCAGCAAACGGCGCGGGAAAATAATGCTGCGCCCGTCTACGGTGTGGGTTCTGGCATTGGGTGCCTGGCTGGTATAAAACTCCAGGCACTCGCTTACCCCCATGTTCAGGCGCACATAAACACTAGGCATTGACGGTCAGTGATCGCTACTCAGAGTCGTGGATACTCAGAACTGCCAGCTGGCGCATGGCGACAGCAAACAGCGGATAACCTACATTAGTGCCACCCCGGACCTCATGCAAGAGATTTTGCCAGCGTTCCACCTGCAGGGCATAGTGTTGCAGCCACTGCTCCATCCGGGCTTCGAGATCGCTGGAGCCTCCTTCCAGAGCCAACAGACTGACCGTCAACTGCCGGTGGCGATCATCCAGCTCATCCCGGTAGGCTTCCCTGGCCATGGCTTCCCAGCTGTCATGCACGGGCAGATCAACGATCTGTTGCTTCAACCAGGGCAACTGCAGCTGTTGGCCCAGCAGGAAGTAGGCTTCCGTCACCTGGGTCAGCGGCTGTTCGGTTTCCCTTTCCCCCTGAATGATATTCAAGGCCGAATAGAGGTGACCGATACCTGCCAGGCGCGATGCCAGTTCTTCAGGCACTCCATTGGCCGTCATCTGGTCACAGCGTACCTGCCAGGCTTGTTTTTCATCGCCGCTCAAGCGCTGGGCAATCTGCTCGGTGATCAACTGCACCTTGGGTGCAAAATAGTCGACTGCCTCTCTGGCGGTCAGACCGGCAAAGCGGTTGCGTACCAGCCAGCGGGTGGCCAGGCGCAACATGCGGGTCAGATCATGCATCAGTTGCAGTTGCAGACTGGCATCCACCTGGTGATCCAGGGATTCAATAGCACTCCAGAGGTTGACCAGGTCAAAGACATCCCTGGCCACTGCATAACCCCGCACTATGTCCGGCACACTCAAGGCAGCATTATCCTTGAGGCGGTGGACAAAGGTGATGCCCATGCGATCCACCAGTTCGTTGACCAGCATGGTGGTAATCAGCTCACGTTTGAGGCGGTGATTCTCCAGGGGCTGGGCATAACGTTCCAGAATCACACCAGGAAATGCCCGTTTCAGAGCCTGGCCCAACCAGGGGTCTTCAGGAACCTCTGATTCCAGCACTGAATTCTTGATGTCGGCCTTGGCATAAGCGAGAAGCACCGAGAGTTCCGGGCGGGTCAGCCCCTTGTGTTCGGCTTCACGATCCTGCAGTTCATCGTCGGAGGGCAAAAATTCCAGCTCTCTGTCCAGCTTGCCTTCCGCTTCCAGGGTATTGATCAGGCGGCGGTAGTGGCCCAGGCTTTTACGGCTGTCCAGGTCGGCAATGGCCAGAGCCTGGGCCTGGGTATAGTTGTCTTTCAGAACCAGGTCAGCCACTTCTTCGGTCATGTCTTCCAGCAGCTGATCGCGTTGCTTGCGGGTCAGGTCACCGGCCTGCATCACCTGCTGCAGAAGGATCTTGATGTTGACCTCATGGTCGGAACAGTTCACGCCACCGGCATTGTCGATAAAGTCCGTATTGAAGCGCACGCCGGAGAGGGCTGCCTCGATGCGACCTTTCTGGGTGAAGCCCAGATTGCCGCCTTCACCCACCACCCGGCAGCGCAACTGGTTACCATCAATGCGCAGGATGTCATTGGCCTTGTCACCGACCTCGGCATGAGTTTCATCCCTGCCTTTGACATAGGTGCCGATACCGCCATTCCAGATCAAATCAAGAGGAGCCTGCATCAAGGCATTGATCAGCTCGGCTGGAGTCATGCGTGTGGCCTGAATACCAAAGCGCTCCTGCATCTGGAATGTCAGAACGATGCTTTTGGCTTCCCGTGAGAAGATGCCACCGCCTTCGGAGATGAGTTCTTTTTTGAAGCTGTCCCAACCGGCTCTTTCCTTGAACATCCGCTGGCGCTCCTTGAAGCTGGCTGCGGCATCCGGGTTGGGGTCAATGAAGATGTGTTTGTGGTTGAAGGCGGCCACCAGGCAGATGTGTTCCGATAACAGCATGCCATTACCAAACACATCCCCGGCCATGTCGCCAATGCCCAGTACGGTGAATTCCTCTTTCTGGACATTGATACCCAGTTCGCGGAAGTGGCGCTGCACACTGACCCAGGCACCCCGGGCGGTAATGCCCATTTTCTTGTGGTCATAACCGGCACTGCCGCCGGAGGCAAAAGCATCCCCCAGCCAGAAGTCATAATCGGCAGAGATGCCGTTGGCAATGTCCGAGAAGGTGGCTGTGCCCTTGTCGGCGGCCACCACCAGATAGGAGTCGTCTTCATCCTGGCGTACAACCCGCTCAGGAGGCATAACCTGTCCCTGGTTGAGGTTGTCGGTGATGTCCAGAAGGCCGGAAATGAAGGTTTTATAGCAGGCAATGCCTTCGGCCTGAAAGGCTTCACGGTCACTGGCATCCGGCAGTTGTTTGCAGATAAAGCCGCCCTTGGCCCCCACTGGCACGATCACCGCATTCTTGACCTGCTGGGCCTTGACCAGCCCCAGGACTTCCGTGCGGAAATCCTCATGACGATCCGACCAGCGCAGGCCACCGCGGGCTACCTTGCCATAGCGCAGATGCACCCCTTCCACTCTGGGTGAATAGACAAAAATCTCAAAGCGCGGGCGGGGCTGGGGGATATCACTGATGGCACTGGGTTCCAGCTTGAAGCTGATGTAGGTTTTGGCATCACCGGCTGGCGTCCACTGGTAAAAGTTGCTGCGCAGGGTTGCGCTGATCAGCTCCATGTAGCGGCGCAGGATGCGGTCTTCACTGAGGCTGGCCACTTTTTCCAGGGCCTGGTCAAGCTGTTGCTGGCACTGGTTGCAGGCTGCCTCTGAGCGGGAGATATCAGGATTGAAGTGGAGATCGAAGAGGGTCACCAGCTTGCGGGTCAAGTCCGGGTGATTGACCAGAGTGGCGGCAATATAGTCCTGGGAAAAGGTTGAACCGATCTGTTTCATATAGCGGGCATAGCCGCGCAGCAGGGCAACCTCTCTCCAGCTCAGCCCGGCGGAGAGCACCAGGCGGTTAAAAGAATCACTTTCAGCCTGGCCCAGCCAGGTTTTCAGGAAGGCATCCTGGAAGATGTCTTTGACCTGGGTGAGATCCAGATTTTCCAGTCCCCTGATGGCAACATCCAGGGAAAAGTCATGCATCCAGCAGTTTTCATCACCACGGCGGATTTCATAGGGCCGCTCACCCAGCACCCGAAGCCCCAGGTTTTCCAGTACCGGCAGCACATCGGAAAGCAGGAGCGGCTCACCTTTCTGGAAGAGTTTGAAACGCAGCAGGTCGGCTTCCTCGACGGTGCGATAAAGGCTCAGGGCAATGGTTTTGTCTCCCTTGAGCATTTCAAAATGCTGGATGTCATTGACTGCATGGCGGGGACTGAAATCATCGCAATAGGCGGCTGAAAAACCATCCTTGTAAAAACGCATCAGTTGATTGGCTTGGTCTTCACCCAGGCTTTCGGTCAGGGCACTGTGCAGGGAGTCATTCCAGGAACGGGTGACCTGGATGACCCTTTGTTCAATTTCCCGGGCGTCGTATTGCACGCCTTCAGGCTGGCGGAAGCTGAGAATATACTGGGTGCGGCAGAGAATGGATTCTGAGAAGTAGGTGGTGAATTCAACAAAATCGGCATCCAGAGCCTCGCAGAGAACCTTCTGGGTTTTATGGCGGATATCCGTGCTGTAAATATCCCTGGGCATATAAACCAGCACCGAATAAAGCTGGCCGTAGCTGTCCTTGCGGATAAATACCCGCACCTTGCGTCTTTCACGGATATTGAAAATACCCAGAGTGGTTTTGGTCAGTTCATCAATGCCAATCTGGAAAAGGTCATCACGCGGATAGACATCCAGAATCTGCATCAGCTGGCGGCCATTATGGGCATCCATCTGCATGCCGGCACGCTTGATGACTGCCTTGACCTTCTGGCGCAGCACAGGAATGTCCCGCGGGGTCTGGATGTAAACGTTGGAGGTATAAAGCCCCATGAAACGCAGCTCGCCCTTGACCTGGCCCTGGGCATCAAAGGTCTTGATGCTGATGTAATCCGGGTGTGCCGGACGATGCACCCGCGCCTTCTGGGGAGCCTTGGCAAAACTCAAGAGGTCGGGAATCAGAATAAAGGGGTTGTCATGCAGGGCTGAACCGGGCACGCAGGTGCTTGCTGTTTGTTCATCACGCAGCAAGCCTAGGCCGGAGCCGTCAATCCGGCAGAGTTGGGTTTTGCCTTCCTTGTCCTGCAACTGGTATTCATCATAGCCCAGAAAGGTGAAGTGATCGGCCGTCAGCCACTCAAGGAATTCGGCGGCTTCTTCTATGTCATCCTTGTCGAGTCTTTTGCTCAGTTGCTCTTGCAGGTTTTTATCCTTCAGGGTCTGGCAGGCTTCCAGAGCTTTTTCACGCATGGGTGAAAAATCCACCACTGAAGTGTGCACTTCGGCAAGAATATCCAACAGGGTGGCCTGCAGATCCTGGATTTCTTCATTGCTCAAACAGTCAACCTCGATCAGGATCAGGGACTCTTCCTGCCCCTTGTCTGCATCCAGCGGCAATAACTGTTTGAGCTGACCCTTGCTGTTGCGCTCACTGCGCAGGATGGCATTGTGGATGGTGTGCAGGGTGAGATTGCGCTGATTGAGCTCCATGCGCATGGAGTCAACCAGGAACGGCATGTTGGGGTTGAGAAGCTGGATCAGGGTGTGGGGAGACTGCCAGCCATCTTTTTCGAAATCGGGATTGAAGATCTTGAGTTTGGGTTGGGTGCGTTTGTCTTTTTTCTGCAGTTCAAAATCCTGCAAAAAATTCCACAAGGAAACCGTGGTGCCATAAAAGGTTTCTTCCGGCCACATCGAAAGCTCATCAATAGCAGCGGTTTCGTAGAGACGCCTTGCAAAATCTATAACCTGTTCACAGGTTTGTTCCGGCAGGTGGCGAGACAGGGGCTCTCTAAGAGTACCAATCAGTTCCAGTAGGGCGGTTTGCATCTTTTGCATGGTGGCTCCAATCCTTATTGTTCTTGATGACAGCGACTCCCGCAACGTAAGTCGAGTCAGTGTCGTGTTATGCTATGTCCATCAAAACGCGTATTGCCTTTCCGAGCAAGACTTCATGCTGCCTTTGCATAGTGAATGCTGTTTAGGGAAGTGCTAAACACAGGATAGACCAGAGACGATGAGTGTCCACGCCCGTTTTTCCCAATTGCAACAACAGCTCAATGGTAAAGTAATTGGTCAGCAGAGTTTAGTACAACGTCTGCTGGTGGTTTTATTGGCGGATGGGCATCTTCTTGTGGAAGGTGCGCCCGGCCTGGCGAAAACCCGTGCCATTCAACAGCTGGCTGATCAACTGGCAGTCAGTTTTCAGCGCATCCAGTTTACACCGGATCTGCTGCCTGCTGATTTGACCGGAACCGAGATTTTCCGGCCCCAGACCGGAGATTTCAATTTCCACCCCGGCCCACTGTTCAATCAGTTTGTCCTGGCGGATGAAATCAACCGGGCACCGGCCAAGGTGCAGTCGGCACTTTTGGAGGCCATGTCGGAACGTCAGGTCAGTCTGGGTGGAGAAACCCGCAAACTGGATGAAGTGTTTCTGGTCATGGCGACTCAGAATCCGCTGGAACAGGAAGGCACCTATCCCTTGCCGGAGGCTCAGTTGGATCGTTTCCTGATGCATACCTGGGTGAGCTATCCGGGGCCGGAGGAAGAGCTGGCCATCATGCGCCTGGTGCGTGAGGAGGTGGCGGATCTGGAGACAGAAGCGGCCACTCAGTTATCCCGACAAGGGGTGATGGCGGCCCGGCGTCAGGTGATGCAGGTGCATCTGGCCGAACCTCTGGAGCGCTATATTGTGGATCTGGTACAGGCAACCCGTCGTCCCGGCCAATATGATCAGCAACTGGCCGGTTGGTTGCAATTGGGCGCCGGACCCCGAGCCAGTCTGGCACTGGATCGCTGTTCGCGTGCTCTGGCCTGGTTGCAGGGTCGCAAGGAAGTATTACCTGAAGACATACAGCAACTGGCACCGGATGTGCTTCGCCACCGTCTGCTGCTGAGTTTTGAAGCGGAAGCCGAAGGCATCAGTCGGGATGCCATTATTCAACGTCTTTTGAGTCTGGTTGCGGTGGCATGAATCCTGTGGAACCTGCCCTGGCGGTCAGCCTGAAAGAGCTTTATGGCTTGCGCGCACCGGCGTCTGCCGTCAGTCTGCAGCGACTGATGCGGGGCAGCCTGCCGGGTGCTGAAGGTCGGGTGATGAATCAGCCGGGGCGGGGTCTGGAATTTCGGGAAGTACGTTCCTACCAGCCCGGAGATGACCCGCGTTATATAGACTGGAAGGTGACTGCCCGACGCGGCCAGGCTTATACCCGGGTCTTTGAAGCCGAACACCAACGCCCGGTGGCTCTGTTTGTGGATCAGACCTCGGCATTGCAATTTGGCTCTCTGGCCAGCAAGGCAGTGATGGCTGCACGCCTGGCAGCCCTTCTGGGTTGGGCGGCTCTGGCTGACAAGGAAAAAGTGGGTGGCTGGATCGAAACGGATGAGGGCGGCTACTGGGAAAGCCCGGTTGCCGGACAGCCCCGTTTTTTACGCTGGCTGGCGCGCCTGGTGGATTGCAACCGGCAGTTGGAAGCAATCCGGCCACGGGTGCCGGGTCAACTGGATCGTGCTCTGGCTGCTTTTCGGCAAAGATTACCAGCCTCCAGCCTGGTGATTCTGATCAGTGATTTTCGCAGCTTTCAGGCGCAACAACTGATCAAACGCATGAGTCGCCAGTATGCCCTGCTGGCGATTCAACTCACCGACCCCCTGGATTATCAGTTGCCACAGCTGAACGCCCAAGTGGAAATGGATGGTGAGACGCAACCGCTGACCCAGGCTTTGCACCAGAGCTGGTCACAAAGCTTTGCTCAACAGCAACGGACATTGCGCCAGGCTCTGGGGCATCGCGGGCGCTTTTTGGAGCTTTCCACACAAGATGAAAAGCAGTTATTGGCGCGGCTGTTACCTGGATACAACAGGAAACTTTCTGCAAACAAGGTAAGATAATGCCCCTGGCAGGCCCTGGAATTGAAAACGAGCTATGAATCTTGAACAACTGAAACAACTCGCAGCACCTCTGATACCTTCTTATGCGCCCGATCAATGGCCCCCCGAACCCTGGGTTTGGAGTCTTCCGGCCGCTCTGGTTCTGGTGATCGCCCTGCTTTTGTGGTGGCGCTGGTACAAGCGTACCCGAACCCGCCGCTATGCCTACAAAGAACTGGAAGCGATTCAACAGCGTTATCAGGAAAGCCAGGACCCGCAACGTTATCTGTATGAACTGAACCTGCTGTTGCGGCGTATTGCCGTGCGCAACTTCCGGCGTGAAAAAGTGGCTTCCCTGACCGGTGAGGACTGGCTGGATTTTCTGGACTGGAGCCGTGGTCGCAGACGCAGTGAAGACCCGGGCTTTCGTGAAGGCAGCGGCCGGGTACTGGCCTGGGGCGCTTACAAAGCCGAGCCGGATAACTTTGATGCGGAAAGCCTGCAGCAGTTGGTCAAAACATGGATACGTCGGCAAACCTGATACTGGTCTGGCCCTGGGCACTGCTTCTACTGGCTTTGCCCTGGTTGGCCGGGCATCTGGCCAAGCGTCTGGGGCTGGCTTTTCGCCCCACAGCCGCTTTGAAATTACCCTTTTCGACAGCCACCTCCGCGCCTGAAAAATCTCTGTCCCGCTTGCGATCACTCAACCCCTGGTATTGGGTCTGGGTGCTCTTGGTGCTGGCGCTGGCCCGCCCGGAATGGCAGCAGCCGGAAATTGAGATTAAACAGCAAAGCCGTGAATTGCTGCTGGTGGTGGATGTCTCCGGCAGCATGCAGGAAATCATGGATGGGCGCACGCGTCTGGACCAGGTCAAACAGGTGGTTGAGGACTTTGTTCGCCGCCGCAGCCAGGACAAAATTGGCCTGGTGGTGTTTGGTGCCCAGGCTTATCTGTATGTCCCCAAAACCCTGGATCACCAACTGCTGCTGCAACAGCTCAATGGCATGCAGCCCAACATGGCCGGTCAGGGAACAGCGCTGGGTGATGCCCTGGGTGTGAGTATCAAAACCCTGCGCCAAGCTCAGGGTGAAGCGGCCATACTTCTGTTGACCGATGGGGCCAATAATGCCGGTTTGCTCAGCCCCGAAAAAGGATTGCAGATGGCCGCCACTGCCGGGATACGCACGCACCTGATCGTCGTCTCTCTTAATCCTGAAGCGGAAATGGCCGCCCAAGTCCGGGAAACCGGGGGCGAGGTTTTTTCCGCCTTCAATCGCCGTGAACTGGAAGGTGTTTATCAACAGCTGGATGATCTGGAACCGGCCACCCTGCTTCGGCGTTTCAGTCCGGCAGATCCGCTGGGCTACTGGCTGATCCTGGCTGCTCTGGGGCTGACTGCCTGGCTGCTGAGGTCTTCCCTCCGCCGGAGGCTTTATGTTTGAGGCCTTTGCGCGTCCCTGGTTGCTGCTTCTGGCCCCCTTTATTTATGGCTTGCTCAGGCTGGCCTTCCGTCAGTTGCAGGCCAGCAGCTGGCAGAACCATTTGCCTGCGAATCTGGCCCGACGATTACTGACCCATCAGGAGCAACAAGGCAGCTCTGCCCGCTGGCCCCTCTGGTCTCTGGCTGCCCTGGTGACCAGTTTCCTCAGCCTGGCCCTGGCGGGGGTCGGTTTCCCAATGCAACTGCAGGAAGCACAACGCCAACAACAGGAAGTGGTGATTATTCAGCGCCTGGCCCCCTCGGAAAGAGGTCAGGCTGAAGCGGTTCAGCATCTGGAAGCAGCCCAGCAGCTTTTAGTGCCTTTCTTGAATAACCGCCAACAAGGGCAAACCGCCCTGATCTTTTATGCGGGCAGCGCGCATCTGGCCAGCCCCATGACTTCGGATGCCGCAACCCTGCGGCAAATCATCAGTCTTGCCCACCCTTCAGTCATGCCCAAGCGCGGCGATCAACCCAGGGAAGCTCTGCAACTGGCCGCTCAGACCGGGCAGTTGGCAACCCAGTCCCGACCCTCTGGGAATCCACTCTACTGGCTGTGGCTGACCGATTCATTGCCACCCGCCGAAGAACTTCAGAACCTGCTGGAAGCCAAACCGGCGGCGGCAGAGTTGACGGTGATTCTAACGGCCACTTCAGGCATCAGGGAACAGGAGTCACGCCGGGTTGCTGACCTGCCGCTCAAGCTCCTGGCGGGTCAGGCCGCCAGCAACTATCTGGAAGCGCTCAACCAACCGGAAGGTGGAGCCGGAGTCAGTGAAGAATTGAGCAACCCGTATTTTCAGGAAGTTGGACACTGGTTGTTGATTCCTGCTGTTCTGCTTCTGCTCTGGCAGTATCTGGGCCAGCCCTGGCCTGCCGCCGGACGTCGTCAAGGGGCCTGGCTACTGCCGGGGCTGCTTGCCCCCTGGCTGTTTTTGAACAGCCCTTTGGCTCAGGCTCTGGATTGGCAAAACCCGGACTACCAGGCCTGGCAAGCCCTGAACAGGCAGCAACCCGAGCGGGTTCTGGAAATGACCACTCTGCCCAGATTGCTGGCCGCAGCCCAGTTTCAATTGGGTGATTACCAGCAGGCCGCTCGAGCCTATGAACTGGCTTTGCAAACCCCGCCAGAAGACCCTCAGAAACTTCTGGATCTGCAATTCAATGCCGGAACCGCCTGGCTGTTTGCTGGAGACTACAAGCAGGCACTGGTGCTTTTTGATCAGGTCAAAGAGCAGCAGCCACAACGTGAAGACAACTGCAGGAACCGTATGCTGGCGCTCAGGCTTCAGCAGGAAGAGCCGCTGCCAGCGGAAGAAGAACTTTTGCAGGCCTGTGGTTCGGCTTCTCAGCAAC